>JAYTVL010000436.1:0-15286 GCA_043744075.1 Pirellula sp. | reverse complement strand
GCAATGCAAGCGAAACACGTATGCTTGACGATTCGGCAGGCAGAGCCTGCAAGTCAGTGGGTTCCAAGGCAGAGCCCTGGAACCAGTCGGTGGCGATCCGCGAGAAGTGTCGTTTTTTTACTATTGCGATTCATTTTCAATCCGCCTGTACTTTCGGAATTTTAGGGGTTGCGATGCTGATGACAGCGACTAGCCATTCGTGGGCACAAGTTGCCGATGATGAACCTGCAATCGTAGCGACGAAAAAGGACTCCAGGCGTGCCAAGTTGCCGGTTCAAGTTGGCAAAATTAACGCATCAATGACTGCTTCATGGACAGACAATAAAATCAAGCCTTCACCCCTCGAAGATGATGTCAAGTGGTGCCGCAGGGTCTTTCTCGATGTCATCGGTCGTATTCCAAGCTACGACGAGTTCGCTGAGTTTGCCAAAGACAAGTCATCAGACAAAAAGCTGGTGCTTGTCAATCGACTGCTCAACGAGGATCACTATACCGAGGAGTATGCAAACCATTGGTCTACCGTTTGGACGAACATTCTAATTGGCCGGAATGGCGGTATGGAAAATCGAACCCTGATCAACCGAGCAGGCATGCAAAAGTATCTGCGAGATTGCTTTGCGTCGAACAAACCGTACAACGAAATGGCAATAGAATTGATTACGGCAACGGGAGCGACCAAGCCAGGAACCGAGGGATTCAACGGTGCTGCGAATTTCCTGGTGATGAAGGTTAACGAAGAGAATGGGACACAAGCTACTGCCGCTGTTTCCCGCATTTTTTTGGGGCTGCAAGTGCAATGCACACAGTGTCACAATCATCCGTTTAATCAGTGGAAGCAGCAAAAGTTTTGGGAGTTCAACGCATTCTTCCGTCAGTCGCGGGCGCTTCGGAGATATGTTCCTGGATCGACGCGCCGTGAGGTTGATTATGCCGAGCTGGTCAACCAAGACTTTTCCGGCGAAGGCCGCCGCCCCGAGCAGGCAGAGATTTACTACCAATTGCGAAATGGTTTGACTAAAGTCGCATACCCTGCCTTCGTGGACGGAACGGAAATCGGCAAGAGTGGATATGTAAGCCAAGTCAACCGACGCAGCGAGCTTGGCAAGCTCATGATGGAGAGTCCGTTTTTGGATAAATCGATTGTCAATCGAATGTGGGCGCACTTCCTTGGCTATGGGTTTACTAAACCCATCGACGATCTTGGTCCGCACAATCCAACAACACAACCGGAACTTTTTGAAGAGCTAGCATCTGATTTCCGCGCGGCTAGCTATGACCTTAAGCAGTTGATCGTTTGGATAACGCTGTCGCAGCCTTACCAGCTTTCATCGAAGATCACCAAGGACAATGCCTCGGACGACCCAACGCTTGGTGAGTCACCTAAATTCTCTCACTTTTACACGCGACAAATGAATGCAGAACAACTGTTTCAATCGCTGGCTGTTGCGACGAAGGCAAACAGAAAAGGGAACTTGGAAGAACAGCAAAAAAAACGTGAGGACTGGATGAGACAGTTCGTTGTTGCGTTTGGAACCGACGAAGGAGACGAAACGACGACCTTCAACGGCTCAATTCCCCAAAGTCTGATGCTATTCAACGGTGACCTTATTCGAGAGGCCATTTCGATCGACGCGGGGAGTTGGTTGCACGGAATGGTTCAGAATAAGGGTCCTGTCGCAGACAAGATTCAATACTTGTATATTGCCGGTTTAGGGCGTCGAGCAAGACCAGAGGAAGTCAGCATAGCGCAGAAGCTATTGGCAGCAAGAAGCAATGATGTGGGCGGAATGTTGCAAGATATGTGGTGGGCCATTTTGAATAGCAACGAGTTCATATTCAATCATTGACGTGAACCGCAGGCGCTAGCCGTGGGCTTCCCTAATGGCTTATTTAACAAAAGATAAAAAAGGAAAATGAAAATGTGGTCTCGATTTGCACATCCTGTAGGAATGGACCGAAGGCATTTTTTGAGTCATATGGCCGGTGCAAGTGCACTGCTTGGCTCGTCGATGTCCTTGGGGCATTCGTTGAGAGTTCATGCAGAAACTCTTAAGAACAACCACAAGTCCTGTATTCTGCTTTGGATGGGTGGCGGGCCGTCTAGCATGGATATTTGGGACTTGAAACCAGGGACCGATAATGGTGGCCCATTCAAAGCAATTTCGACGAGCGGTGATGTACAGATTTGTGAACATATGCCGTTGATGGCAAAGCAAATGCATCACTTGAGCATTGTTCGTTCGATGAGTACCCGAGAAGCCGACCACAATCGAGGGCGGTACTATATGCATACCGGTTATGTTCCAGATGCGAACGTCGACTACCCAAGCTACGGGGCTGTTATCGCACACGAAGTGGCTTCACAGCGTCCAGGGTTGGAGATTCCGCCTTTTGTTTCGATTGGTGGTGCTAGCGAAGGCCCCGGTTTCCTAGGAATGTCTTGGGCTCCTTTTAGCGTTTCAAGCACTGGTCGTATTCGCAACCTTGAGATGAAACTGGAAAACGATCGACTTGCTCAAAGAAGAATCGCGTTGGAGACGATTGAGAATTCGTTTATTGCACAGAAACGAGGGAGCGTTCTGGAGGATCATCGCAAAGTTTTAGGGAAAACGTTTGATTTGTTGACGAGTGCTCAGATGAAAGCGTTTGACGTTGAAAAGGAACCAGAGGAATCCAAGGAACGATACGGAAAAAACAACTTTGGACAGGGATGTTTGCTCGCACGCCGCCTCGTGGAGGCTGGCGTGCCCTTTGCTGAGGTGGACTTGGGTGGATGGGACAATCACCAAGGAATCTTTCGAACGTTGGAGAACGACCGGTTGCCTGTTTTGGACAAAGCCATGAGCGCGTTGGTTGAGGATTTATCCCAACGAGGACTGCTCGAGGATACTTGCATCGTTTGGATGGGTGAGTTTTCTCGGACGCCGAGAATCAATGCGGAAGCTGGGCGAGATCACTGGGCGAGAGCTTGGAGTGTAGTCGTCGGAGGTGGAAGTATTAAAGGGGGCCAAGCCGTTGGTGCTACAAATGCGGAAGGGACCGAAGTGGTTGGCGAACCTTATTCCTCTGAGGATTTGATGGCCTCGGTCTGCCATGCTTTGGGAATTTCTTTGGAAACGACCTTTACCAGTCGCAACGGAAGGCCGATGAAAATAGCCAATAGCGGAAAAGTTATTAAGGACCTTTTTGGATAGAAGTATTGAGCGCTCAGCCTCTGAACTCGTCGAAAACAGATTCAACCCTTGATGCTTCGGCATTGATTGCTGAACATCAAGCAGGGGTATGGAGGTATCTGCGCGCAATTGGATGCGACCAGTCCTTGGCAGATGATTTGACGCAAGAGACTTTTTTCGCCGTTTTACGTCGACCTTTTGTTCAAGTTAATTCCAATGCAACAACGAGTTACCTACGCCGCGTAGCGTACCATTTGTTGGTTTCGTACAAGCGACGGCAAAAAAAAATGACGGTTACTAGTGAGCTGGAGCTATTGGATTCCCAGTGGTTGAGGTGGGCAGGAGCTGATTCGAGCGGCAACGACTTAACAGATCGACTCGCCGACTGCTTTAGTCGATTGACGGCTCGGGCTCAGTTGTCATTGAAGTTGAGATTTACTGAAGATGCCTCTCGGGAACATATCGCGAAGGAGTTAGGCATCACCGAGCATGGAGCAAAGAACCTGATGCAACGAGCAAAAGCACAATTAAAGCAATGTCTAGACGAGAAACTGAATCGTGAATAAGCCACTCAGAGACGAGTTCCAAGATCAAGAGGTCGCGCTGAATCCCAGTGACTTTTTGTTGTCCGCATTTCTGGAAGATTTTTTAAACGAAGACGGACCACCGGATCTTAAGCCCCGAATCCTTGCTAGACTTGAAAAAATTGCGACCGGTAAGGAGGTGCCGATTCAGTTTAAGTATGCAGACGCACTCTGCACTTGCGACGAGTACGACGAGGCCGTTCAAGCAGCGTCGAAGGAAATTGCAAATGGATACGGCAAGCATGTTCCGCCGGCTCCGGTCGAACTGGCGGGTGCCGTCGACGGAGACTTTGGTATTTGGATACGTCGAGGGATTTTGTTGGTCGCAGCCCTGGCTGCGGCTCTGTTGGCTGCCATGTTTTTACCTGATGCATTAAAACCCCGCCATGACGTTCATAACCAGGTGGAAATCGCAAACAAGGGTGCCGTCCCAAACAATCCAATAACGAAGAATCCTTCTTCGTCTGTTGCAAGTGAAGTACCAGACAAGAGTTCAAATTCTCCCAAAGATAGCTTAGCCGTTACTCCACTCGAAAACGGCAGTAGACCGAGCGATGATCCGGCGAGCGTGGCAAGGGAAACGATTGCAAGTCAAGCCAACCTCGCCGTCAAACAGGACACACCACTTATCACCAAGAACAATTCGGCATCTGGCGATGCATCGAAGGTGATAGGGAATGAGGAAGTTATTGGGGTCATTAACAGCCAGCTGAGTTATCTTTGGAACCGTGTCGGGTTGACAGCAGCTCCCAAGGTCCAAATAGATGTTTGGCTCGACAGAGCGGCTATTGCAATCCTTGGACGGGTAGCGACAGCAGCGGAAAAAGAATCGTTCCGTTCGAGCAAGAGTGATAGTCGAGTTGCGAACTATGTCGACAATCTCGTTTCCAGCGACGATTTTGCGCGTTTTTGGTCCGTCAAATTGGCGGAACATTACTTAGGAAAACGGCTACCGACTTTGCGCAGCCCGCCAAAAGCGGAAAGCGCTTTTGTCGAATGGTTAAAGGCTTCGCTAGTCCAAAAAGTGTTTATCGGCGACATAGAGCGCCAGATGATTGACGGGCCAAAAGGTGGCCTTGATGATCAGAATCTTAGGACGGATCCCGCTGCGTATTGGCTCACTGAAACGATGGAACGAGCGGCAATTAACCAACGCGAATCGATTGAATTGGTTCCGCCCGCCAAGCGACGTAACCAGCGAGAGGAATCCTTGATTGGCGTTTCGCGACAACTGATGAGGCTTAGCGCCAATCCGTCCATGGTGTGTTCTCAGTGCCATATTGATGATACGAGCAGTTCGGATTTGCATGGCTACATTTCGATGTCAAAAGAACAGGAAAACACTGGTTCGAATAAGTTTTGGTCGGTTCCATCAAACTTGTCCGGCCTGACTCTTTTGAACCAATCCGCTGAGCGCAGGCTTAAATCTGAGCCACAACGCGATTATTTTTATGAAGATGCAGAGGGGCGAATGAAACTAGCAAACGCTGCACCTCCTTCACTGCGAAAAGACAAAAGTGGTTTGTCTCTTGGTGAGTGGTTTAGTTCGTCAAGCGAACCCCGTCGCGCGATTGTCGAAATGGTTTGGGGACAATTGTTCAAGCAACCATTGGTACCGGTCGTTGGACTATCGGACGAGGAGGGGTTGAATGAGCGTGTAGATCTTAGAGAGCTGCTGGCTAGCCAGATTCAATTTCAAAAAGCTGAGTTAGGTTCCCTGGTTCGTTGGATTGTCTCGTCGGAGATCTTTCGTCTTGAAGGACAGAAGACAGATGCACCGTGGTATCTCAAATCGACCGAATCACAAATCGCAGAATCGCAGAGGCGAATGCGAATGTTTGCGGGCTTTCCTGCGCCTAATTCCATCGTTGCAGAGTCAGGTAAACTGCCACCGGGTAAGATTGCGTCTTGGATAGACCAGAAAGGTTCGTTTCAAAAGTCAGGTGCTGCAACCCTAGCCCAAGGTGCGAATGTCAAGTCACAAGACAAGCCTCGAAATACTTTCAAGCTCGACTACAGCGAAGATCAGGTCCGGTATCTAATATCAATAGAAGAGCCTTATAGTAAGTTAGTCGCACTCGCGAAGCGTTGGGGGAATAGTTCCATGTCATGGCAAATGCTGCTTGAACATGCTTACTTAGCAACAGATGCAAGATTTCCAAGTCGTGCTGAACAGGACGAGGCGCTAAAACTATTTGAAGCATCCGGCAAAGACCGTACAAGATCGGTAGTGATGATCGTCAACGCCCGGCTCGGCAGTTGGTAGTTTGCAACTTGTTTAACCGCTCGAGGCCCTAAAGCCTCGAGCGCGGGTATCGGGGAAAATGTCGGACAGGGTCAAGCGTTGAGCTGAAGGCGTATTTTGTGCCGCCAGCCGCTGCGCGGGCTACTAAACATGTTTAACCCGCGCAGCGGCTGACACGCCCAAGTGGAACTGAGCGTTCTGTGTTTGCATACTTCCAAGCGGTCGTCGAATTAATACTCCCCGAAAAGCCTATTTTAAATAGCCCGTCGACGCTGGGCGAGAACAGTTGAGACAACTGTTCTACTATGGCTTAAGGTACGTTGCATTGAGTTTGTCGCAAGACCATAGGATCCCTCGTGTAACCAAATCGAGATAGCGATCATCGGCAACGGTTTCGTTGACATGGCCAACCGACGTGCTAAAGACTCGCGTGCCACCAAAGTCGTTCGTCCACGTCACAATAGCGGAGGCTTCCTGCATCGAGCCATCTTTTTGTTTTACCATTTGAGATGACCGATGAAGTGGAACAGCCGTTTTTAACAACTGAACGTTGTTGTAGAGTTCTTCATTCCCCGTTGTCCAACTATCCCAACCGAGATTACTTACAATCGGATGTTTCATTTCAACGGTCGTAATTGCGAGCGGCAGTTTTGGGCCGTGGCCGCTAGATTGAACCCCTAGGTAAGCGAACCACATTCCACGATCACTTCCTAACGCTGCAACTTCTTTGGGATCTCCAATACGATAACTATGCATCGCACAATGCAAATTCACGCCAGGAATTCCGCGTTTATGCGGAGCTAAAACTGCGGAAATTTTCGCAGGGTCACTGATGGCTGCAGCGCATTCGTCATGGATTACGACGTCGTACCCCTTTGCGTAATCTGGATTGCCCAAGATCGCGAGCGGTGGTGAAGTCGACTTGTCGTCAGAGTGAACTTGGTCAACTACGATATGAGCACGCGATTCGATGCCACTTTTCAAAATGTCTTTTTGAGCAGCATAATCGTGGCAACACCCGCCAGTGATCAAAATTGCTCGAATGGGTGTCGGAGGTTCTACGGCTTTAAGTTCGCCACTCCAAAACAAAAGGTTCGCCACGATGATGTGAGTCAGACTGGCTTTAAGCGTTCGATTCATTTGCAGAATTCCAAAGGTTAGAGTTTAGTGGGAGAGGTAGCCTTAGTCTAGCGAGAAGCGGGTTGGCCGTGCACTCATGGCCTTGTATTTTTGAGACCAATTGAGGATAGTCATCATTTGAATTTGGGTAACCGACGAAATAAGGCCAATTTTGACACTCCTCGATGATTTTCCGACAAAACTGAAGTGAATAATCCACCCGCAAAGAGGGCAAAAAACAGTAGTCACACTCTAAGTGACGTTATCTCGCGGCATGGTTTGTTCATCTTGATTTGGTTGTTTTCGGCTGTTTTTTTGTTTCTCCGATCGGGCCAAGGTTGGATCCCTCACGACGAAGGTCTAATGGCTCAAACTGCGGAACGAGTGCTGAGAGGAGAATTGCCTCATCGCGATTTCGACGACACGTACAGCGGGGGGATCGCCATGATGCATGCTGCCGCCTTTCGCGTGCTTGGGACCGACCTTTATTCGATGCGCATTGTCTTGCTACTTTTCAGCGTAGCGGTGATGCCGACCATCTACTACATCGCCCTTCAATTTGCCTCGCCTAAAATTGCTGCGCTTGCCACCTGGACATCGATTGCTTGGAGCATATCCAACTATTTCGCCCCCCTTCCCTCTTGGTACAATTTGTTTTTTGCGATATTTGGTACCTCCGCTTTGGTACGCTTTATCAATACAAACCGATTGCGATGGTTGGTCGTGGCTGGAATGCTAGGCGGCTTCTCGATCCTGATCAAAATCATTGGCGTTTATTTTGTTGCTGGATCTTATCTGTTTCTTTTGTTTCGCGAACAGGAAGTTGCCGATGAAGTTACCTCCAGTACATCAAACTTTGCAAACGCTGACCGAATTCGTCGCGGTCTTTATCCGTTTGCTTTGACAGTCGCAGCCGGAGTGTTTGTTGCAGCTGTCGTTGTCTTGATTCGCCGCCGATTCACCTTGGTGGATGCCTTGATTTTTGTTGCGCCTAGCCTGGCCCTTGGGACCGTCCTCTGGATCAACGAGTGGCGATTAGCCGGCTACTCAAGTTTGACTCGCTGGCGGAACGCATCGATCACTTTGGTCGTATTCACCTTAGGCGTGATGCTTCCGCTGGCATTCTTTCTCGTTCCTTATTTCGTATCAGGAAGTATCACGGAACTATACCAAGGTGTCTTCGTCTCGCCGCAGAAGCGACTTGATTTAGTCTCACACCCTCTTCCACATGTATCTAGCCTCATCGCTTTGATCCCGATTGCTTTGGTTCTATTGATACAGCTGCCTCGAGAGTCAATTCTCAATGGAGGTTTGTTTACTGCGACGGTCGCGGGTATAGGCCTGATGGCAGTTTTTGCTGGAAGCACGAATGCAGTTTATGCGGGATTTTGGAATTCTGCTCGTCCGATCGTGCCACTTGTTGTTCTGATCGGTTGCTGGCAACTGGTTGCCAAATCACATATTCAAATGACAAAAGAAGAACGGCAGAAACTTTTTCTGGTGCTCGCAGTGGCCACGATGGTCAGTTTCGTACAATTTCCTTATTCGTATGGAATCTACTTTTGTTATGCAGCCCCAATGGTCGTTTTAGCAGCGATTTCGGTGGCCTCCCGTCAGTCGCTTGCCCCAAAAAAGCTCCAATTTTGCCTTCTGTTGGTCTATCTGATGTTCGGTCTCGTTTGGCTCAACTCTGGGTATATACGCTCGATAGGAATGGCTTATTTTGAGGTGGAAAGTCAGACGAATCTCAATGTGCAGCGAGCTCGATTGAGGGTCCCTTACTTCGAGGCCAACGTTTATTCGCCACTCGTAGACGAAGTGCAAAAGCACTCGAAAGAGAATTCTTTTATCTACGCGACCTCCGATTGCCCCGAAGTCTACTTCCTTTGCAATCGTCTTAACCCGACGCGAACGCTGTATGATTTCTTTGATCCAGATTTTCAATCTGATCAGCATGGACGAAACAAACGATTGATAGCGGTGCTCGACGAAAAGGAGATCAAGGTTGTAGTGCTGCATTGGACGGCCGAATTTTCTAAAGCACCGGCTAAAGAATTAGTTACGGCGATTCAGGCGCGATTTACCAATTCATCAGACTATCGTTTTTTTCCTCAGAACGAGTCCCAGGTCGACCCGGACTTTAGCGTTTTATGGCGAGAATAGGTAGTTGCCTTCACCTCGGAAGACCATCTTGTTTGCCAAGGAAGACGTCCTCTTCACGAAATACGAAATACTTCAGTGACGACTTGCAAGTTGCTCAAGACAGTCCCACTGGCTAACGAAAGCTTCAAAAATAGCCGGATCGCTCAACCCAACGATACTCTCCACAAAACTCTTGAGTGCAGAATACGTCATGATTTCGAGATGCCCAAACTTAGATTCGCGAACTTCGACAATGCAGAGCTGCTGCTTGTAACCAACGAAGTAGGAAGTGCTCGGAGCACTTGTCGGACCGAGTTGCTGATTACCGAAATTGTCAAAATCGACAACAAACAGCCGGTCGTCTGGCACAACCAAAATCGGGAGAATCCAATGAATAGTTGGTCGCTTGTCGTCGTAAAAAGTCCCTGCGTCCAATGGCATTAAAGTACTGGCTGATTGCAGGGCTTGGGTCCATTTTGGATAGACTTCCTTGTCGCCACTTTTGAACTTGCCGCTACCGTCACGAGAAACGATATCAATTGCTTTCCCGACAAATTGATCGGTCCCATTGGATCGATACACAGAACGGCTCGGTGAGACATCAATGACGCACATAGAAGGAAATGGACCAGTCCGATCTGAACTACTACTCTGAAAAAGTGTTTCCAGTCGAGTCAGCCGACTTATCGACTTGCGAGTCTCTAGACGATCACCGCATGTCGTTGCGATCAGTTGATGACCCGCTTCATAGACGGATCGCGGTGACCGATATACCAACATGGGTGCAAACTCACTCAAGCATTTGCATTCAATCGCCATTGCAAAGCGAATTGGCAAGAAGGTGGTTTTGAAATTAAGTTCAACCTGCAAATCAAACTGTCTAGGCAGACCTGTATGAGGATCCTCGTAAGTTCCACCATGCCTATATGTGCAACGTGGAGTCGCAAACAATTCTCGCACTTTTATTTCGAATGCGAACGAGGAATCCTCCTTCAGGAAGTCAGCCAAGTCAGACGGGCCAATTGGATTTGCTTGTTTGTTTGTCATGTTGTCGACAATTCACGCGAAAGGCATCCTCAAAGTTCAATGCAAAGCATCAATCCAGATACGGCAACGCCAACGTGGATCTCTCGCCCTTCGGGGTGAACCGTTCGATTGCGAAAGGAGTGGATTGCATCCAGTAAAACGTAGCTGTCCTTTGTGACAAATTTCGCCCTCGAATCAAAATCTGGTTTGCAGCCAGTCAACCGCTGCAGAAGAGCAAGTTGTTTATAGTGGTCATTTGGCAAACGCCAATCACCAGCTTGCGGCATACCCTTGACAATGTTGTCATCGCAACGCGGTTCCTCAACCCAATAGTTCACTATCGCCTTTCACTCGACCGAATTGGAGCGTGAAGTGAAATCGGGCTCGAACGTGATCAACTTTGAATTGGAAAGTGCTCCACCAAAAAAAAGTGGTAAAGGAAGCAAATAATGGATGACGATCAAATGCAATTGGTCTGCTTCATCCCAAATAGCAGGTAGCAAGGCAAATGAAACGAATACATTGTTGTGTAAAAATCGCCATCCTCTTCGTGGCCGTAACTTCGTTGGCCGGAATCATTTTGGCCGGGAATTGCTCGGCAAAACAACCCAATGTCGTGTTTATCCTCGCTGACGATCTTGGGTGGGCTGACACGACGTTGTACGGTCACACCAAATTTTACAAGACACCCAATCTTGAACGGTTAGCAAAGCGTGGAATGAAATTTACCCACGCCTACTCCGCCAGCCCACTATGCTCTCCTACGCGATCCGCGATTCTGACGGGACTCAGTCCTGCTCGGACAGGCATCACGGCTCCCAACTGCCACGTGCCTGCCGTGATTCTCAAAGCGGACAACACCGCGCGAAAGGCCGGCCCCAAAGCCAAAGTGGTAATGCCCACGTCCGTAACGCGTTTGAGTACAGACTACCCGAATCTTGCCAAAACACTCAAAAGTGAAGGCTATGCAACGGGCCATTTTGGAAAGTGGCATTTGGGGCCAGAACCCTACTCTGCATTGCAGCATGGTTTCGATGTCGATCTACCACATCATTCTGGACCTGGGCCGGCAGGCAGCTTCGTGGCTCCATGGAAGTTCAAAGACTTTGACCACGATCCTAACATTCCGGACCAACACATCGAAGATCGAATGGCACTCGAAGCAAGCGCTTGGATAGAGAAGAACCGCGATCATCCATTCTTCCTCAACTATTGGATGTTTAGTGTTCATGCGCCGTTTGATGCGAAAAAGAAACTAATCGAAAAGTATCGGACCCAAGCGGATCCAGCGAATGCCCAACGGAGTCCAACTTATGCGGCGATGGTAGAGAGTATGGACGATGCCGTAGGAACGCTCCTTGACACTTTAGATCGACTCGGACTAAGCGAGAATACCATTATCATTTTCACCGCTGATAACGGCGGTAACATGTACAACACCGTCGACAACACAACGCCCACGAGCAACGCACCGCTACGAGGTGGCAAAGCCACCATGTACGAAGGTGGCACACGAGTCCCGGCTGCCGTCGTAATGCCGGGCGTTACCCGAGAAGCGTCCGAGTCCGACTCCCTCATCCAAAGTGAAGACTACTATCCAACGCTTGTCGAAGCTCTTGGTATCACCCCTCCAAAAGAACAAAAGTTTGACGGAAGAAGTTTTCTCGGCGCGCTCAAGGATAAGCCTTTCGATCGCGACGCTATTTTTCAGTACTTCCCCCATGGACCCAAGGTGCCTGACAACTTACCGCCTGCCGTTTCGGTTCATCTTGGGAAATGGAAACTGATTCGGATCTTTCACGATGGCGACAAAGGTGAACATCGCCGGGTCTTGTATGACCTCGAAAAGGACATTGGCGAAACCACCGACCTTGCTGTTTCCTATCCGGAAATCGTGGAGCGGCTCGACAAGAGGATTGAACAGTTTCTGGTTGAGACGCATGCGGTTCTTCCCGTGCCTAACGATAGTTTCGAGTTCGAAGGGAATGCGAAGTGAAGCTACTAGTTCACTTCGCAATTTTAAGGACAAGTGTTTGTCATGCGAATGAACATTACGACAATTTTCAGCCTCTTCAAATCAATTGGACAAATTCGCTCCACAATGAACGCTCCAAGTTTCGACCATCAATTAACGTTGCCATGTGGTATGAGAACGATGGGCGAGGAAACTTCAAGTCCCATCTGATCGGCGAGAAAAAGCAAGCCTAAGACATTCGCGTCATCGATTTGGACAAAGATGGTGATTTGGATTTGGTTGTAGCTGGCCGGGCTAGCAATAATGTGGTCTGGTATGAAAACCCAAACTAGAATTGCCATCCGAATGCATTGTGCAAAATTAGTAACACGACTACTCATCTGCGTTTTTCTGACTGAGTTATCGTTTGCACATCAGAGACCTGCCCTCGAGGTAGAATACGTTGAAGTCAAAAACGACTCGATTCAAATCGGTTTACCCACTTTTGAAGGTGAGCTTCGCGTCGCCGCCGCTGGATGTTTTGAGGAACCTACTCGGAATAGTCCCATTCTTTGGCAGGGCAAATTTACGACTGAGACGATCAGACTGGATCGAATCAGCCCGACGGGCCGTGATCGTTTTTATGACCGCTTCGTACTCGTCGATCCGTCGGGCGACCTCTTGGGACATGGCCGATACGCGGACCGGTTTGATGGTCTGAATGCTCCATCGCATACCATACCTTGGCCTAAGAGCATCAAAGGATTGCAGGACATTTCGAATTGGAAGGATGCCACCGATTTGGGCGTCGCTCACGTGACATTGAATATGGTCATCACCCAAATGATTCGTAGCCAGAAGGAGACAACGGATAGTTCTGATGAATTTTGTTACACGGTTGACGGATTTACGTATGCCTTCGACGAAGGATGCGTTCGGAAGTATGACCAGGACATCAAGTCTGCTACAGAATTGGGAATCAATACTATCGCGATCATTCTTTGCACGGCGCGCGGTCGATCTGCAAAGGATAATCCGATGGTTCACCCGTTGACCGATATGGACGGCACGCCAACAGGTGTCGTGGCAGCAAATACGACGACAGCCGAAGCCGAACGCCGATATCGAGCGGTAATAGGTTTTTTTGGGCGTCGCTATTCACGCGAAGACAAGCGGTATGGACTTATTGGTGGCTATATCTTCGGGAACGAGGTTCAGTCCCATTGGTTCTGGCATAACCTGGGGGAGCAACCGCCGAGTGTTGTGATCCGACAGTACGCCGATCAAGTCCGTCTGTCTTATTGCGCGTTGCGCGAGCACCATCGCGACCCCAAGGTATTCATCTCGCTCGATCATCACTGGTCTTCATTCCATAAAGAGAATGCAAAGAAAGCCATGACCGGACGCGAATTGCTCGATGGACTGGCTAACGATCTTCGTAAGCGAGGAGACTTGCCTTGGAATGTCGCATGGCATCCGTATCCTGAAAATCTGTTCAAGCCAGCTTTCTGGAATGATCGCACCGCTTGGTATGCATTCGACACGCCCAGAATCACTTTCAAGAACATTGAGGTATTACCGGACTACCTCAATCGCGACGCATTGCTCTACAAAGGCAAGCGACGAAGTGTAATCCTGTCCGAGCAAGGGTTTCATGCGGGTGCAGGGGACGATGGCGAGCGATTGCAAGCGGCAGCTTACGCTGCGTCGTTCGTTCAGATCAGCGGTATCGAAGGCATCGACGCCTACATTCTGCATCGCTATGTCGATCACCGTGGCGAGGGGGGTTTGAACCTGGGATTGCGGCGCGTTGGTGACGACCGCTTACCAGCCGGGAAGAAGTTGATTTACGATGTTTTCAAAGCGGCGGGAACAGATCAGCAACCTGATGTGTTCCGTTTCGCACTTCCGATCGTAGGTATCGACAACTGGTCCAAAATGCTACCCAAGCCAGGGCCGTTTCCGGCTTCGCGGCTCCCAGGTGGAAATGCTTCAGCGGACAAATAGATCGGACAATTAGGAGTAGGAACATTTGATATTCCCTTTTTCAACAAGCAAAACACGCCCATCCAATGGGCATGCCGTTCATCAATGTTGTCAAACGTCGGACAACACGTTCAATCAATCAACTTTCATACCAAGAATCTTCTTGGACAGGAAAATTATCGTCATATGGATTCAGACTTGCTGATGCGATTCATGTTTCTGTCACTCATTTTTCTGTCAAACGTAGTCGGCATGAATGTTCGCTTTGCTAGCGGATTTCAACCCGCAACTGGCTCTCGACCGAACCTACTTTTCATCTACGTTGAAGATCTAGGGTATTATACGAGTGAGCGTTTTTCTCGTGAACCTAATACTCGGCTCACAGGTTTGCATACGCCGAATCTGGATAAGCTCGCCTCTCAAAGCATAGTGTTCACGCATGCCTTTTGCGGTCAAAGCGTTTGCTCGCCCAGCAAAGGAGCGATCTACAGTGGTCTGGCCCCTCACGCTAACGGTATTTGGCGGAACGTTTTCAACAACGCAGAGCCAGGGCGACGTAATCCGAAGGAATGGATTCCGTTGCCGTCTCCACTTACTCCGCAGAATGATCCATCGAATTTGGGCGTCGGCGGTTTGCATGAGGACATTCCAAGCCTGATACAAAAACTGAAAGCAGGCGGCGTCTACTGCGCATTGTCCGGTAAGTTGCATGTTCAACCAGCTTTGTCAAAGGCCCAGGCATCCAAACGGGCCGAACCATTACAGCCCCCGTCTCGCAAATGGATTTCCATCCAACGTTTCTCGAAACGTTTGGACTGACTAACAGCGATCCGTGCCACGGTGCTTCGCTTTGGCCGATCCTGGCCGGCAAGACCGATGTAGTCGCAGATCGAAAGACGATTTTGACTGAGACGAACAACAGTTGTATGTCGGCTCCTGGGAACAAAGGGGATCGTACGATGGCTCGTCGCGATCCTGTGAAGTCGTATTCATCACGAAGCCGTTCGAAGACTCTGGTCTTGGTGTGACGTTGCTTGCGCGGTTTCGACTTGTCTTC
>JAYTVL010000435.1:0-1332 GCA_043744075.1 Pirellula sp. | reverse complement strand
GCATCCCGTCGCCGTTGGCGGCGGGATGCGGGGAATGGGGGAGGATTTTTCGCCTGCGCTACTTAGCTTAGCTACAAATCTTATTCAACAACCAGACGAGCTGGCTGGGGTCTCAATCCCGGACTTAGTGCAGTTGAACTAGGTAGGATGGTCACCGGGTTTATTAGATTCATTTGAATTGGATTCAGCCGGTTCCTCCAGACAGTTCTGTTGCTCGCTGAACGCGAGAAATGGCGAGCATGAACGCGGCAGTGCGAAGCGACACAGAGAGCGTTGCGGATTGCTGCCAAACGTTTTCAAATGCTTCGCTAAGCGTTCGGTCTAATTCTTGACGGACACGGTCTAGACTCCAACGGTAGTGCTGCCGGTTTTGAACCCATTCAAAGTAGCTCACTGTAACACCACCCGCGTTTGCGAGAATATCGGGCAGAATCATGACGCCGCTGGAGGCTAGTATTTCGTCCGCTTCTGGGTCGGTAGGACCGTTGGCAGCTTCGATAATAGTCTTGGCTCGAATTTTTTTTGCATTGTCTTTCGTAATTACGTCGCCTAGGGCCGCTGGAATCAGCAAGTCGACGTCGAGTTCTAGCAACGCTTCTGGCGGTAATTTTTCTGCGCCTGCGTAACCTTCCAGTCGATTGGAATTCTTAATGGAGTAAGTGAACATCTCGGGGATATTTAGTCCCTTGGCATTAAAGTATGTACCGCTCACATCGCTTACAGCCACAATTGGAAAGGCCGACTCGAACAGAAATTTTGAACCATGTGAACCGACATTCCCAAATCCTTGGATGGCTGTCCGGCATTGCTCGGGACGGACGTTAATTCGCTTGAGCAGTTTCACAGCGAGCAAGCCCACGCCTCTACCTGTCGCCTCCTCGCGGCCTTTGGCTCCATATTCTTCGACCGGTTTGCCCGTAATGACAGCAGGATTAAATCCGTGATACTTCTCCCATTGGTTTCGGAACCACGACATGACCTCATAGTTTGTCCCCATGTCAGGGGCAGGAATATCGCTGTCCGGACCGACGATTTCATGGATTTGGTCAACAAAGACGCGAGTCATTCTCTCCAATTCTTTTTTGGAAAGGGTTTTCGGATCGATACCAATTCCACCTTTGGCACCGCCATATGGCAAATCAACGACGGCCGTTTTCCAAGTCATCAGAGACGCGAGAGCACGAACTTCATCAAGATCGACTGCCGGATGGTATCGCAGGCCCCCTTTCATGGGGCCTCGCGAATTGTCGTGCTGAACACGGTATCCGAGCACCGTTTCGATGTCGCCATTGTCTCGTTCAAACGCAACCTGGACCGTCACTTCGCGTTTTG
>JAYTVL010000434.1:0-15339 GCA_043744075.1 Pirellula sp. | reverse complement strand
CGATCATAAGTCGGGCTGAACCGGACGCTAGCGCGTTCCGGCTGATTAGCCGAAGGGCGCTAGCCCACGGTTTGCGGCCCATGTTGTGATCGACGCCGTAGGAACCGACTTCAATCTGGTGAGTGAGCCACGATGTCATTTCGTTATCGAATTATATATCCATCCGGCATTGCGTAACCAATCTTCACATGGCTTGTTCCACATTGTAACTGGCATTTTATGTTGCGAGCGCAATCCATATCCATGCCCACCTGCATCATAAATGTGGAGCTCTGAGGGCACACCCACCTTCTTCATCGCAAGGAGCATATTCGCTGCTCCTTGAACCGGAACAAAATCGTCGTAGGCATGAACAATAAACATTGGAGGTGTTTTCTCTGTGACGTTTATTGTTTTCAAAGTCGACGCTTCTATGTCGCCGGGTAGGCCACCAGAGTAAATCAAGATCGAGCGATTTGGCAGGCACGCTTCCTCATCAGCTTTGTCGATCGCATCGTATAGTCGCTTTTCGGCTAGCGATGCTCGTACAGCAGTTGTACCGCCTGCTGAGAAACCGAGAATTGCCATTTTGTTACGATCAAGTTTCCATTCGTCGGCTCGACTACGAATTAAGCTCATCGTGCGCTGTGCATCTTGCGTGGGCGCCAGCCAACTCGGCTCTTGATTACGAGTTGGCACTCGGTACTTGAGAACAACCGCAGTGATCCCTTGGGTTGTCAACCACTGCGCAACTTCTGTTCCCTCCAAGTCCCAAGCTAAGATCGAAAACCCACCTCCCGGACAAATAACAACAGATGCACCTGTACGAATATTAATGGGTGGCAGATAAACATGAGCTTGTGGCGTTTTCACATTACCCATCTTAATGATACGCCGACCTGCAATCAGTTTATCAGTATCCTTTGACATGTCTTGCTCGGGGCCAACAGTCATCCTTTCGCCTGGCGGATCATTGGGCCAAAGATTCATAACGACGTCCGCTTGCTCGGCAACTCCGCGTTCAATAATTTGGGAATAAATGGCAATTGCTACGCCTAACAGAATCATCTTTTTCATAACTGTATCCGTCTGTTTTGGTACGATCAAGGATGTTCGTATTTACCGTTCAATCCGAAAATTGTATCGGAGAGCCGGAAGAATAGATAATTAATTGCTGTATTAGGTTTCGTGCTATCTGATCCTTGTCTTCGTGCAGGCACTGTTTGAGCTGGCGGATGTCGCTGAATTCGCGACACGCCGCAAAGAAAACTGCGAGTTCCTGGAATCGATCCTAAATCCAAGCACGTCAGAATACATAATTAATATCGTCAAGCAATTCTGATGCATTTCGATCCAATACTAAATCGCGTCGCCGAGCTCGATCGTTCAAGTCGAGCGAATAATTGGCAAAGAACCAATCACGTCCATCGCCACCTTCCAACACATCTTCCTGGTCATCATCCAGCACTGTTGCTGATGTTCCTGTTGGCAGGCGGCTGATGCGAATACAATCTCGAAGAAATCGTGCAACTTGTGTCCGAGACCTCGAGCCTTCAGAAGTGTTGTTGTTTCATCCAGCACGTAATCCGTCGTCACGAATCCACGCTTCTTCTTGCCCGCCGTATGAAGTATCAGTGCAGCCTCGGCGAGTTTGTCATCGCGCTGGACAAGCAGAGCATAAAAACCGCTCGTATCGACAAATATTTCATGAGCCATAAACCACGCCATCAATGTCTTGGTTTGTCACCGATTCCGCATGAGCATCTGCGAGCCGGTCCAGAACGTAAAACGGATATTGACTGTCGGCCGAGAGTTTTGCAACGGGCTCCAAACGTGCAATCGGCTAACCACGATACGTAAGGAGCACCCCCTGCCCCTTCTGGACATAGGTCAGCACGCTTAACGCATTTTGTCGGAACTCAAGCAACGACACGGTTTTCACGATTTGCACCAGTTGAACGTTAAGATCAAGTTGAACTTCAAGTTTAACTTAACTCACCGGGTAACCTGAGTCAAGGTACTAAGTCCGGGATTGAGACCCCAGCCAGCTCGTCTGGTTGGTGAATAAGATTTGTAGCTAATAAGCGCAAGCAAAAAACCCTCCCACATTCCCCGCATCCGACCGTCGTTGGCGACCGGATGCGGGGAATAGGGGCGTGGCGTGGCTTTTGCTTTAGCCGCCAATCTCCTTCACCCACGGCCAAAGAGGTCGTCCAGCTTTGCACAGCGCTAGGTTTTCAGCGGCGAAGCGTCGACAGCGCATAGCTGCGAGCGTCAGCCCAATGGCTCTCCTTTGAGCCGCAACGCGCTAACGTGCGGGCTGGCAGGCTTGGCGAATCGCTTCGTGAGAATCGCACGACCACCTGGGACTCAGCTATGTGTCCCCGTATTCTCCTCCTTGAACGATTACCAGGATTCTAATATCGCACGATGGTTAAGTAACCAATGTCTCCTGCTTCGCCAGAGTCAATGCAAATCTTAGCGATGTGCTCTTTTGCAATTATCTTCGCCAGATCCAACATCTGTGTTTGGTTGCGATACTCGAGCCACCAATCCATGAAGCATTCCATAAAGGCGGCATCCTTCAACGTGTCAGAAAAGTTTGCAATGATCACACGACCGCTTGGCAACAACTGATCGAAAAGAAAATCGAAAATTCGGCATGCTTGTTCTTGATCGAGATAGTCAAAGAGCCCAGCGGAATAGATCAGGTCAAATTTCCCATACAATGGTTTTCCGTTGACGTATTCTTCGATCGACATATTGATGGGAGTGAGGTCGAACTGACTCCCATGCTCATTGACGGCAGTGCTTAAACTCTCGCGATCTTGATCAAGCAAAAAAAACCGACACTCCTTCGATGCCGATGTTAGTTCAATTTCCCGAAAATGGCCGCACGCCACTGAGAGCACCTTCGAATTGGCTTTGACGGACGACGTGTAGTCGATTTCTTTTGCGATGCGATTCCGACGCTGGCGTACAGCGTTTGGTGCCGAGCAATTAATTGTCCAATCAAACATGAGCTTTTTCATCTCGTCAGCGTTCTCCAGGACTGGCATATTCTTTTCGTAGATAAAGTCCATGAGTTCAGCATCACCAGAGTATCCTCTCGGCTTCTGAAAGCATCGAAACGTCAGTGGGTCTTTGTGGACCAAGTTGAAAATAGGGTGAGTGCGTAGCAGTTGAACAAACGCGTGCCATTCGTTTCGAGTAAGACGCTGTCGCTCATTGGAAACCAATTCAGAAAGTCGAACAAATGCTCCTACAGGTTGAGAGTCTATTATTTTGAGACAACCATCAAGTTCGATTCGAACCGAATTGTTCGTCCGCAAGTTACATATTGTGGCTGTTTCTTCCTGCTCGGGGAGAATCTCGCCAGCGACCACTGATGCATTCAGCGCCGGAAAAACGTGATTCCATAGGTCGCCCAGAGTGCGATGATTGGAGAGAATTGCAGCGTCAATTCGAACTCCCGTCAATTTCTCTACGGCTATGCACAATTCAGCAGCGTGAAGGGAATCGGGTGCAAGATCCGTGAGACTCGTCCCTGCAGTCAATTGAGTGGTTTGCGGCAACAGCTTCGTTTCGATTTCATTGCCCAGACCTCGAAGGAACACAGGGAGTCGAGCACGCGACAGATCGCTAACTTGCGAGGATGTTTTAACCGAAGACGTGCTGTTTTCAACGATACAGTATGTGGCAGCTCGAGCCTTAATATCTCGGGCGTGACCTAGGGACTTCAATGCTTTTATGAAGAGATAGCCGACGTCGAACTCATACCATTTTCTGCCGAAGCGAGCGTTTGTGGGGATGGCGTGATGATTATTATGCCATCCCTCGCCACACGTTAGAAGTGCCACCACCGAGTTATTGCGACTCTGATCTTGCGTATCAAATGACCTATAGCCCACAAGATGACAAATGGAATTGACGGCCCATATAGAATGGTGCCCCAAGAAGATCCTGACCGGTCCCCCCCATATGCAACCATGGAGGACCAGGATCGGGTCAAACGGCAACGTGAAAGCCAACAATAGTCCAGGCAGTAGTATTCCCGCGATAACCCATGTCCAATAATACTTGTTTACGAATCGGATGTTTGGATCGCGAAGGAGGTCGGGACAATATCGGTTGTAATCGACTTTTTCTGGAGAAAGCATCCATCCTAAATGGGCATGAACAAATCCACGAACTCGTCCATAATACGTCATTCCATGTTCGAAGGGTGTATGTGGATCCTTTCCGGGCTCATCGGAGAATGCATGATGCTTGCGGTGAGTCGCCACCCAAAATAATAGCGGGCCTTGAGCTGCCATTGAGCCTGATATTCCCAGGATCATGCTCGCTATCTGGGAGGCATGGAATGAATTATGAGTGAAGAGGCGATGAAAACCCACACTTATCCCTAACATACTGACTAAGTACATCACGCAACACGCTGCGAGTACAAGTAAAGCACGTTCTGAACCTCCTGTTGCAAAAAACGCGGCAAATATCGTTATGGCAAAGGGGGTGAAAACCGTCGCATACGCAATGATGCGACTCTTTCCTAGATTAGTCATTGGGACGCAAACCAAGCTTGACTTCGATGTCGTTACAAGCGGGATCGTTTCGATGGACTGCGCCGTGTGAGCGGTAAACTTCGCGACAACGTCTAGAGACCCGGAATTACACTGGCTGGCACACAGATATCTTTGCACTTTCCCAGCCGAAGTTCTAGGAAAAGTTGTAGGACGAACGAACACGAGTTCCGACAACGCCACATCCAATTTTTCCGTGATTGCTGTCCGCAGATTGTTAAACGCTTGTCGAAGTTGGCCAGTTCCGATAGATAATGATATTTCGGCTCTAAAGAAACGAGCCATTTCTCTTGAGCTCTCAGCAACGACCATGAGTTGTTCTTCGCCGTTTCGATCCAATGAAAAGGCTGCGCACGCATTCGGCCCAACGAAGGCAAAATGGTTTTCAACAATCCGTTCGATATCCTCTGGATAGATGTTGCGGCCGCGAATAATAATCACATCCTTCAAGCGACCGGTTATGAACAGTTGACCGTCGCGCAGAAACCCGTAGTCACCAGTTCGAAGCCACAAGCAATTGTCTCCTCGCAGCTTTCCGTAAAACCGATCGTTGGTTTCTTCCGGTCGGCAAAAATAACCCTGAGTAACGCTCTTTCCAGTTACCCACACCTCTCCGACTTCATTTCCAATGCATTCTATGCCAGTTTCGGAATGCACAATGCGAACTTCTTGATCACTGCCGATCTGACCGCAACTTACTATTTTTTTGCCGGTGCTTGATTCTAAAACGCGATGTTGGGATAGTGCGCTGGAGTCTAACATGATGATCTTTTTATCACAAAGCGGCGGCCCGCCGGACACGAGCAGTGTTGTTTCTGCCATCCCATAGCACGGTAAGAACATATCGGGATGAAAACCACATGTGGCGAAAGCAGCACTGAATTGGTCAAGCGTCTCGGCTCGCACTGGTTCCGAACCACTGTATGCGATACTCAAAGTCGAGAGATCAAGTTGAAGTTTTTGTTTCGCGGTGATCTTGCGTACACAAAGGTCGTAGGCAAAATTTGGTGCACCCATGCACGTGCCTCTAAATTTCGTCACGGCACGCAACCAAGTTACCGGTTCTCGCAAAAAAGTGTTAGGAGCCATCAATACCGATGGGAACCCCACGAAAAGGGGCGCCAAAACTCCTCCCATAAGCCCCATATCATGGAACATAGGCAGCCACGATATCATCACGGAAGCATCGTTAAAGTCGAAATAATTACGGATAAGCTGTGCGTTCGCAACGATGTTGCCGTGTGTGACCATCACTCCCTTGGGATCTGCAGTGGAACCAGAGGTATATTGCAGAAATGCCAAATCCTCTGGTCTAATCACTGGCAATCCGCTGTTATCGACACAAGTAGTTCCTTTTTGCCAGTCTGCAGCATCGGTCACAAAGATTTGCGATTCAGAAACCGCCGCCGCAAATTCTCCGACAAGTTTTCTTCTTGTCTCGCTTGTACAAAGTAGCAATTTCGGTTTGCAATTGTGGGCAATTGCCAGTACGCGCTCAGCATTACGATTCTTCTTTGGTACGTACGAGGGAACAGCGACGACTCCAGCATAAAGGCAGCCAAGAAACGCTTTGATGAACTCCAATCCCGATGAGTATATTAGCAATGCACGATCACCCCGTAACGCATATTTGAGCAGCTCCCTTGCTATGCAGCGCGCAGACTCGTCAAGATCGCTGTAGGTAACAGTTTGGCAAACCTCATCGGAGTCCAGAAACGAATAGATTATTTTGTCGCCATGCATTCGAGCGTGAACGCGCAAGGCTAAAAGTATGGTTTCCGCCACGTCCTCTGATTTTTCGATATATGACATAAAAAAGCATCAATTATTGGTTTGATTTTTTGTTCGAATCAGTCGTCGAATTGCGATCCCAGTGAGTTTCGTATCAGTCAATGTGCGAGCTTGGAAATCTAGCTCAGACTGTGCTCAGACTGTGCTAAATCAGTAGAAAGTCCAAGAACATCGCCCGGTCCGTGTTGTATTGTCTCACCGTGAGAAGAGTGAACCTCATACACCGTTGCGTATTCAGTCCAATTCATAATCATCCATAAACAAAATAGTGTGAGACACTGCCGGTCCGCACGCTAGCGCGTTGCGGCCCAAGATACACCTAGGATTTTGACGAGTGCTTGAAGCTTGAAATTTGAAGCAACTCTTCGAAATCCCAATCGAGAATCGCCTCGTCGGTCGCTTGAACCAATCGTTTGGACTGAAACTTAATTGGCGTGGACTGATGTTCGGCAGGTACAAGTTGATTGCCATCAACCTTGATCGCGTTTGACAAGCTCTTGACTTGATTCGAAGTGGTTTGAGTCAACTGATTTTCATGTCGTTCACTCTCGATTCTCGTACTGGAATCGGAGGTAACTGCTGCGTTCCACAGTGGAAGGGGCATTATTGCAATTGAGACGACCTGCGATGAACCAATCGACGCTAACCCTTGGCTATCTGCGGTAACTGGAGCTGGTGGGTCAGCAATCCCTTGCGGATTGGTATTGCCAGCGGCAAGTGCAAAGCTAGAAGTTGCCGAACGCGATCCGGAGGTCAGGCCCACAGCGGCATCGTATTGATAGACCGTGTCGCTACCATTGTCGACAATCCAAAGCGCGCTTGGGCTTGCCGGATTAAGCGTGATGCCGGTTGGACTACTTACGCCTGGAGTCGAAATCGTCCAACTTCCGATCAACGAACCGGTCAGCGAGTACTTGAACACCATGTCAGTCGAGCTATCGTTGACGACCCAGATGCTCGTGCCGTCAGTTACCAAATCCTTTGGACTCGTGTTGCTGAAGTTTAGGTTGAAGCTGCTCGATGAGCTTTGGCTGCCCGACAACCGACTGGCAGCTAAGGCGTATTTATAGACTTTATCTTGCTTGTTATCGACTAGCCAGATATCAGTGCCATTGGTGGTAATGCCTTCGACTTGAGCATTCGAGTTGAGTCCGCTCGCAGTCCATGAGCCGAGAAGCAAGCCGCTCGCGTTATAGACATAGACGTTCTTGTTTGCATCGACGACCCACACTTTATCTCCAGCCGCCGTGCTGGCAGCTCCTCGCGGCGCGGTATTTCCGAGATTGAGTGAATAGTTCTCGACTGCTGCGCCGCTTGCAGTGTACTCATACGTAAAGTTGGTTGTTGCGTCGTTGACCACATAAAACTTCGTGTCGTTATCGGTGTTAGTCAAAATGACGCGTGCCGGATTGAGACCGTTGTAACGCAGATCCGCGCTGATCGCTGTCCCTAAGACAATCGCGTAGGCAATATTGCCATCTGGATCGACGTCATCCACACCCGTGACCGTGACCGTTTGGGGAATGTTCCAGTTGGATGTCGTAAACGTCAAGCTATTCGTTGTGACGATGCCTTCCGTCGAGTCGCTCGAGCTTAAGGAGAATGAAACGTCTGCCGTCGGTTGTGTGTCGAGCTTTACCGAAAAGGTCGCTTGACCGCCTACTTCGGAAGTCGTCAAGCCTGACGTTGGAGTCACGATTGCTGTCGGAATGGAATCATTAAAGAAACGCATGAGCATCGGATATTCATTGTTGACGGTCGAACCGTTGGGGAGAATTTCGTATTTCCTGCTGGTTCCGGCTACGACAATGCTGCCATCCGAACGTATGGCAACCTGATTGGCGGTCAAGTAACCCGTCGCGGAAGCGATTCGGCCGCTGATTTTGTAGCCCGCCCCACCAAAGCTTCCGTCCTGGCTGCCATCCGGATTCAGACGGTATGCCCCAATAGCAGATGAATCCTCCCCAAAGTATACGGAGCCAACCACGAGGATTTTGCCATCGGTTAGAAGCGTAACGCTGTCACCCGATAGCCCCGAACCTGGCTTGGTGCCATTACCCGTACTTGGCGTGATGCCACCAACATCGAGAAGGGTATAACCCAGTCCATTGCCAAAACTTGGGTCCAACGTGCCAGAACTTAGATAACGAGCCACGACGGCGTCATTGCTATCCACTGAAGTAGGAGTGCTCGTAATCAATATCTTGCCATCGGGCTGGAGGGCAACTTTTCCGAGCGATCCCGAATGGACCATGGTAGTCATATTAACGCCGGGTGGGCTAAAGACCGAATATCCGTTGCCATTAAAGGACGTATCCAAAAGACCGTTTGGAAGAAAGCGCGCGACAATCACGTTCCCTATAGCGTTTCCCTCGAGGCTATACGAACCGACAGCTACAATCTTGTTGTCGGGTTGGATCACTGTCGAATAGAAAGATGCAAAACTAGCTCCGAATGAATTGAGCGTGAACCCGCTGGCTACGCCACCCGTCACTTTCCCAAACCCGCCCACGCCGGTTTTGGCAACGCCTGATGAGGTAAATCCAGCGAGAATGCTGGTCGCATTGTAAACGCTAGCTGCTCCATTGCGAGTCCAACCACCGACGACTACGGAGCCGTCCGACTGAATTCCAACGCTCTTCGAAAACTCAACATCACTCGAGGTCGAGGTTGAAATGCTTGCGATACCTCCCGTTCCAAATCCGGTGTCCAGAGTCCCATTGGTGTTGATTCTGGTAACTCCTAGATTGCCGTTGATCGAGGTCGAGGAAGCGACAACAGCTCGACCAGTTGAATCGACAACTACGGTTCCCACTATTTGACTGTTTGGCGGTGTCACGTAGCCGCCCACACCATAGGTTGGGTCAAGGCTTCCAGTGCCGTCATAGCGGGCTAGTTTAACGTATGAATTCTGGGTTTGACCAGCGACGACGATTTGCTGATCGTTTGGCTGAATCGCCACACTGCTATACGACCCGATCCAAGGCTCTACAAAGTAAGCCCCGTCGGCCGGACCAAAACCCGCAAATACCTCCCGTGCTTCGAGGCGTTCCAAGAACAATTTTCGCAAGCGTTGCAGGTTGGACTTCGACCGTTGTTTTTTCATGATTGTTTGCTTTCTGGAAATGACTGAAGGGTGGGCGTCGTTAGCCGATTCGAGGTGTTTTTTGATCTGACACATATCAATGCGAGAGTTGTGGCAGATTCTTCCAAGGAAAAATGAAAAAAAGGGCCCGAATGGGCGTACGCCATGTGGCTACGGCTTTTGAGCCTCCATGCGCTAGCATGAGGGCCGGAACCTCCAAGCAACTCTCGCACTCCAAGCCCGCACGCTAAGGCGTTGCGGCTCAATTCAAATTCAATGCGGAAAAACTTATGCGGACGCCACTTAGCAGCTGGTTTTTTGAGCCTCAATGCGCTAGCATGAGGGCCGGAATCGCCAAGCAACTATTGCACTCCTGGCCCGCACGCTAAGGCGTTGCGGCTCAAGTATCAGCCAGACTCGGCTCAGTCTTGGGCTTCTAGTACGTAACGTGTGGCTGCTTCCAAGGCATCTTCGTCTTCCAACACTTCACAATCGCCTCCACGAGTCCACGTTTGCGCTCGAATCAGGGGATCCGTTTGTGTTCTCAACCAGCGCGTGCAATTGGCTTTCAGCTGATCACGCACTTTCTCGGGTTTCTCGAACGCTTGAACAACGACATGAACGTGGTTCGTTCGCGCATTCACTGCAGTGATAACCCATCCCCGGATCTTGCAGTGTTCACGAATTGCTGCTTCAACCGTTTCACGATCCACAGGTCTCAGGAACACTGGTTCACTATTGAGATTATCTGCATACCATGCTTGAAGCTTTGGGCGGGGCAATTGATTCCCCGCCCCCGATTTTCGCCATCCTCTTGCATCGCCGGGAAGCCAAGTACCGTAGGTAGTCCATGTGATGAAAAAACCGGCGTAGTCATTCATGGTGGTTTGAGGGGGAAATAGGATTAAAGTGTTCGTTTACAATCAATTTCACAACTAGGATTTTGAGCTTCAATGCGCTAGCATGAGGGCCGGAACCGCTAAGCAACTCTCGCACTCCAAGCCCGCACGCTAAGGCGTTGCGGCTCATAAGAGCGTTCGCTTGGAGCGAACAATTTTTGCGTTTAATTGCCGCTAGCTCGTTTCATTTCGGTGTATCTGATTCGCCACTATCCGACTTGGGGACAATACCGAGTAGCTTGGTCGCCTCTGCGCGGAAACCAATCAGTTCGCTATTCTCTGGTTGACTGTCCGTCCATTTGACTGCTTTATCATACCATTCTCTGGCTTTTTCTTTCTCGTCCAGTCGCCAAGAACACATGGCGAGAAAGTACCAGACGTAATTGGCTGAACCAGAACTTGTTTCGCTTGCAATTTTCAGATGTTCAATCGCTTCATCCCATTCGCCCTTCCGGAACAAAGCAACCCCAAGTGTTCTAGGTGCGTAATCGGTCGAAGGTGCGAGCTCAAAAGCCATTCTCGCGTATTTGAGAGACTGATCATAATCGCGTAAACGTTCTTCCGGACAAGTTGCCAAATAGCGTGCCAAGTTGTTCAACGTACCGCTATCCTTGGCATCGTAACGCGTCCCTTCGCGGAGAATTGAAAAGGCTTCGTCGTAAAAGCCGTTTTGGTACAAAAGCATTCCCGCCCCAGCGTAAGTAACATATGAGTTATTCGTTTTTTCAAGCGAAGAGCGAATCATTGCCATTGCTTCATCACGCCGGTTCTCTCGCAGCCTTTTACGAATCAGGCTGAAATGGAGGCGTGGCTCATCCGTTAGTCGCTCGGACGTGAAATCAAGTAGTGAGTCGTCGTCGTTATTTGCAACTATTCCAATCCAGTCCGTCGTTACCCAAGTTGGTAAGCGTTGCGATTTGAGAATGTCGTGTTGTAGTGATTTTTCAGCAAGAGTCTTAGCCTCGTCCTTACTCCCTTTTTCCCAAAGCTGAACCGCATTGTTCAATTGGCCATGAACATTTAGGAATGCGAACTCGTCGGTCTTACAGAAATCATACCCAAGGGCATCCCACTCATGAATAATTCCATCAACTGTCAAAGCTGCAAGCTGTCGACCATCTGGAAACCATTTTATTTTTGCACCGCCTAGAGTTGGCAGGGAGAGTCGTATTAACTCTTCGCCGGATACTGGCTCCCAAACACAAATTGTGTTATCTAAGCTTGCCGAAGCGATCCTCTTACCGTCTGGCGTCCACGCCAAGAAATTTATTGGCGAACTGTGGAGATTCGCGCTCGCGGTCTTCCGCTGATTACTGATGTCCCAAATAGCGGCAACACCATCGCCATCGCCGCAAACCAGTTGGTTTCCATCGGGACTCCATGCAAGCGATTTACAAACTGCTGGACCTTGTCTGGCGAGCATGATGCGACTTTGTTTTGCAACATCAAAAACATGAACATACCCATACTTAGCGTTTTCGTGGTTAATGTCGCCTAAACCAAAACCCGCAATAAGCTTTCCGTCCGGCGACCAAGCGATCCCCGAAGGTAGTTTGATTCCGGAAATAAACTGGACAAGATTTCGGTCGCCACTCAAGTTTGCAATGATGATGTTTAACGAATCGAGAAGTTTTCTTTCACTGATCGCTAACGAGGAACCATCTGGAGAGAATGCAAAATGGAAAGAATCTAGCAGTCGATTAACGACCTCGGTCTCCGGAATAATAGACCGCAGCAAATTGCCGGATTTCGCATCAAAAAGATTCATTGATTTTTGTTGATCCGCTTCGACAGTCATTACGAAGCGACTGCCATCAGGATTGAGCCGCTTGTTCTCGCCCGGCGGAATTGGGATCTGACTCAGTAGCTTGCCATCCAGGACTCCCCACGTCACAACTTTATCGGCACCTAATCCGATGATTGTCGTCGCATCTCCACTCCAAGCAAAATCTTTAGCTTCAAAATCAGGCTCATTGAATTCTCGAGTGTCTGTTGGACGTTTTAAACTCCAAATTCGTGTCATTGCGTCTCCAGATGCCAAGAAATCTCCGCTCGAATCCCAACTGATAGAATTCACCTGCTTAAGACTGCCACGCAAAGCTAGAATTTTGTCTGCCGTAGCGGGGTTCCATAGATAGATCAATCGATCTTCGCCCGCCGAAGCAAGCTGCATAGCATCGTCGCGCCAATCGAGTGAGAGTACTCTACCCCGATGTGCTTGCCACTCACTTGTTAGCTCCCAAGTGTTGGTTTTGTAAACGAGGCATTTCCCTGATGACGTACCAATTGCCAATTGTCTTCCGTCTGGACTCCAACGAACCGTTGTTGGATCAGGTATCGAAGGACCTACCATTTCATCGTCGCGGGAATTCAAGTCCCAGACCAATTTGTTCTCTGGTCCCGCGCACACGCTTGCCGCAAGCCATCGCCCCTGTGAATTCCAGTCGAGTTGCCAGGAAAAACCGTTAAGACCGTTTAGTTCCCGAGTACATACTTGAGTTTTCCAATCCCAAATCCGAATCTTTTCTTCCATTCCGGACGATGCAATCTGCTCGCCATCTGGGCTCCATGCTGTTGCCCATACCGAGCCCCTTGTACCTTTCAGTTCAATCGATTTGCTGTTTTCTGTACCGACATCAAGAACGAATACTCCGTTGCCCGCTCTTCCCCAAGATAAGTACCTATCATCGGCTGACCAACATACACCTCGACAAGGTGCGCCGAAGTTCATGGCCCCAACACGTTTCCACGTATTACGATCATAAACGTCGACATCACCGTCAAGACTCGTCGATGCCAAGTATTTACCATTGTGGCTCCAGGCAACTGACGCAACTTGACCAGATGAATCCCTTAATATCTTTTCACTCTGGTTGCAGAGCCCAAGCAGATAATACCAGTCCCAACCGCGTCGATCTTTCTCGCCGGACTGCGGCACATGTCCCATCAATTTTTCCTGTAACCGAGCGGAATTTCCTGATTCCCAATCCACTGTACCAAGTCTCATGTCCGCGTAGTAAAGTCGATCTTTTGCTTGCTCTACATTGGCCTCTGACCGTTGGCGTTCCCTGGTTTCAGCCTCCCGTGCGCCGCGTTCTGCGATTGCGGCGGCTTTTGCCTTTTCCGATTCGTTTTGTGCATTCTGTTCTTGCTGGAATGCCTTTGCGGCATTGGAATCGGCCCGCGATTGCGCACGAGTCGCACGTACTGCCTGCCACATACTGATTACCATGCCCATGACAAGAATTGTGGCCATCACTACGCCTGTTGCCAACTTGGTTTTGTGGCGCCGATTGTACTTTCTAAAAAGATATGCGGTGGATGGTGGGCATGCCAACACGGGGTCGTCATTAAGATATCGCTGCACATCCGCCGCAAACGCACTTGCCGACTCATAGCGCCGTTCACGCTCCTTTTCGAGCGATTTCATTACGATCCAATCAAGTTCGCCTTGAAGCTCCAATTGCGATCGTTTGAGATCGCGCGTTGGGTTGCTGCTTTGTGTCGAATCGGCTTGCGCTTTCAGCGTGCTGATGCGTTGACTGGGCTTGAGAGGATCCGTCTCGCGAATCATGCGACGGATCTCTTCTATCCCGACCTTCTTCAATGTGTCACGGTCAAATGGTGTCGTCCCCGTCAACAACTCGTAAAGCAACACACCGAGCGAATACACATCGCTGCGTGTGTCAATATCCAGTCCACTCAACTCCGCTTGCTCGGGGCTCATGTAGAGCGGCGTACCAATCAATTGTGCAAAGTTGGTAAAGAGCGTTCGCTCGGTCAAGTCCTGACTGACGGCTTTGGCGATTCCAAAGTCAATGATCTTTACTACCGGCTTGCCGTCGTGCAACGTTACCAATACATTGTTGGGCTTGAGGTCGCGGTGGATGATCCCTTTTTGATGCGCATGCTGCGCACCGTGACAGACGTCAATAAATAGCTTCAGCCTAGCCTCGGTCGAGAGTTTTTTACTTATACAGTATTCGGTGATCGGAATACCGCGGACGAGCTCCATGACGAAGTACGGGCGACCTTGTTCCGTGGTTCCTGCATCGAGCACTCGGGCAATGTTAGAATGGTCCATCAAGGCAAGGGCTTGCCGTTCGGCTTCGAAACGAGCAACGACTTGGCCAGTGTCCATGCCAGGCTTTATGAGCTTGAGGGCCACCTTGCGCTTGATTGGCTCGGTTTGCTGAGCCATGAAAACGGCCCCCATCCCTCCCTCGCCAATTTGCTCGAGCAGCTTGTAATGCCCGATGACCGTTCCAGGGCGTGATTCCATAACGGTTGATGGATTTTTGGAATCGTAATTCGCAGGTCCGCTCGCATCGGTTTGCACAAGTTGCGGGTCGGTGACAAAACCAAAAATCTGTTCAATGGGACTGCCCGCGTCGGCGACGCCAAGAAGCGCTCGCACTTCGGCGGCAATCTTCGGATCGCCACGCTCGATAACGAGCAGCTGTTCGTCGCGTGCTAGTGTCGATCCTGCTGAAATGCAACGGATGAAGGCGTCTTTGATAGCTTGTTGATGGGAGTCGGTTGGTTTGTTCATAGGTTCGTCCTGGATTGGCATTTAGGCGAGCGGCAGGCTGTGAGATACCAACTGTAGTTTGGGACCATTGTCCCGAACGAGCTAACGGACGGGACAATGGTCCCATCCTACGGTACTTTTCATCCGGCCGCTCGCCTTATAGACAATGCGAGAGTTGACCGGCATTCTTCCAGAAAAAATCTAAAGAAAATCGAAATTGTAAAGTTCGCTTTTGCAACCACGAAAACAAACGAGCGGGACGTAAATTATTGTTGATACGCGAATCGGAGATTCGGCGGATGAGGCCCAGATGAGCCGCAACGCCTTAGCGTGCGGGCCGGAAGTGTAATTGGTGTTCGGCGATTCCGGCCCTCATGCTAGCGCGGATTATTCATGCAAATGCAAACTAAAGTGGCCCCGGCTGCGTATAAGTTGTTAGTTTACAACACCTTACCCGCAAGCACGGAAGCCAAA
>JAYTVL010000433.1:0-15349 GCA_043744075.1 Pirellula sp. | reverse complement strand
TCAGTGTACAAAAACAAATCCCAAAAAGGAAAATGCTAGCGATCAAGAACTCAATGCTGCCATTTAAAGTCACGAGACGGATTTACAGATGCTCCCCTTACTTAAGGATTTCTTCTAGGTAAGGATTTCTGGAAATTCACCAGCGTTCTCGGCGAACGAGTCGGCGGGGATGCCGTACCGCTTGAGCAGCGTGACATAGAGATCGCCGAGCGGCCGTTCGGCCTCATGCATGAAGTAGCGTCCGTGTCGCAGGCCCATGTTGGCGCCCCCTGCGAGAATGGTCGGATAGTTGCGGGCGTTGTGGGTAGTGCTGGTGGCGCTGCCGAAAAGCGTCATGGTGTTGTCCAGGAGCCGCGAGTCCCCTTCGCGGATCGAGGACAGCCGATCCAAAAAACAGGCGAATTGTTCGGCAAGATAGCGGTCATACTGTGACCAGTCTCGTTTGCCATCCGTATGCGTGAGCTGGTGATGCCCGCGGTTGCCGATGCCCAGAATGTTGGGGAATTTATCGCAGATCCCCACGCCATCTTCGGCGCAGATCTGATAGGTTGCCACGCGAGTCGTATCGGTCTCCAGCGCGAGGATGATCAAATTGAACATAGTGCGAATATAGTCAGTCGGTCCGCTGGGAGAGACGTCGAGGTTTATCGCCTCTCGATCGACCTGCGGCAGAGCCTTGCCCAACCAGTCCTGAGCCCGCGAAAGTCGCGACTCGACCTCGCTGAGCGATTCCAGGAATTCATCTAACCGACGTTGATCGGTCCGGCCCAGTTTGTTGCGCAGCGAGCGTGAATCTTCGAGTAGGAAATCGACCCGCCGGCGTCCGGAAGCCAGCGCCTGTTCACGTGCCGTCCGGTCTCCGCTAGCGGGTGGTTCGAAGAGTCGATCGAAGACGCGGCGAGGAGTCGACTCGGCGGGAATTTGTCGTCCCTGGGCATCAAAGGAGATTGTGGTCGATCGGCTCTTGGTGCCTACGCCGCCGTGACTGGAAAGTACCAGCGAGGGAATCCGCGTGTGGGCGCCGGCCTGGCGGGCTATCAACTGGTCTAACGAGATCGAGTTTTGTAGGCTGACGCGAATGTCGGCACCCGTCAGCCACACGTCGACGGTGTTGTGACCGACCAGCAACCGACTGGAGGGATGCGACATTCCACCGAAGATGGACATGTCGCTTCGGTGGGCGGCTAGAGGTTCGAGCGGTTTGGTCAGCGTATAGTCCGAGCCAGCGGTGCTGGGAAACCAGGTCCAGCCCTCCTCCGAATCGGAAGAATCTTGATTTGGAATCGCGACTCCGTTGCCGAAGAAGAACGCACAAAAGCGCTTCGGATGCTCGGCGAGCGGATCCGCTTTCGCCATGGCTTCCAACCAAGGCAAGGCCAACGACAGTCCCGCGCCGCGAAGAATCGTTCGTCGATCAAGATGCCAGGAGGGACGGCCCATAGTGGGGCACCTTCAAGTTGGGAAGAAAGAAATCCGGGGAGATACCGAAAACAAACTAGGCTCTGTATCAAAACGTAGCATAGGCATCTTGCCTGTGATTGATAATCCTGGAATCTCAGGCTGGAAGCCTAAGCTACTTTTATTGATGGATGGCTTTAGAAACAAAGCCTCGGATATTGATGATATCAGCAATTTTTTCTGAAAACAATTGCTCGAACGATTTTAAAGGGAGAAATGAAATTTCAATTTTTACCGAATCGGCGTAAATTGAAACTGGCGTTTTGCGAGTTCTGGCAAGCTGTCGGAACTTCACTTCGACTGAAACGGCTCGCTGGCGACGATCAATTCGATGAGAGAGGAGAGTCGGTCTTCATGATCGCGGAGGGTCGGCACCAAAGCATCGACGGTGCCGTTGTCGCCGAGGGTGAGGGTTCGACCCAGGGCATACGCCATGACCTTGCGAATCGTCGCCCGTCGAAAATCGTCGGATTTCGAGCGAATCAACTCCTCCCGCAGCTCCTTCATGCCGGTGACTTTTGTGCCGTTGGGTAACTCCGTCTCCGAATCGATCGGCTGCTCCGTTCGCTTCTGCCGAAGGATTGCCCCCTTGCCGTCACGCATCCAGTTCCCCACTGCGTCGTATTCTTCGAACGCGACGCCCCAGGGATCGATTTTGCGATGGCAATTGACGCAGGAGTCGTTGTTGCGATGAACGGCGAGCGCTTGCGGAATCGTCAAGCCTTTCAGCGACGGTTCTTCGCGGTTGAGTTCTGGCACATTCGGCGGCGGGGGCGGGGGCGGTTCATCGAGCAGATTCTTAAGCAGCCAGACGCCGCGTTTGATCGGATGACCGTCTTTGCCATCCGAGAGGCCGGTCAGGATGCTGGCGTGAGTCAACACGCCGCCGCGGTGGAGACTCTCGTCGAGTTGCACCTTTCTGAATTTCGAGTCGGAGACGCCTGCGATGCCATAATGTGCCGCCAAGAGATTGTTGACGCACGTGAAGTCGGAGTTGAGGAACCGAAAGATACTCATGTCGCCGCGCAACACCTCGCTGAAGAAGTGAATCGTCTCGAGCCGCATGGCGACCGCAAGGTCGTCGTCGAAGCCGGGGTAGCTGGCGGTGTTCACGACCACTCGTTGCAGGCGATCGAGTTCGAGCCATTGCTCGGAGAACTGCTCGATGAACGACCAAGCCCTGGGGTCTTGAATCATCCGGCGAATCTGCAAGGACCTCTTGGCAGGCTCGTGCAACTTCCCCTCGTCCGCAAGCTGCAGGAGCATCTCGTCGGGCATCGTGCTCCAAAGGAAGTACGACAGCCGCGACGCCAGTTCATGATCGGTCAGCTTTTCTTTCGCGCTGCCCGTGCGGCTCACCGGAAGTCCGAGAAAGCGTGGCGAACACAAGACGACGCTGAGCGTTTCCCGAAGGCTTGCTTCCAAGGAATCGGTGTTTTCTCGCGACGGCGTCCAATAATCCACGAGTCGATCCAACTCGGCTGGGGCCAGCGGGCCACGATACGCATGCGTGGCGAATCGGAGCAGGACTTGGCGGGCATACGTTTTCTCGTCCAGTCCGTCGTTGGCGAACAGGATGTCTGTATGTGTTTTCGGCGGCCAGGTTTTGAAATACGGACTCTCAATCTCGATCCAATCGATGTTCAGCAGAGGCGGCTTTGTCTCGCCGTCGATCACCTGAGCTGAATTCCATGCTGCCAGAATGGTCGAGTTCTTGTCCTTCAGCGGTCCAATATTCGGAATCGAGACGTTCTCCATGCGAACCCGGATCTCGTAGGTGCGAAAATCGGTGTGATTGATGACGGTCGGCTCGCCAACGGTTTTCAGCTCGACGCCGTGAAAGTTCGACGATCCCATCGCGACCGTCAGAATGGGGATGCGTGAGACGTCTTCGCCAGCTTCGCTCTCAACCCGCGCGGCACGAACCTTGATTAGCGTTTCGCCACTGCGGAACGCCTGATGCATGCGGAGGGCGACGCAGCTCTTGGGCGGCCTCACGGCCGCCTCTCGGAATCGCACGATCGCCGACGGGGGCAGGATGTTGGGCGGGTAGGGATTGGGTGGCGGCTTGTCTCGGTTTCCTCCGCCAGGAGGGGGAAGTGGTGTGACGCCCATGTTAAAAATGTTGAACGGATGGCTGGCGAAATCGAACGATTCTCCAGGGCGATCCGCCGGCTTGGGCAGCGCCTCGACCTTGAATTCGTGTACGCTGATCCGGTAACGATGGACCACCGGCGGCGGACCTGTCACGATCGCCTCGTTCAACGCTTCATCGGCGATCTGGAGATGCGTCTCGTATTGCAACGGCGACATTCGCAGCGCGTCCCCGTCGTTTCGAAAACCGTCCTTTGATTTTCCGTCTTCGGGAAGCCTCATCCCAAATTCGATCGGCAGCCCAAGCAGATCCTGCATCGTGCGCTCGTACTCGCGGCGTGTCAAGCGTCGGAAGATCGGGGCCTGGTGTTGCGCCGGTTCGGCTTGTCGGCGGCCTTGCGAGATCCAAGCCGTCATCAACTCGCGGTCTTCCTTCTTGAGTGTCGGTTCCGTCTTAGGAGGCATGTCGCCGAACTCAAGGCGGTCCATCACGCCAAGCCAGCGGTCGCCATCACTGCCTTTGGTAAAATCGGGATCGAGCTTGTCGATTCGCAATTCCCCCTTGGGTTTGTCCATGCCATGGCACGAGTAACAATGCTTCCGAAACAGCGATTCGACACTGGGGAAGAAGATTGACTCGTCCGCGCAAAGCACCGCCGGCCCGACTCCAGCCAGCAGGGCATAGAACGCGAAAATCCATCTCTGTGTAAAATGATGCATTCGAAGAAGTTCCGGTCCGAGCGGGCGGTTTAGTGGGTCAACAGTTCCCTTTAGTTTGAGGGCCAACATCAGTCGCTAAGTTTCGAGATTGGGGTCAACTCAAGCTTTCGAAACTCGACCTCTGAGCCTTCGGCTTGCAACGCAATCTGACCTTTTTTAGCAGTGCAATTGTTGCCATGGTTTACGAAGTCACCATTAATCCAAACTTTGATGGCATCGCCAACGCATTCGATAATCATTGCATTCCAATCTCCGGGAGGCTTCTCTGAATTATCGGTCAAGTTAAGAATTCGCCTTCCCTTGCCTTCAATCACGCCCCAATTCTCTTTTGGTCCTCGCCGATTGGCCATATCAGGTACGGTAATGTCCTCGGCGATACACCAAAAATCCCCCGCATGAGTATGATTCATTTGAACTTCGATTGATTGCGGAAACATCTTGTAAAGTGCTCTCGGCTTGGATGCATGAACCAGTACACCGCAATTGCCTGGTTTCGAAGCAAAACGGTATTCGACGTCGAGTCGATAATTCTCGTAATTCACATTTGTGATCAGGTGGCCTTCAGGCTTACCAAGACTAACTAACAATCCATCGCGGACGATAAAGGTAGGTGGCGCATCAGCGTGTTCGTCCCGAAAAGGAACGTCCGAGTGCCATCCAGACAGATCTTTACCATTAAAAAGACTTTTCGGAATTGGATCGGCCGCAACCATTCTTTGCGCCATGCAAAGTGAGACAAAGGCAATCGTAATATTTCCAATGCGAATCATGGTAGCAATCCTGAGCTAAGGTTAAGTTGTAGGCTCATCCGGTGTTTCGGGGAGGTCTATTTGTTGTAACGAATTGGTTGTATTGTAGCAGAATCGAGTAAATCCATGCCGAAATTCAAAAGCGCGATCGCTCGTCGTATCAAAGCAGCCAAGTTGTTTCACCATGATGAACAAAGGGGACGCAGCGCTGCGTCGTGCTCTTGCGCATTGACGCAGGGCAGCTCGATAAGGAGAACCTGCCGCGTCTGCGCTCCTTTTACCTTTCGGACCATCGACGCGATGACGCTCGATGCCACTAGAATTCTCTTTTTGGCTGCCGTATTCATCCTATTTTGCACTTAAGGGAAGTCGTCGAAGGGCGATGCGGCGTTCGGTTACTGTCACTGCTGCGCCCGCTTCAAGATCGCTTATCGCTACTGCTTCAACTCGCTGAATGATACTTGCTATTTGTTCGCCTTTCATTCCTTCGATCCGTAGAGATATTCGACTGTCGATCGCGATAGGCCTTGATTAAGGAGATACCTCATCACGCGCCATGAAGTTCGAGAACTTTGTCATCCAGATGAGCCGACGCATACGCCAGCGCTTGGCGAATATCCTCTTCTTCAAGTTCCGGATACTCTTTCGTCAACTCACCGCGATCTGGATAGATTGCCAATGCTTCCAAGACTCTACGGACCGTTAACCGCATGCCACGAATGCACGGTTGTCCATTCATCTGGGTAGGATCGATGGTTACTCGTTCTAGTTTCGTCATCGTGATTCTTTTGCTCAAATTTAGATTCCATTTCCACGTTACCTATTGTAGCATAAACCTGTGTTCTTGGTTTCCCAATAAGCGAAGTTTCGGGAACGGGGACGGGGACGTGGGCGTTCGACGACAAGCACGGCCAACCGCGACGTCAACAAGCGACTCTGAAGTATTGATATGAGGATCAAGAGCAGGTCGATTTGAGGCTCGAATTGATGACTAAATCGCGACCCGACATCTTGCTGTTGATGACTTTCTTGATGCGAAAACAAAGTAGAAGGAATTGTCCTCAATTCCTTCGTTGCAGGTCCTATCCTTCGTTGCAGGTCCTAAGTACTCCTTCCTTCGGTGCTTGGTGCTTCCTTGCTTGGTCTTACGCGGGAATTGAGGACAATTCCCGCCACGATGAGCAACCACTCGCTTTGAAACTCGCGCAGTTCAAATGCACGCCGGATTAGCTAAGCCGTTCTGCGACACGCAGTTTCGCCGAGAGAAGTTTGAGCTGATCTTCGATCCAGATCTTTCGGTGATCGTGGTTTTTTCCGGTAACCGGATCGACTCCCAGGAGAAAGCATCTGCGAACCACCCTTGCGCAGATGTGCAGGATCGCAACCTCGCTAGGATCAAACACCTCCGCACGCGCGAGTCTGGCCATAGCAATAACCTCCGTGAAAGAATGATCAAAATCGTAAGTTCGTACCGAAATTGAATCATATCGGAAACCAAAAAACAACTGCCCACCAGAATAAATGGTGTGTCCCCTGGTTTCCCTCTATCGGAAACCGAAAAACAACTTCCCACCCGAAAAAATGGTGTGTCTCCTTGCTTCCGACTGGAACGGTGTCAATATTTCAAATAAATGTTATTTCTATAACATCTAGCTGTTGACATGAAAATTGGACTTGTTATTTTTATAACACTCGCAGAATGGGAGGTTTGGTTTGAGGTCAGATTTAACGCGGCGCGAACGACAGATCCTGGAGGTCATTTATCGACTGGGTGAAGCGAGCGCAAATGAAATTGTCGATGCGCTACAGGATGAGTTGGCCAATGCCACGGTACGTACACAGCTAAGAGTATTGGAAGCAAAAGGGGCCGTCAAACATCGACGGGACGGACGGAAGTTTTTGTTTCGACCGTCTGTCCCTCGGAAGCAGGCTGCTAAATCCGCTCTGCAAAAAGTTTTGGATGTTTTCTTTGGAGGGTCGGTCGAAAATGCACTTGCAACGCACTTATCCGATCCCAAAGCAAAGATGGACGCAGAACAGTTCAAGCGTCTTCGCAAGTTGATCGACGAACATGATTCAAAGGGAGAATAAAATGTCAGCCTCATTTTTGGCAAGTTTGCATTCGCTCATTGCATTTTTGGCGTTCCATTCATGGATTGCATTTACTCTTTTTGTCTCAGTGCAGGCGGTGCTAATCACCCTGGCGGCGACTTTGCTTGCAAAAGTTTGTAAGAGTGATTCAGCTTGGTCTCATCGCATCTGGCTTTCCGCAGTATCGTTGATGTTGCTGGTCATGCCGCTGCATGGACTCACCCGAGTTTGGACAATTGGTGTAAATCAATCAAACAAGGTTTCACGCACGTCAACCATGGAGCAGGCGACAGTTCGGATTGAGACAGGTCTGCTCGCGGAAGATCATACAAGTCGAAAAGGAGTCAGGTTTGCAGATCAACCAATTACCGCTTCCCAGTTTTTCGACGACGCAACAATCCGTGGTGAAAACGTCAATCTAAATCAACTCAAACTGACCGAGTCAACTACGGACCGACCGCAAAATGAAAGCAACGAGGCCTCTAGGAATCAATCGCTCAACGTACCTGCTTATGTCTTAGTTTTGCAGCTTGTTGTTGGAGTTTATCTGGCAGGGGTAATAATCATGCTGAGCAGACTAGCATTTGGGGTTTGGAAACTGCAGTCGCTTGCCCGAGGTGGACGAGACCTCAGCGCACGCTCGAATTTGATAGTTGAACATTCGGCTATTCAGATGCGACTGCAATCAACTCCGGAAGTAAAGTCCGTTGACGGATTGAATATGCCTCTGACCTTTGGAATTCTGCGTGCCGTCGTATTGGTTCCAACGAGTTTTGATTCTTGGACAGATGCGGAGAAACGTGCCGTCGCTTTGCACGAATTGACACACATCAAACGACACGATGTACTGGGCGAATTGGCGGCACGAGTTATGCAGGCCGTGTACTGGTTTCACCCTGCTAGTTTGTATTTGGCACGCAAACTCAAAATGGCACGCGAATTTGCGACGGATGTTTGTGTTGTAAGATCTGGTGAAGATCCTCTATTATACGCACGTAGTTTGATTGCCATTCTGGCCAGGGTGAACGCGGAGTTGAATTCGCAGCAACTGCATTCTTCGCTAGTCGTCGCAATGTCCATAAAAGGAGACGTCGAACCTCGATTGCAAAACATATTGTCGACCAACCTTAATGTTGTTTCTCGCAAAAAAGGGAGCCTCATTGTTGCAACGTTGATTGCAATTGCAGTCCTCACCACCTTTCGACTTGAGCTCGTTTCGGCGCAGCCTCCCACCAAATCGACGCAAGTTTCGCAGAGCGCGAAAGCAAGTGAGAAGGAACCTGATCAAAATACTTCTGACGAAGCGGACAGTGATTTGTTTAGCCGGATCAAAAACTGCACGGTACTCACCGTTACCGGCAATGAATACAGTAACATCATGGACGTTTCGGGACAAGTTATTGGACCGGGCGGGGAGCCTGTCGCTGGTGCATTCGTCTTGTTACGTGAATCCAGTACAGCTCGCATCAGCTCAGAGCCTCAAAAGTACATTGAAAGAGAGGACCGACATCTTGTTCGAGTCGACGATGTGTTTGCTCGAACTATCACTGATACGGATGGGACGTTTCGATTTAAGAACGTCAAGTCCCCAGCGATGCGCAAAGGATGGTCAAACGAGTGGCGAGGAGACGTCGTCGCGGGACATCATAAACTAGGGATAGGATGGCAACTGCTACCTAGCAAGAAAGAGCGACGGCGCAGCGACTCGGGAGTGACGATACGCTTGTTTCGCGTAAATACAATATCCGGTCGGTATGCAACTCCAACCGACGAGTCTCTTGTTGGTGCCGCCGTCAATTTGCATGGTCTTGATCATCCGTCCATAGATTCTTACTCTCTACGAGACAATAAGCTAGATTTACAGGCGAGCCAACTCACTCCACGCGCCAAAACGGATAGTGCGGGACGATTTACATTTTCATCGATACCGCAGGGCTTCGCGGCCACAATCGGTGCGGCAAATCATGATGGCTGGTTGGGAGTATTTGCGACCGTCGCCACTAGCGACGATGTACAACTCGGTAACCGCGGCGGCCCGATAAATTCTCCGTACCCAAAAACTTTAGTCGGAAGCCCCGTTTCGCTTGTCGCGGATCGTGGACTGAAAATTACTGGCGTTTTCGTCGACGACTCAGGAATGCCCGTCACAGACGCTTCCGTTTCAATTGCCTCGTCTGTCACCAATTTCCCGTGCAATGAGAAGGGCGAGTTCTTGATGCACTTGCCAACAGCGATAACTGATCAATCCCGACAACGGAACGAAAATGTAGTGAATTTATTTGTTCGAGTCCCGAAGGGATCCGAACTTCTCATGCAATATGTCAACGTACCTATCGAGGAATTGCAGGCCGAAAAACCGTTGAAGATTACGTTGCAGCGAGGTGTAAAGGTTTCTGGCAAAGTTGTCACATCTGACAGCAGTCCGGCGGCTGATATTTTGGTACAGCAGGTAGGTAATCCATATACCGCACCTTCTTCTGCCGTCACCAATGCAAATGGCGAATATGGCATGTTCTTGGTTCGCGGAAAGCATATTTTGGTTGCGGGGACAGACGAGCCAGGTTACCAATTGCCTTCTCAACGCGACGCCAGGTTTGCGAACGAGGAGCAGGCCCTCAATTGGCCGCGTAGGATCGTCGATGTATCCGATGGAGGCGCGCAAGTCCTCGAACCTATCGTTGTCACACGAATGGCTGAATTGCAAGTTACGGTGTCGTTAGCCGGTGGGCAACCTGCCGTCGGGGCATCGGTTGTCATTACGGATGAAATGCTCCTTCAGTCCAACTCGAAAATGCCGCGTTATCCGCTTATGCCTAGTTTCAAGAAGGAGATTTCCAAATCCGTTGAAACCGATGGCGCAGGTCGTGCTAGTCTGCTTCCGCAAGGTGCTCCGACATCTGCGGCAAAAGTTGAAGTCAAATTGGTCAGCGACAACAAGTCGTTTCATGGGATGGCCATACTGTCCGACGCGAAGGACGGTGTTGTGCAGGTTGTTCTTCAAGGCGGCTGGCTTCTCCAGGGGCGTGTACTTTTGGATGGAAAGCCGCTAGCCGGAGCAAGAGTTTCGGTCGGCGAATCGACACCCATTTCGACTGCAAATGCTGGTGGACGCATGTCGAATGGGTTCAGTGTATCGAATCAACAGACCGCAATAAGCGATGCTGACGGCGTTTACCGATTAGCGGTCAAAGCAGACCAAGAGTACAATGTTATGATTCTGAGCATTCCTGGGCAGCAAGATTCGTCAGGGATCGGATATCGTCCGACCAAAGCTGGGGATGGTTTGCTTGAAGTCAAAGATTTCGAGTTCTTTACGGGAACCGAAGAAATTGCGGGTTACGTTGTCGATCATGGAAAACCCATCGCCGGGGCAAATGTTTCCGTGAGCCAAACCATCAACTCGAATCCATCGCTCTGGATAGGTCATAGGTCCGAGAGTCAGTCAACGACTGACGCGACAGGCCGATTTCATTTGAAGAATGTCCCCTTCGGGAGCTATCAGCTTCGAGTTAGTGGTCCGAGGGAACAAGGGCAAATTCCGAATACCACGGTTGTCGATGCATCGACTGGTGACATGAACAAGATAATTAGCATCGATTCGCGTCAACCACCTTCCATTCCTCGTTTGCAGCCCAAGTCGATACAAAAAGCAAAACAACCATAACGTCATAATCAGCGCGTTAACTAAGCAGTCCAAATTCAACACCGAGGAGTCGAACGATCATGTTGCAAACAGCCATGGCGATCTGCATGCTTTTGAACCAAAGTGATACGGAGACGCTTGATGGGTATGTTTTTGACACGGATGGCAAACCAATTGAGGGTGCGATCGTGGTGGTAAGCACGTGCAGGCCCCGTACTGGGCCTGCTACTACATGTCCATCCTGCTATCTCGATTGCTCCAAAAAGACACTCACAAATGCGTCCGGTAAATTTGCGATCGACGGATTGTCGCCCAAGCTCCAGTTTAGTTTGGCGGTAGGTGGTATTAACTACCAAGGAATCGTCACTAAGCACTTTGATCCTCAAGACAATCCGACAATCGAATTCAACCTAATGGAACTTCCGGTCGCCAACACGTCACGAAGAATTCAGGGGCGTGTTACTGATTCGAAGGGCGCATCGGTTGTCGGAGCAGAAATTCGTAGCCATCTGGTCCGAAACTCTGATGGTCGCATGTCTAGTAATGAATCCACAGTGACCCCATTAACCATTTCCGATCAACAGGGAAATTTTGTGGTTTGTGTCGGTGAAGCAGTTTCGCAGGTTCATTGGAGAGTATCAGCGGGAGGGTTTGCCCCTAATCAATTCTTATGGCAACCGAAAAGCGCCGAGCCCATATCGATCGAGTTGGCTGAAGGAGCAAGCATCCGGGGGCAGTTAGTCCACGACGGGGAACCGATAGTCGGCGCGATGATGGGCATCGTTCAATCCGATCGCTCGATTGGAAATATCGTCACGCCGCAAGAACTCTGCACTGACGACGAAGGGATTTTTCAATTCGAGGGATTACCTCCAGATATTGACTATGCGATTTATACTGTGATGCATCAGAGCATTGCAGCAACGCTTCCGGTTTCACTCATTAAAGCCCCAGCCAACGGACAATTGGCCGATCTCGGTGAAATCGCAACGCAGTCGGCGAAAGCATTGTCGATTATCGTTGAAACCGATGATAATGGTCCACTGCCAGCAAACGGAAGGGTCTTTGTTAGTCGAAGCAAAGCATGGCATACTTCCCAACTGCCTCTTCCTGCGGGTGACTCGAAAGTTGTCGTTACGCTCCCGTCAGTTGGTCGCGAGATGGTCGAAATCGCGGTTCGGGTTCCTGGATTCAAAGTTAAAAAGACTATGCCAGAGCTCCAAATCGACATGAATAGGCGATACCAACTGCGACTGGAAACCTCGATCGTGGTCACCGTTGTGCTTACTTCCGACAAGTAGCCCAAGGATCAGAGCCGTCGTCTCAGTCGGCTTCCCAGTCGTGCAAATAAAAGCTATCTGAGTAACTTCATGTGGACAAAATGCGAGGAATAAAGGTGGGAAGCCATGGTGCTTCAACATAGAACTCGTTCGACAACCGCCAAACAGGTCGACGAGCCGTTCCAGGATGATCAACCAATTTGTCTAGTACATCCTCACCCGTCCTGTTTGTCCCAATAGACAGAACTGGAAGACAGAACTGGGGAAACTGGACGACAGAATTGGGGAAACTCCACTTTGATCACCCTGTACGGCGTTACTTCATCTCGACTCCGCACGCGCGAGTCTGGCCAGGGCATCTACCTCAGTGGAAGAATGTGCAAAACCGCAACTTCGTACCGAAATTGAATCCTATTGGAATCTGAAAAACAACTACCCACCCCAAAAAATGGTGTGTCCCCTCGTGTCCCCTCTTTTTTGGTAGGAAAATGGAGGTAGGAAAATTCTAGATCTGAAAGTTCATTTCTTCGAGTTGCTTTCAACCAGCTTTTCTCCATCCAAAGAGAGGACCGAATCGATTTAGCCAATCCGTTCGGCGACTCGCAGTTTGGCGCTGCGGCTGCGAGGGTTTTCATACGATTCAGAATTGCTTGGAATGATCGGCTTCTTCGTTAGTACCTTCAACTGATCGCTCTCTCGCATCGCATGTTTCACAATGCGATCTTCTAAAGAATGGAAAGAGATCACCAATAATCGACCGCCTGGAGCAAGGCATTTCGGGAGGTGCTCGATGGCCGCTTTCAAATGTTCCAATTCATTGTTGACGGCGATACGAAGGGCCTGAAATGTTCGAGTGGCACTATCTATTCGGCCATGAATCTTCCCGCCCGGAACGCAACGATGCACTAGGTCCGCTAACTCTTCGGCAGTTTGGACCGGTGAATGTCGACGGCGTTCTACAATGGCTTTCGCAATGCGACGACTGAATCGTTCCTCACCAAATTGATAGATGATGTCGGCAAGTTCCTTTTCATCGATTTTGGCAAGAAGATCACTCGCCGAGATTCCTTCGTCCGTGCAAAACCGCAAGTCAAGTGTTCCTCCTGTTCGGAATGAAAAGCCGCGACTGGTGTCCTCAAGTTGATCGCTCGACAGACCCAAGTCCAAAAGGATGCAGTCAGCCTTTGGTATCGCGTGATCGACCATCAAACTGGGTAGGTCGCGGTAGGAACTTTGAATCAAACGGATTCGACAAGTGGACCGGATTGCTTCGTAATGCTTCCGTTGGTCGCCTAGTTCGGATTCTACATTCGGAGGCAACAACCGATCAAAGAGTTCGGTCACCCGATCGATGGCTGCTGCGTCTCGATCAATTCCGATTAGAAAATCTTGGGGTTGAAGAGCCTGAATAAGATGCCATGCGTGTCCTCCGCCACCAAGGGTACCATCTACAACCGTACGACTTTGTGTGCTTGCTCGTTCCAACCCAGACCATTGTATGACTTCATGGAGAAGGACTGGGATGTGAACGGTAGGTGGAACCATTAAATTGTTTAGCCGAATGTTTAACCGGAGAAGCTGCGGAAGCGGTCTACTGTACCTTCAAGTTCGCGCCTATTGCTTTGCTTTAACATGGCTAGCCCCCTTGGCGGGCTAAACTTGAATTTAGCCTGAATAGAGATCTGCACTGTGAGAGGCGGTGATTTTTTTGAATCCTAAGAAAGTACCCGTCACACTCCGTGTGACGTTGTCTCAAAAACCAAAGGTTTTTTGAACTGCGGACGTCACACGGAGTGTGACGGGTACTATGAAATCACGACCGTGGGGCCAACGCAAGCCGCTGCGCGGGTTAAACATTAAAAAATAGCCGGTCGGCACGTTCATCTCAAATTGCCATCGCAGCATGCACTCCGAGTTTCCGTTCAATCGCGCGGTGCTGGTTCTAAGCGCACTGGTGAGTGTGCAACTTTGTCGTCGTGATGCATATCGATGAGCATAAAAAGGCAATCGATCACTGCTTCTGATCAATTGACGGGGTAGAGCCCGTGGCCGCTAGGCTCAACTCCTCCCTTTCAAAACTCATCTATACATCGCTTCAATGGTGAGATGTCACGTGGCTCGACCGGCTTAAGATCGTGTCCCAGCGACGTACCCTTACGATACTCGAAATTATGTCGACTTGGCTACTCTCTTTTCTGCGAACTTTCCTAGTAATCTCCTGCGAATTCAGGGATTTGATATCATTACCCTTGCTCATGATGGTGTTTTGCGTTGGGACTTTCGTCCCTAAATCATTTCATCGTTACGACTTAGCGAATTTCAATCCAAAAATGATCCATATATTAGCTTCATCTGTTTTTCTTATTGCAACAGCCAGTATCTGTATTTCTTATATAACCAGGCGTGTTTTTGGAGCAGGGAGTTACACTCCATGGGAGCGTATCTTGTATGCGCCGGTGTATGCTCTAGCGAGAGTTCTATGGAGAGTAGAGATCGAGTGGAGGGGAGAGTTGGGTGATTTCGGTCCTAATGTATCGAAGGATGCACGCACTCGATTGTTGATAGACCGGATGAAGGGCGGCGCCGTATTGATTGCCAATCATCGATGTTCGGTGGACCCGTTTTTTGTTCAGCTTATTGGTGGTCGAAGGGTGCACTGGATGGTAGCGGGCGAGTACTTCAAGAGTTTTTTGTTTGGGCCCATTTTACGAATGTTCCAAGCGATCCCAACGAATCGAGGTGGAGTTGACACTGCATCGACAAAGCGCGCCATTGCGTTGGCGAAGAGTGGCCGTTTCGTTGGAATGTTTCCTGAGGGGCGCATTAATCGAAGTAAAAGTCCGTTACTTTCAATCCGTCCAGGTGCTGCGATCGTCGCCTTGAGGGCGAATGTTCCATTGGTTCCGATTTGGATTGAGGGAGCGCCGGCTGGTTGGGCCGTTTACAGCGCATTGTTTAAGCCAGCCAAGGTTCGAATTATCGTGGGAACTCCCGTACGATATGATGCAAATGTTCAAGATACAGCTAATCTAACGAATACAAAGAATGAATCGAATTCAGAGAACGGCGATGGGGAACTTGAAAATGCATCGTATGATCGTATCCAATCCAGGAACAACGCCGTTGCTTGGCTTACCCGCGCAATGGGAAAATCGCTTGAAATGGGTGGGCACTCGCCGGATGAAGTTGGGATGGCCGGCCGCAAATGGTTGGACAGTTAAGTTCGACGCAAATTACAAACGATCCGAAAAGCAAACGACCAAGTAAAACAAACCGAGGAGGGCGAAATTCGCCGTGTCGAAAACAAAAATAAT
>JAYTVL010000432.1:0-15359 GCA_043744075.1 Pirellula sp. | reverse complement strand
TCATCGACTACCAAGTTTTGTGGTTCGTTGAAATGCTGCTACATCCCTTTGCGATAGCATTCCACGCTCAAAAAAAGCCTAGCCGGTTGCACCCATTGTCCATTATCTGTGGGATTGCAAATTCTGCATGTTTACGAAAAATATAAAGAGAGTGGGTACTATGAATTGGCAGGTGCCTGCAGCACGCCGATTTCTATGGCATTAGAAGGTAACGAGCCGCGTTACGGAATGACTTTTAATTACTACAAACAACAATCGCAATGATGAGCGTGGCGCTGCGAGTGTTTGATGAATCAGCTAGCTGATCGGAGAAGATTCAGTGAAATCGAAAATCATTTTGGCACTTGTCGTGATGGTTGTTTTGTCGATCGTGGCAATACTCGCGTATCGTAGAAGAGAGAATCCGCCTCCTAAAATTCGCGATCTTAGCGGAGGAGCAAAGATCCAAAGGCAGCGGATCGATCGTGCGATTAATACTGCTGACGAACTGTCGGTTAACGAAGCCATTGCGTCCCTTAGCGAGTACAACGAATCCTTTGAACTTGCACAACTCGCAAGCACCACTTCAGCGAGTTTCGGAATCTTGACAATAAACTCGATGCTCGGTGATCGAAGAATTTCTAAGATTTTCGAACATCTAAAGTCGTTACCTGTCGCGGTGGCCGATGCAAAAGCTCAACGGATTTTCGAGGATCACCTCGCAATCCTTCAAAAAGAGTGGCAAAAACTCGCGAAGACAGGTGGTCTACCAGGAACCGGCCCACCACATCATGCCACCTCCGCCGGAGCGTTTTTTTGTAGTTTTTTTTCTTCCAAGGAGACATTGGATTCAAAGATCAAGCGGTGGAACACCGTCCTTGGACAGCCCGAATTCGAGAGAATCCCTTATCCTACTCGATTGATAGATCCTCTTTTTCATTTGAATTTGCTGGTGATATCGGGAAATAAACATGGTCGATCAGTGAGTCAGCTCAACGAGGAACTTGTCCCGCTTTGTAAAAAGATTTACGGAGAAGAGAAACCGTTTCTGCAGGTCACTCAAATGAGAATGTTCAAATGGAGTGCTGAAACTTTGGATACGGATTTCACGCACAGAACCCGTGGAGTTCCTGCATCGGGAAACGCTGTTCTTCTTGAATTGCCTGGCTTCGCATCCCCCTCCTCAAGTTTGCGCGTTCAGAAAGTTGATGTAGCGGATCAGTGTCTGAATTGCATTCGAACTTGGCGAGACAGATGAACAATAGGTTTCCTTTGTGACCTCCCCAAGTCGACCAACTGATTTTTCTCGAAATCGCTGGCTGCTCTTTGCAATTCTGATCCTACATTCCTTTCTCTTAGGCTCGCTCGCCTACCGTCATAGTGTTACCTGGGACGAGACAGGGCATTTAGCAGCGGGATTGGTTCACTGGAAGTATTCGGACTTTTCGATGTATGCAGTCAATCCGCCATTAACGCGGCTGGTTGCCATGCTACCGACGATTCCTTTCATTGGAAGCTACCAAGTACCTAAGTACAGTCAATTTGTTGAGCATCGCTCCGAGGTACCAGTGGGGATAAATTTCGCGTCCGATCATGATCGATACTTGCTTTGTGTCGTCATCGCGCGATTTGCATGCATTCCATTTTCCTGGATCGGTGGGCTGTTGTGCTACCATTGGGCGCGAAGTCTATACGGATTGAACGCAGGCCTTGTCGCTTTGCTCTTGTGGTGTTTTTCCCCCAACATTCAAGCCAATGCCTCGCAAGTGCTACCTGATTTGGCGGCTACATCACTTATCCTTGCAACATGCTTTGTCTTGCGCCGATGGCTTACACCCGATGGAGTGAATAGTCCAATGCTCTTAGGCTTGGTCTTGGGTGCTACTCTGCTTACAAAATTCACGACCATCGTTCTGGTTCCGATCATCGTTGTTGTTGTTGTTGCCTCTTCGTTTGGCAGACAGAAGCGAACTATTGCTAGTGCCCTTAGAACCGCTTTGCGGGAGTTAGCCATTTGTTTTGCGATTGCATTGCTCTGCATTAACTTCGGATACTTCTTCGAGGAAACATGCGTGCCATTACGAGAGTACGAGTTCGTCTCCGAGACGCTTTCCGGTTTTGCAAGAAGCGAGAACGTCAAAGGGAATCGCTTTTTGCGGACATGGACGGAGTATATCCCCATTCCAATCCCACGGAACTTCATTCTGGGTATCGATCTCGTCAAGTATGAATTCGAACGGGGATATTGGTCGTACCTTAACGGCGAGTTTCAGAACAAGGGTTGGTGGTACTTTTACATCTACGCGCTGGCGGTCAAAGAGCCGCTTGGATTCTGGGGCTTGGCCGCTATAGCGACCGTCGTAACCGTGATTCGCATTTTCACACACAGTTTTCGAAAAGAAGAGTGGTTGCTCGTCTTTACGTCAATTGTCATTCTCGTTACCGTAAGCTCACAAACCGGTTACACCCACCATCTCCGGTACGTGTTGCCAGTGTTGCCGATGTGGTACATCTTGGCGTCAGCCATTTCATCCAATCGCAAGTTGGTCGCGATTCAGGTTGGGTTCCTAGTTGCATTCATTGGCAGTAGTTGTTTCTGTTTCCCACACCAAATCTCCTACTTCAACGAGATTGTCGGCGGACCCGCAAATGGGTGGAAGCACCTGACTACCAGCAATTACGATTGGGGACAAAACCTGCCCTATCTTCGTGACTGGATTACGCGGAATCCAGACAAGCAACCTTTGTTTGTTCGATCATCTGGTGCTGTTCCTCCCAGCGTTTATGGAATTCAATCGCCGCTTCCACGGTCCGAGTATTCGGAGGATGGTAAAGTATCTTTTCCGGTTGGATGGTATGCCATCTGTGTCGGTGACATGCTGAAGATCGACTCGACAGTGCTTCCGTTCATGAAACTGGAACCGGTCGAGCGAGTGGCACACACCGTTTTCATTTACCATTTGAAAACCCCGTTCGTCGTAGGTCAAATTGACTTGAAGAAGGGTGATGCCCAGTGAAACCACGTGGAATAAGGATGTTTGCGGTTGTAGTTCTTGCCCTGTCCTTTATTGTGATGGGGCTCGGACGCAGTCGCTCACCAAAGAGACAAATCGCGTCAAACAAGAACGAGCTGAAGCTCTTGGGATTCGAGTCGACCAGTTTGGATGTGGGGAGCTGCGTGTATGATCATGAGCCTAAGATCTTCACGTTCGTTTGTCGGAACAACACTTCACACACGGTAACAATCGACGCTGTAGAAGTGGACTGCGCATGTTCCAACCCTACCTTCGACAAGCTCATTCCCAGTGGCGAACAATCTAGAATCACCATCACCGTAAAGCCTTCGTTACACAAGCGCATGTATTCGGCGTCTGTTCGGACAAGACAAAACGGTATCGAGCAGATTGAAAACCTGACGATCCTTTTGAAAGTTGTCGAACCCAATAGCTCGTTGGTCACTCCTCGAACACTTTTCCTTGGCAAGCTCATCGTCGACGAGTCGTTTACGGTTGAGCAGAAAATGCAAATTGCCACGGGCGATGGAAAGCCACTTGCACCATTGTCTATGTCGGGGCCGGACTGGCTCAAAGTCGACTTTAAGCCGATAGGCGAAGATGTGCTCCTGACATTGTCAGGTCGATTGCCAACGAATAGACATTCCTCGCGTGGGCGAATCCAAATAAAGCTTCCCCCACCGAACAAGGACCAGTCTGTGGAGTTCACGTATTCGCCACATGCAAAATACGAAATTTTTCCCATTCGTTTGTTCGGAAGCGTTCGTGAAACGCTAACCGGAAGGAGCATTTCGCTATCCGGAGTTACCAACGAAGTCGTTTCCTTTACTGTTACGATGGACGGACCTGGAACCGTTGATGTTGTGAAAGGCAGCGATCCTGCACAATTCACTGTCACGCCTCATTTTCCCGACGGTTGCCAAGAGGTAGGTGGTAAAATCGCATGGGCGATAAAAACGGATGCGGGAAATCTGGTAGCTGAACTCGCATCCAGTTTCTTTTTCATGAAGCTAGACCCAAGAGGCAACCCCTGAAAAATCGACGGATTGGTTGGTTTAATTTATTTCTCGCAGCAATTCTTATTTGCCATCTGGCTCTATGTGCGTGGAATGGTTTCCATACATTTCCAACTGCGGACGAGATTGGGCATTTGCCGGCCGGAGTGTCGCATTGGAAGTATGGTCGATTTGATCTCTATCGCGTAAACCCGCCTTTGATCCGCATGATCTGTACCAGTTTTGTCACGGACTATGGGCAATACGACTGGTCCCTTTATTCGACGCGTGCAGGACAACGCCCTGAGTTTTCTATTGGCTTAGACCGCCTCAATCGATCCGGCCTTGACATCGTTCACGATTTTACAGTGCCTCGATTGACAGGCCTATCATTGACTGTATTTGGCTTTATCGTAGGCGTTGTCTGGCTGACGGAATGTTTTGGCAAAACCGTTGTACCAATACTATTTGCCGCCTATTGGGCATTTTCCCCCGATGTTTTAGCGCATGGGGCTACGATCGGACCTGATGTTGGGGCTACGGGATGTGGACTGATGGCAAGCTACTTGTACTGGAAGTATACGCAATCTCCTTCGGCGAGCTCTGCGATTCTGGCGGGCATAGGACTGGGATTCGCTGTTTTGAGTAAGCTGACATGGCTCACTGGCCTACTATCACTTCCCGCCGCAGTGATGTTGCATGTACTCATAAACAAGAAACGCGATGCGAGCTTTACGTTTATTACCATGGTTCGCGATCTGTTCATATCCACTGCAATTGTATTTGTGGTAGTGAACATGGGATACGGCTTTGAAGGCTCGTTTATGCGACTTGGAGAGTATCAATTCTGTAGTGAAATGCTGGGAGGTAAGGGGGCGTCTCGATTTACTCCGAGGAACTCCTTTGAACAATCGTCGATGTTGTCTGCATTTCCAGTTCCACTTCCACGGAATTTTGTACTCGGGATCGACTTTTTGAAAGCCGAAGTGGAGGAAAAGAAATGGTCGTTTCTGATGGGGACATGGCGGCATGGCAGTTGGCCACACTATTACGTTTTGACAACACTTTTTAAGACACCTGAGCCTACGCTTCTTGCAGCAGGGATCGGATTTTGTGTTCTCGTCGTGGGAATTCGTCGCAAGCTGGTTGTAACTAAAGTCATTTCGATGTTTCTTTTTTTAGGTGTTCCGGCCGTTGTTGCATTTGCTTCGGTCAGTCTCCAAGGTGGTTTCAATCACCATCATCGTTATGTGTTGCCGATTTATCCTTTTCTTTTTTCTTTGGCTGCGTTCGCGGCTTCGCCCACTGCACTCCAGGTTCTTCGCAGTCGGTTACCTAGTGGTATCGCTGTCCAAATGGGAGCGACGTTGTGTATCCTTATGATCATTTCCACCCTAAGGGTTCATCCATACTATACAAGTTACTTCAATACGATCAGCGGCGGGCCAGATCACGGCTGGCGATTGTTAGGGTTTTCCAATATCGATTGGGGACAAGATGTGCACCTTGTAGACAGATGGATACGTAGTCATCCGGAATGCCGTCCGTTGAACATTGATTTGGGTGATTTCGGATTGAGCCGAAATTTGCTCGAGATACCGAGCACTTCGCCCCCAAAGCTACCAAAAGGATCATCGATGGAAGAGGTTCGCACAGATGAAACGCAATGGTGGATCATTAGTGTGACGAAGCTCTACAACTTACCTGAAAAGGATGGTCTTGGGTATCTACAACAAATGGAACCTGTTGAGAAGATTGCTTACTCCTACCATGTATATCGAATCGACCCGAAGGCGTCGATCATAAGTCGGCCTGAACCAGACGCTTGGCACAAGGCCAGGGGTGCCCGTGAACTACCCTGATTCAACACCATTGGGATTTCTGATCTAATTCTCAACACATTCAATCCACTCAAATCTATTGTGCCGTACGGGGGGGCTATCATTTATGACCTATCAATACCTTTCTCGGATCGAGAATTTGCTCGATCCAGCCAACAACATTCTCTTGAATATGGATTATGCCGAAGCGGAAAAACGCATACTTTCAGGAGATCAGAATTTAGTTGGCGGGATCGACGGTCAGTTTGCAATCATGGCTACCGCTGGCAAGACAGTCCGAATGGCGAGGTCTATCGGTCGACCGTTGCGATACTTTTTGGCTAAGCTCGCCGATGGCCCCTGTTTGATTGTTGCGGAGCGGATCGATGAAATCGCAGGTCGTCTCAACGAGATGGGTATCGCGGACCAGTTCCATCCGTCGTATACAAGAATGGTCCCCGCCCACCACATTGTCCAAATCGAGTTGCTCGGATGTCCTGATCCCAACCCAAAGTACCAACGATTCTTTACCCCTGAACGCAATTCACTTCCAGCTGACCTATCGTTGATTGGCGAACAATACGTTGCCAGACTTTCACAAGAATGCGATCGGTGGCTCGATACGCTCCCAACTTCGGAACCCATCGGAGTCTTGTTTTCAGGTGGCATCGATTCTGGTGCAGTTCTGATCGCAGTCTATGACAGGCTGCTCAAGCGAGGTGAATCGCCAAGCCGCCTTAAAGCGTTTACCCTTCGGGTTGACGGATTTCAGGGTGACGCAACCCAGGCGCATCAATTTGTTCATAAATGCCGGATGGAAGAGATCTTGGAGATTGTCGATTGCGACAGCCAAACGCTGGACTGGCGTGAGGCGGTACGAGTTCTTGAAGACTACAAACCGCTCGATGTCCAAAGCGGGACAATGGCAATGGCAATTTGCCGTGAAATTCGTCGACGCTATCCTGACTGGAAACATCTTGCCGATGGTGATGGCGGAGACGAAAACCTCAAGGATTATCCAATCGAAGAGAATCCAGAGCTAACCATTCGAAGTGTACTTAACAATCTGATGTTGTACCAAGAAGGTTGGGGAGTTCATGCCATTAAACATTCACTAACCTACAGCGGAGGACAGAGCCGTGGACACATTCGTACCAGCGCTCCAGCCTCTCATTTCGGTTTTTCAGGCTTTAGCCCCTTTGCACTGCCTCGTGTGATTGAAATTGCAGAATCGATTCCCTTTATCGAATTGACAGAATGGGACCATCGCAAATTATACGAACTTAAGGGCGAAGTGATTCGACGTGGTATCAAGTCCGTTTGCGATATCGACATGCCGGTCTTCGAGAAGCGACGGTTTCAACATGGCGCAGTCAGCAGGGAGGGGTTTACAGCGTTTTTTCCAAAGGACGAAGCTGATTACCGATTCGAGTTTTTGAATGCATACCAACCGCTACGATAAGTAAACAAAGTCGTTTCGACAATGAAATCACTCAAGCTTCAAATCGAATCGCTGCGTCCCGCGACGAACCGACCTTCCCCGCTGTCAATTCCAAAATGCATCAGCTGCCTTGAACCCGACGGAAGCGGCAACGAAGTTGAAACAACGACGGTTTTCTTAACAGGAGCCGAATGCCCATTTCGTTGCACTATGTGCGATCTCTGGCAGTATACCTCGTCTGTAAATACGCCGGTCGGTGCAATTCCGTATCAATTGAGCCATATGTTGACGACGGAGACTTCTCAGAAGCGACGTTGGCTAAAGCTATACAACGCGAGCAATTTTTTTGATACCCGATCCGTTCCGCAAGAAGACCTTGGTGCTATCGCAAAGTATTGCGACCCGTTTGAACGGGTGATTGTCGAAAACCATCCGCGGTTCTGCGATGATCGGATGACTGAGTTTACCCAAGCGATTCGTGGTCGCCTCGAAGTTGCGATGGGGTTGGAAACGATCCATCCCAATGCACTAGCCGCCCTAAACAAAGGAATGTCGTTGGATGATTTTGATCGAGCAGTTGAAAGTTGCCTTGGTTTCGGCATCGACGTTCGCGTTTTCGTTTTGCTTCATCCGCCAGGTATCGCAACAAACGAATCGATTGAATGGACGTGGAAGACGGTTGCTTATGCTATCGAACGAAACGTTCGACACGTGAGCATTATTCCCGTTCGAGCGGGAAACGGTTGGATTGATCGTCTCATTCATTTGGGAGAATATCATCTGCCGACTGTTGCAACGGTACGCAGTCTGATAGATTCCTCTGATAATTGCGATAGGAGAATTCACTCATCCTCTGTCATCGAATTCGACCTCTGGGACTGGGACAATCTGAAAGGTGGCTGTACAGTGTGCCGACCGATTTTGAAGAGCCACCTTGCTCAATGCAATCGGAATCAATGGTTGCGGCCTCTTAGCGAAATCAAGATCGATTGTGAATGTTCACTATGATGCTGTAATCATTGGATCCGGTTTTTCTGGTAGTATCCTTGGTCAAATCCTTGCACGATCAGGCTGGCGAATTCTAATTGTTGATCGGGCTAAACATCCACGATTTGCAATCGGTGAGTCTTCGACACCGACCGCAGATTTTTTGTTGGCTTATCTCGCCGATCGGTGGCGCATGCCAGAACTTCGCCCGCTTGCAGCTTGGGGAACTTGGAAAGCATCGTATCCAGAGATTTCTTGTGGAAAGAAACGCGGATTCACTTATTTTGCTCATTCGCCAGACCAGCTTTACTCCGATTGTCCGCACTATTCTCGTTCGCTCATGGTGGCTGCATCTCAGACCGACTATTGGAGCGACACCCATTGGTTTCGAAGCGACGTCGATGCATTTCTTGCCCGGCAATGCGTTGCTTCGGGTTGCGAACTAATCGAAAACAGCGAGATTGTGGAGGCTCGACGAGATGAATCTGTTTGGAAAATTCGAATTGCGGATCAATCGATTGCAAAGGAGACACGTAAGTTGTCGGCTCGATGGTTGATCGATGCGGGGGGCGGAGGCGATTTTTCTGAGCGATGGTTAGGAAATCGACGCGATGACGACTGGATGAGAACTAAGACGGGATCGGTTTTTGGACACTTCCGGGGCACCACAGGATTTGGCGATTCTGTTGGTCATGCATTTGCTAACGATCCGGTTGCAGGATTTCATGTAGACGACTCCGCACAGCATCATGTGACCGAAGATGGATGGATGTGGATGTTGCGTTTCGGTAACGGTGTTACCAGTATCGGGATGGTCCAACCGAACAATCACTGGAAATCGATCGGATCGCTTGACGATGCAGAACGTGTTTGGAAGCAATGGGTTACGACACACCCAACTATAGATAAAATGCTCGAGGCATCGAAGCCGGCGGAAAACGGAGACAGTTGGTTACGTTGGAGCAATCGATTGAGTCGATGCCGGCAGCGCGCAGTCGGAGATGGATGGGTTCTGCTGCCGACGGCTTACGGATTCGTAGACCCATTGCACAGCACTGGAATTGCACATGCTCTTAGCGGAGTGCTTCGACTAGCAGAGCTTTTGGTAAAGGATGGTTCGGCAGACTCGGGCTCTTCGGCGAGATGGGTTGCCTACGATCACCAACTTCGCAGCGAAATAGAATGGATTGATTTGCTGGTGGGTGGTTGTTATCGTTCGCTTCCTTCGTTTGCTACTTTTTGTGCCTTCGCATCATGGTATTTCATTTCAGCCATCCAATTTGAACGAGTCATGGCTAACGATCCTAGCCGCTGGACTCACGGATATCTATCGTGTGAAAATGGACCTCTGCGAAAGAACGTAGAGGAGTCTTTTTGTCAATTAAGGAGACAAGAAGAGGCGGCAAATGTAAAGTCGATTCGTCTAGAAATTCAAGCGTGGAACGGTGTTGGTCTTTTGGATTTCGAAAGAGGCCAAAGAATACCGCATACGGCTCCGCCAAAATACGCCAATTTTATCTAGTTTGACAGGTTCGTGTCGGCTGACCGTGGAGTCCGAAAGGACAATTGAATGAACATTCCGCGGGTAAACCTATTCCGGTTACGTGGTTTCGCAGTTCAAGAAGTTGCAGGCCGATATTCGAAATCATGGAACAGTGAAGTGGAAGCACGTCATGGTACGTAGCCCCACGGATTGATGAGTGAGATACCAGTATTTTGGAAGTGCTTGAAATTGCGAGTTGCCAGGATCGCGTGGCGAACGGAGACGATTCCGGCTATTTGTACATCGCGCACTTCCACAGGACGACCGAGACAGTGCAGCTTCGCAGAAATTTCACCAGCACGATTTGCGGCCGCGTGGTCGAAGTCCAAAACATGGTGCTCCAGTTCTTCTGCAAGCATGGCTTCGAACGCGTCCTGTAAAGCCCTTTTCCGCTTGCCATCAGGCAAAGAATTGAGGCCGAAACTTATCTCGAAAACGCTTACACTCGTCGTCCACACGGAACCAGTTGACTGTGAGTCCAACCACGCGATGACTTGCGGATCTGGCTCAACCTTCATCAGCTCCGAAATCACGTTGGTATCGAGCACAAGCATCATTCAAAACTCGGTGGAGTCAATGGGCGACCTCGCAACTCTTTGATCGGTTCTTGCAAACCGATCTTCGCGAAGCGTTTGGCGATCTTTGTCCCGAGGTTGTTTGGACTTGCCGCACGTTCCAGGGCGACCTTACGCAACATCTCTCGCACAAATTCCTCAAGGCTCTGGCCATGACTTTGGGCCATGTCCCGCAGCGTCTGATGAATATCGTCTTCCAAATTTCGGACTATGAATTGCGCCATTGCTTTCCTAACTTTCTGATATCATGATATCATCCAATTGGGTTTTCCGTCAAGTAGTGCGATGGTTTGAATTTCAACATTCGCATTCGTGCGACTTATCCGACAGGAAGGCTCGGCGACTCAAACACCAAAACTACGGCTATGATGAACGAGTTCCAACTTCTTCACTCTACCGCCTCCTCAGGAAAACGATCCCATGTGCAGATTCATTTGGCTTCACAGTTTGCTACTTCTGCTTTCCATCGATAACGCAACAACAGCACAGCAGCCTCGGGCAGAAGAATACGCCGTGCATCCCGATTCACTGCAGAAGCCTGGAGTTCCCGAAGGCACTGTGTCGCAAGGAACTTGGAAGGATTCGAAGGTTTTCCCCGGCACGGTTCGCGATTACTGGATCTACGTTCCAAAACAATACGATGGCTCGAAGCCAGCTTCGTTGATGGTATTTCAAGATGGAGGAGGATATGTCAAAAGAAATGGAGGGGCGAATGTTCCGAACGTCTTCGACAATTTGATTAACAGCGGTGAGATGCCTGTCACGATTGGTTTGTTTATTAATCCCGGCGTTGTGCCGGCCAAAACGGAGGATAGCCAGGCTCGGTTCAATCGATCCTTCGAATACGATAGTGTCGACGATCGATATTCTCGCTTTCTCATCGAAGAATTCATCCCGATGATCGAAAAGGAACACCGGCTGAAACTGAGCACCGATCCTAACGACCGAGGCATATGTGGTTCAAGCTCCGGTGGCATCTGTGCGTTCAATGTAGCTTGGCAAAGGCCAGATGTATTTCGTCGAGTATTTACGACCGTCGGTACCTATGTCGGATTGCGTGGTGGACATGAACTTTCATCTTTGATTCGTAAGGCGGAACCAAAACCACTGCGGATTTATTTGCAAGATGGCTCGAATGACAACAACATCTACGGCGGAGATTGGTGGATGGCCAATCAAGCTATGCTGCGGTCGCTTGAATTCTGTGGATACGAAGTGGAGCACGCTTGGGGCAATGGTGCTCATAGCGGCAAACACGGTGCCGCCATCTTTCCGGATGTGATGCGATGGCTTTGGAAAGATCACGGCAAGGTACCGGTGACGACGCACCTAGACAAATCGAAGAGCGAAGCAAATAAGTTTCTTGTCGAAGGAGCTGACTGGGAACTTGTTTCTTCGGGACATATGTGGGCGGAAGGTCTAGCAATTACAGGGGACGGGACTCTCTATTTTACGGATGTCCCTGCTTCCAAATTGTATAGCCTAACGCCTGAAGGGAAACAAACATTGCTGGTTGAGGATACTGGCGCAGCCAATGGCATAGCACTAGGACCAGACGGAAAACTGTATGGTGCTTCAAGTAAAGCCAAACAGATCAGAGCTTGGGACTTGAAGACGATGCAAATGGAAGTTGTGGCGGAGGGTACAAACAGCAACGATATTGTTGTTCGGCATGATGGAACCATTTATTATACAGATCCAGGCGCTGGCAAAATATGGATGATCGATGGTAAAACGCGGCAGCGACGTGAAGTGGATAGTTTCCGTGATTGCAATGGTATTACGCTGAGTGCCGATCAGACGCAATTGTTTGTTGCGCACTTCCTTGGTCGATTCATCTACGCATTTTCCATCGCAGACGATGGATCGCTTGAGAACAAGCAGCCTTACTTTCACATGGAAATTCCCCCAAATGATCCGTCAGGGAAACTCGATGGAATGTGTGTAAGCAATGACGGATGGTTGATATCAGCAACGGAAGCCGGCGTTCAAATATGCGACCAGCCTGGTCGAGTTCATTTGATAATGTCATTGCCTTACGGATCGAAGAGGCCGTGCTACGCTCGTTTTGGTGGTCCAGACAATAAGACGTTATATGTTGCCAACGTGGACAAGATTTGGAAACGCAAAACGCAACTCGTCGGGGCTAAGCCCTATCAGCCGCCCGTGAAGCCTCCAAAGCCTCAACTGTAACTGTTTCCGTTGTTTTTACGTCGAATGGCATGAGGGCCTGAGTTGCATGTGATTGAAAGCGTTCCAGCCCGCACGCTAGCGCGTTGCGGCTCAAAGTGATGAAATCCGACGGATGGCCGATTTGATGGCGACCAGCGAGAAGTGTCCTAATTCACAAGCTTTCACGCCGCATGCTGGTCGCTGATGTGATGTACTTGCCGAACATGAACATAGAAGACCCCATCCAACTAACACTGTTTGCGTCTGCCGAAACCGTTACCGTCACAGTTGTTCCTGCTGATGCACTCGTCAAGGAGCTTGGGGAAATAGTAACGCTTCCCGTTACGCCAGAATTGGACAACGTCTGCAATACTCCCGCTTCTACGTTTGCGGAAGTTGCTTCCGTTAACGTTGCTTGGCGTGCGCCCTCTCGGGACGCATTGACCAGCAGCTGTTTTACCATGGTCATTCGCCCGATGTCGATGAGTCCCATTGTAAACAATATCATCAGCGGAGCGACGAGCGCGAATTCCACCAGCGCAGCCGCAGTGCGGCGATTGCTGTTTCTGAATCGTCGCGCCGTCCTTGATCGCTTACTTCTAATGCAATGTCGTAAATTCGAGTTTGTTTTCATGATGTCGGTCCAATTTGAGAGACTGAAACTATTTCACTAGAATAACAGGCGAATAAATCGAGTCGCTCCAAACTCGGCTCATGTCGCCAACAACGCTGTTGCGAGCGATTACGGTCGCGGGCTGAATCGTCAGATATTTGGAATTCATTGATCCAGTCAGCTTTACCGCCATAATTCGAATTCCAACCCAACGCGTAATGGTATAGTTCGCGTTGTTTCCGTTTCCGGTAACAGAAGAAAAAATTGGAATGATCCGCGTCTGACCGATGATGGATGCAAGTTCATCCTTTACTCCTGCGCTGATCCCTGTGTCACCGTTAAGTGTCATCGTGCCACTTCCATCAAGAACAATAGGCTTTCCTAGGTTGATAAAGTCCTGTGCTGAAATTCCATCGACGATCTGGCGCGCGAGGTCGGCCGTACTGTTGTTGCTACCGCCAATGTCAACAGTTCCTCTATTCCCTGGGCTTCCGGTTCCTTGTGGATACAAGTTCACTTCTTTGACCCCGTCGCCACCACCTGTCACAGTTGAGCTGGAAGTGTTGAATTTGTAGCTGTCCGTTCCGATTCCATTCAATAGTTCGATCCAAGTTTGTTCATCGAGCGCAAAAGGCAAGAGGTCCAAACCCGATGATCCAGCTCCTGGCGAGCTAAATCCTTTGATTTGAATCGCGGTTGCCGCAGTTGACTCGACGATCATGTCGCGGCCAGTTTGCCCGAAAAACCGTGCGAAAAACAAAGGTACTTGGCCGTTGCTCGCCTGATTCTTTTGAACTCGAACGCGAACCGCTCGATATGGGTTATTCGAATCGGAGACTACGGATCCACTCGGAGATAACGAAGCTAGATATCCGATGGCTACGTCGGTGTTTTGTTCCGACAAAGACAAAGAGGGTGCTTGATTGCATACTGAATTCAAACTAGCCATATTTATGGTCGAGTTGTTTACGTCGGCAAGGATTTCACTGCTATTTCGATTTTTCTGAACACTGTCCACAATCTGCCATGCGCCAGCCAGGGCAGCGGCATCGGCAGTGCGCCTAGCTTCTGCTTTCGAGGCGGCTATATAGCCGATATCGATGGATAGCGCCAACATACTGACCAGCACCCCCATTAGAAAAACTGCAAGAATAATCGCAGCACCCTTCCGACGTCTCCCATTTCTGAGAATCAAAGTTTGTTTGCGGCGATTGCGAATTGACTGACTCATGATGATCACCTTGTGTTCCAGTATTGTGTGAATTCCAGGTTTAGTAGACATAGTTTGAAGTACTTGTGTTGTGCCTTACTTAAGTTGTAAATTTACGGTCGATTCAATGACTTGTCCTTGATCTGTGATGTACCGTACTTTCGATAACTTTAGTAACGAAACACGATTGGCCCCATAACCAATACCGGACCATTCCGCGGATCTGTTCGGTCTATATCCGTTTAGGTTGCTGAGTGACGTAGGAATTCGTACCAACGAATCCGGTCCACCAAAGTCACCCCAACACTGCGATGTCCCTTCCTTGATCGTAAATACCAATTCTTGATTATTAATGGCCATGACTTGGGTCCATTTGAGCAACTCTTCATTGCCGGACAATTTGATTCCGTTGCGATTCACCTTGTCATCTCTTAACGCAGTTCCGTCAAACGCACATGTTTGAAACCCACCGCCTACATAGTCATCTCTTAGTGCATGGTTGAAGTTGGTGCAGAAGTTTTCGTTGTTAAGAGAATCGTTTGGGCTCATCCAAGTGCTAATCTGTGGTGAGTATTGCAGCGGCTCAGGGACTGTCACGACCAATTCCCAGTCCTCCTCAACACGTACTATTCGCGGCTCTGAACTAGCAGCCAAGCTGGGTAGAAATAGACACAATAAATAACTAACAGTTCGTGTGCAGTTTCTCATTTGGGTTGCCTCTATCAAGATGATATTTGGGGAAGCACTCATGCTCGGCGCTGACTCAAAGTTAAGCAGCACCCAAACTTAACGATAGGTCGAAAACGACCTGAAAATCGCCGCGATTGGAAGAGAAAATCGAATTATGGAACTAACCAAAGCCGAAATTGGTGCACTTGTAACGGCTATCGGGAATAACCAGGCTCAAAACAGGCACCAAAGGCTTTTGGCTATTAATAAGCATCGAGCGGAAAATAACTGTCGGAACCCGTAGTGGACGAGGCTACGAGTCCCTGGCGACTGGACTCGTA
>JAYTVL010000431.1:0-15410 GCA_043744075.1 Pirellula sp. | reverse complement strand
CCGCCATGACTGGGAAACTCCATAAATCAAAGGAATTCCCCCGAGCCCGACGTTTTCACGACTAACGCCGCCGTTTGGTATTCATCCCGTCCCGGGAGAAAACAACGTGAACTATGACGCAACTTTTTACAACATCGTTTATCACGTCAGCACAAGGCGTGCGGGATTCGGGAATACCACAGGCTTGTCCTGTGGATTGTTATGCTTTGTGGCTACAAAAATTTGGAACAAAACTTGCGATGAGTCTTCGCTTTTTCACGATTCCGATTCATGACTGTGTAGGACCTGAAGCCGAGCTAAATGGTTTTCTATCGAGTCATTCAGTGCTCGCGATCGAACGCCGCTGGGTGGATTTCGGAACGGAGCATCGATATTCAAAATAAACAAATCGAAAACAAGCCCCCGGTTTTACACCGGGGGAAGTTGACATTCGACCTAGGCACGATCGACTGACCACACGGCAAGCCTCCGGTTTTATACCGGGGGTAAATGACCTTAGTAGCCTACCAATAGTAGGGTGATGGTAACGATCCGCCGAAATGAATTCGGCGGCTTTCGCCTTTGACGATCAACCACCCGTTGCGTCACCACATCATCACCACATCAATCTGCATCGAATGAAGGAGGCAACTCGGAGGGGGCAACTCGGGGACACCAATAATATTCAGGGGGGTGGTTGCGAACAGGATTGGAAATTTTTATGCTGGAGTGATTCTGTACTTTCTTGTATCGGTCAAGCACAGGAGTGAATCATGGTGAGATTGGCTCGTGCTGAAATTTTTGACCCGTCGTATTAACTGCTGAACAGTTGAGCGACAACTGTTCTACTCTGTCCTCTTCAACGCTCGACCGGTTTTTGGATCCACATGGACTTCCAATTGCTCATCGTCTACCACGTAAAACACAAAGCCATTGAACATCTCGTCTACCGTTTGCGGTCCGTATTCTACAGTCTTCTCGGGATCTGGATTGTATGGGTTGAACGACGAGTTATCGAAGTGCGCAACCGCCTCGACAATGGTTCCTTTGGCAAGATGCTTCGCCCCTGGTTCGATTTCGTATCCAAGTTGCCATTCGAAGTTGTAGTTTGGAATCTGCAGCAATGTCTCCTGTTTTGCATCCGGCGAGATCGCATTGAAGGTCATGTCGCGACCGCGGACATGCATATGGGTAAACAGCCCCAATAGAGTCGCATCATGTTTCATCGTGTGGCTAGACCGGATCTCATAGGCAGGATCGTGAGGAGTGATCTTCCAGCCGCGTGGATCAAGCAAAAAATGGTGGAACTGTTTGTTTACTACTCCTCTAGGAAATCGAAGGCCGACTTGAATCCTGCACTTTTCCTTCTTGCCAGTCGTAGTAAAGTGAATCTGTAGCCCTAGCCCTGCCCCAGCAGGAATTTTATAGGCAACACCGTTGTCAAAACGACTTAATTCCAGCGGTTGCCCACCGGGTACATAGCCGGTTATGAAAGTATCCTTGCTGGCTCCCTGTTTTGTAATATAAGCCATGTTGCAATGGTGCACGACGCTGCGATTGTCCGGCTTAATCTCGAAAGCTTCCACCCATGTTTCGTTGAGAAAAAGATATGGCAAGACGCTATTGCGATAGTCGACAAAACCCGTGGCCGGAATGGAATGCTCCTCCAGCATCGTAATGATCAAATCGGGTTTGCCGATCCGCCAGTCCGTATCTGGCGGCTCAGGAATCCGCGTAGCAGCGGCAACATCGCCGGCGGTGCAGCCGGTTTCGACCCAGCGTATCAAAGTGTTTTTGTCTTCGCGTGATAGCGATGGATCGTTCTGGAATTTTCCATGGTTCGCGCTGGCGAACCATGGTGGCATCGTTTGGTCTCGAACCACTTCGGCTATCATCTGAGCATTCGCCGAAGCGTCGTCGACACTCACCAATGAAAACGGTGCAGAACTCTCGGGGCGATGGCATTTTACGCAATGCTTGATCAAGATGGCATCCACCTCCCCGTGAAACTTCGGTACTGATTCAACTGCCGCAAATCTGGGAATCGGTGAGATTAAACATCCATCGACGGGAGTCTCAGGCCTACGCACGGATGAACCTGCCAACACATCCTGCAAGGCGTCCTCGAGATCGCGGCGTGTTGGCTCAGGTCGCGATCCACCGAGTCGAAGCTGGTCATCAACACGGCCACGATACTGAAGTCGCATTTCGTTGTCGAGGACAACGACCTCGGGAGTCCTTCGCACGCCGAGCGCCTTCACGCAGGAATGATCCATGTCCTTTACGAATGCAAACGGAATATCTAAGTCTAATGCCTGAGCTGCCATCTCACGGATAGTATCATCGACTCCAACATTGATGGCCAAGAATCGCACATCCTTGTGCATTTTTTGAAACTCAACCAGTTTAGGTAGCGTTTGGCGAACTAGCGGACATTGGGTCGTCGTGAAGACGAGTACCCATGCCTTGGGTGTACCCATTTCGGAAAGACTCCGGTTCAGCGCGCGGATGTCCTTGAACCGCAAATCAGGGATTCGCGAACCGATGGTGGGAGCTGAAGTATCGGTAGCCGCTGTATCCGAAACAGCTCTGCTTTTGCCGAAAAAAACAGTCGATAGCAAAAAAACGCTTACGGCGACTATTGCCTTGCCGACTATTACCATGCAGTGGCCTTGGGCTGAATCTCTGATTGTCATTTTGAACTTGGTCTAACCGTTGAGAGCACGGCATGAATCCTTAACAAATTGGAGAAGACGTACCAAACCATTATGAGCTCTGCCGGAGTCTTGGGATACGCCCCTTTTCTGGAATGTTGCCGGTCGAATCAACGTGTGATGGCGCGAGCGTGCCCCCCTCAATTCAGTGATCGGGAGCGCCTGAGGGGACTCTGGAGTATTGTGGAACTCGCTCTTGTGCCTTCTGTGCACATTGCGCTATTGTCACACACATTGCGCTATTGTCACACATTCTCGATGCGAGGAATTCCAAATATTCCGTGAAACATTCCAATTAAAACCACATCGAATTCATTAGCCGAAGTCTCAGCAACTAGCTCTCCACCGACCCTGTGTCGGTGGTAGCAAGACTGGCAAGCTAAAGTTCTCTATTGCAATCGTGCGGTTTGCCCTCCTCCGACCGTGCGGGCTGTTGATTTAATGAGTTGCAACGCGTTAGCGTCCGGTTCTACACGGCAAACCGGGGCTAACGCCCATCGGCTGAAATTGGATGCTAAAAACGCACCAAATCAACAGCCCGCCTGCGTCGGTGGAGGCGCGATTCACGTTCAATCGCAAGTGAATCGAAGCCCACACCGACCAGGGTCGGTGTAGGGCAATCGCTTCGAGATTTTGCCATGTCTGTAGCTGAACAGTTTTTGCTCCACCGACCAGGCGGGCTGTTGATTTACTGCGAATTTGTCAAGCAATATCAGCCGCAGGGCGCTAGCCCCGGTTTACGGCAAAGAACCGGACGCTAGCGCGTTCCGGCTAATTAAATCAACAGCCCGCAGGGTCAGTGGAGGGTCAGTGGAAGCATTGGGTCCTGGAGTCTTGTTATGGCAGCCACTCAATTGTGAGTTGCGGCACTAGTAGTCTATTCATCGGCAAGTATGGAATCTATGGCACACGTTTTGCTTGATAGGCATGCCGTGTTGTCACTTAAACATTTGTCACAGGGAGTTTTGCAATGTCGGTAAAATATATTAGCGGTTTGTTGCTGTTAGGTTTGGGCGTATTGCTGGTTCGTTTCACTGTTGCTGCCGACAAGGTGGTCGACAATGTGAAGCTCGCGGAACCAACTTGCTGCATGAAGCACGCATATTGCTGCTTGGTCAAAGCTCGGTGTTGCGACAATGACAAGACGGCTGAAGGGGAGGTAATTCCATTGACTTTCGCGAAGGAAGAAGCCGCGAAACCAACATGCTGCGATAAACGAGCCTATTGCTGCACGATCAAGGCTGCATGTTGTGGCAAGACTCTTTTACTTGAAGTCGTCGACAAAGATGTAAATGCGGACGCCAAAAGTGTGGCAACGACCTCCGGCGGCAAGGATGTTGCAAGGCCAATTTGCTGCGAAAAGCGTGCGTATTGCTGCATTGTGAAATCCACTTGTTGCGGCAAAGAATCGAAAATGGACTTAGTCGCCAAGGAATTGGACAAAGCAACATTGGTCGCCTTTGAAGCAGAACGTGACAAAACATTGCCGACTTGTTGCGCGAAAAACGCCTATTGCTGCACTATCAAATCTCCTTGTTGCGGCAAGACTACCGAAGTTGAGGTCATACGATAACCGATGCAAGTGCGAGACTAGTCCAAGCCGACAAATCGGGTTCAACTATAGCGGATGTTGCTCCGATTTTCGAGTGGCTGGTTTTCGCGTTTTTCTTTTTCACTTTGCCGGTGACGTCGTCTCGCTTGTTGATCGTCGGGAGCCAGTGCGCGTGCTTTGGGAATTGTCCTGTATGTTTTCCCGCATTAGGCACCCGTCCAATCTACTTCAATAACTCCACGATTTGCAAATGATTTCGGCGCTTGGCCCACTCGATGGGACAGGCCCAGTTCGGTGCGTCCTTTGGGTGAGCCGGCGCACCATGCTCCACGAGATACTTGACCATCTCTTCCTGTCCGTGCTTGGCTGCCCATCCGAGCGGTGTCGAACAGATGGACTCGTCGCAAAGGTCTAACCTGCCTCCATGTTCGATGAACAGCTCGGCCAAATCAAGCCTCCCCTTGCTGGCAATGGTGTGCATCGGCGTTACGCCTAGCCAGTCTTTTCGATTGGGGTCCATCCCTTGCCGGAACAAAAGTCGATTGATTTCAGGATTCTTGGCAGCGACCAGCCATGAGGGAAATTCCAGCTTCCTGGGAAGCGTGGGACTGTATCGCAGCATCAAATGCACAAACGCATCTTGACCTTCGCCTGCGGCATTTGCCAACGCGACGGGATCATCTGCCAACCGGGGATTGGCAGCAAACACAGCCGCGCCAGTCCGCAGGTCCCCATAATAAGCTAGCAGCTCAACTCTTCGCGAAGCGCCATGTGTGCATAAAAGATCAATAGCTCGTTGATAGTCATTGGATATCGCACGGCTCAACGCATCCGCCGAACTTTCAACGCTTTGATTCGGTACCGATCATGTGCGGCTGCCGAGTCATGGTGGCCCAGTGGATGGGCTCGTTGGAACCATCGTCACGTGCGCTAATCCAACGGGGATGACTATCCAGCAATTGAGTCAGCTTCTCAAGATCATGTTCTCGGATCGCTTGGGGATAGTCCATGGGGACACTCCACTTTGATATTGCGTTAGATTCGAAGTTGCGGGCTTTGGCTTCAGATGGATGAGGTTGAAGCCCGACGGAACTTATGAGGTAGATCTCATGAATGGCGTTTAATACGTATCTGTCGAACCGCTCTTGGTGGAATCGAAATCGAAAGTAGAGGGACCTCCCGACTAACTGAATCGTCGAATGTTGGTTTAACGCCGATAAAGATCAAACGGGTTTTCGATTTGTCAATCCGCAGTAGACTTGATTTTCCGCCTGGGAAGGTACGGTAAGGCTCCGAGCAAAGCGCCAGCAAAGCAAAGCCAAACCAGCGTAAGCTCCTGTCCTTTCGGAGGAAAAGCGTCGGAACGAACATAGGGAAATGCAATCGACATCGCAATCGGAATGGCAACACCAGCAACGATACCCGCAACGAAAAAGAGTCTCGGGTCCATAGTCTGAGAATTAGGACTTGCGAGCCAGAGCACTATTCCGGTTGGAATTGCGAGCGACCAGGATGCGATGGTCAATAAGATGACGTCCAATACTAACGGAATGAGTCCATCTTCTACTCCCGGAATCGAACCTCCTCGTTCGATGTAGCCAAATACATAGTATCCGATGATCCCTGCGCATGCCCCGGAAAACAAACCGGTAGCTGTACAGACAAGAACCATCGCCGGACGTTTCACCAAGAGGAACAGGCTTGCAAGTCCAAAGCATCCACCCAACAGCGCAAACTTGGTTACTGAGTTTCGAAAACGCTTGTCCATTTTCGCAACACCAAGCTCATCTTGCTTTTCTTTGGAGCTAAAGACGGTGACTTCCCGAAGATGCTCCGGCAAACCCCATTCCGGCAAATAATTGTAGGCGACCCAGCCGAGGATTGAGCAAAACGCCATCCCGAGCATCCAAATCGCAAATCTAGGTTTTTCGGGCGAATTCGTTTGAATTGGTGTTGCATCACTGAGTTTTTCCATTGGATAGTCTTCGTTTCAAAAAAGGAGAGTTGTTGGGTAGTGGTCCCAGCGAGGCTTACTACGGACGCAAACATTTGAAGGAGAAACATCAACGATTAGCAATCCAGGCCCTTGCGATCACTTGGTTACGGGTGGTTCCAAAAATGTACTCTTAGCATTCATTCTTGGGTTTGGAATGACTTGGGTGTTGCCGTTTGGCCATGTTATTTCAGCCTGCTCCAACGTCTCGTCCGATGGAAAGCCACAGTGGACCAAATACGGATTTTGAGTTAAGTAGCTCCCTCCGCCAACGATATTCCGAAGGTATCTTTTCTTGTTTGTTTGAAAGACGACTCGCGATCCTACGCAATCTCTGTTGGAGAATATGCCAATAAGCTCAAAGGTGCACCAGTTACCGGAAGCCATCGTTTTGTTCTCCAGTATCGCTGATGGTTGGTTGACATGGGACATCGCAAGGTCTAGATCACCGTCGTTGTCAAAATCAAAGGCAGCCACCCCCCGTCCTCGCCATTTTTGTCCAAAGTAATTGGAAGCCTCCGTTTTTTGACGAACTAACTTACCGGCGCCATTATTACCAAGAAGCAGCGGAAACTGTTCGACCGAATTGCCTTTAGGAAATCGATAAACATGGCCATTTGCAATCACAATGTCTTCGTCGCCGTCTAAATCGAAATCCCCTGATACCGTCCCGAACGAGACGAACAGAGTTCCGAGCGTCACAATTCCCGTCGATAGAGTGCCGCATCTAAAACTGAATTGACCATTATTTAAGTAAAGGGCGCAAGTTTCATTTTCGTAGTTGGTTACCCAAAGGTCGGGAAGTAGATTTCCATCAAAGTCAAGGACCGCAATTCCCATACTGCCATTGGAATTTCCACTGTGATCTAGACCCGTACCGCTCTTTATTCCTATCTCTTCAAACTTCGCATGACCATCGTTAACATAAAGAAAATTGTAAGTGGTGTCATTCGCAACGTAGATATCTAGTTTCGAGTCTTGGTTCAAGTCAGCTAGAACTACAGCCAATCCTCTACCATCTGCCTTTAGTCCACTCTCCATACCTATCGGTTGGAAAGTTGAATCGTTGTTGTTCCGATAAATCTCGTCAGGAAGCCCCTTGAACGCTGAAGGCGCGCAAATTTCGCGGTCAGTTGCCGACCTCATGCATTTTGGGTGATTCGCCCATGACCAATCTGTATTATGCGCAATGTAGACATCCAGACTTCCATCATTATTGAGATCGCCTAGGCCCGCACTCGTACTCCAAAGCGAATCAATCAAACCAGAATTTACCGCTTTTTCAACGAACGTACCGTCTCCTTGGTTGACAAAAAACTGAAGTCCACAATAGCCGGTCACGAGCAGGTCAGGAAATCCATCGTTGTTTAGGTCTCCGGACGCAACACCATTGGAATAGTGGGTTGCTTTGTCCACGTTGGAAACATGGCTAACATTGGTAAATTGCTTGGATTGATCATTTTGCCATAGTGTACCCGGGAGGGGAGTAATGGATTGGTCCGTACTGATTAGTCCACCTCCAGGGAAAAACAGATCTGGAAAACCATCTCGATCATAATCGAAAACCGCAAGTCCACCCCCGATAGACTCGATGTAAGCATACTGATCGGATTCTTCGCCATTGCGATAATGATGATTCAGCCCCGTAGCAATAGTGACGTCTTCAAACCTCATCGATGGTTCAGATGGCGAGGGAGATGAGGCTTCGACTGAGTTACGTGACGTAGCATCATTTGTCTTGTTGGACGGTTTGCATCCGACAACTAGCAATGCAACGCAAACGGCAACTTCCATTGCTAAAAACGGGTCTCTTGGCACTAACTTGAACCTACTTGTTTATGGTAACAAAAGAACAAAGTGGTAGTCCATGGGCAGTTTGTTGTCGGACTTGCTGTCCTTGCAACGATGTCTTAGATTTCAGTATCGTGTTTTTTGCAATAGTTGGAAACGGTCGCGATGGAATTTAGCTAATCGCACATTATTCGGGTCTAATGTCAAATGGGATTCGTAGAAATCTGCTAGTGCCTCGTGCACTTTCGCATTGTTCTCTCCATAGACAAGTGCACTTCGCAGCCAGAAAAGACCTGTGCGTTCCGATTCGTATTGAACTAGGATCTTTCCAACTTCAATCCTGGAGTCGACATCTTCACTCGATCGATTTATCTTGTCGGTAAGTGAACTTACTTTTTGGAGAGCATCCTTCGTTTTCGATACGTATTCAAACTCCATTTCCGCTTCTTGATCGCGTTTCAGTCCTCGCAGCGCAAGCCCTCGTGAATAGCGTGCAGATACATCGCGTGGATTCTCTTTCAACGCCGATTCTAGCAATTCCAGCGATTGTTCGAACCTGCCTTCATTTACGAGCAACGTTCCTAGCTCCGATGCTGCAATAAATCTCTCATAGGGTTCGCCGACTGAAACGTACGATAACCTTGCAGCCTCGCTCCCCAAATCCGAGACTTCTTGAAGTAGAGCTTTGGCCGATTCAAAATTCCCAAGTTTAATGTCGCTCAAAGCAATACCAATCTTCGCAGCCGCCGGATTAGGCATCCGAAGACACTTCTTGTACAGCTGTCGAGACTCGTTTGCTTCGTTTTCAACAAAGCATCGTCGCGCAAGCCCAAAAACTGCAGGAAAAAAATTCTTGCCTCTAGCAATCGCAGCTCTATAACTGGTCTTCGCCATGTCAAATTGATGTCGAAATTCTTCAATTCTGCCGATTCGATACCATGGAATTGGAGTATCAGGCCTATCCGCTTGCCATGCTTTTAGAATTTCCAAGGCTGCGTCAAAGCGAGACTCCTTTGCGAGTCCATTTGCATAGGCCTCGCATATTTCGGCTAGTTCGCGATCTCCATCTAATAACCTAGTCGTTATTTTCCGCTCAACTTCTCCGAGGAAGCCGCTTTGTGCTTGACTCATTTGCCGTTCTAAAAGCACTCTATCGGCTTCCATTCCATTGCGTTGGGCAGCATCCAAAAGTTGCTCCATTGCTGGAACATCATCTTGCAATCTAGCCATCCTGGCAGCTAGAAATAAAGCGTATGCGTTGGACGGTTGAAGTCGTTTGGTACACTGCAGCCACGATTTTGCTGATTCAAAATCTCTCTCTCGAATCGCCGCTGCGGCGAAATGGTTCGAGAGGCTACAAAATCCACCAGAGAGCCACCAAGCAACCATAGCCAGCGCAAGTACTATCCCGTAGAAAATCCTTGGAATCTTTCGAGTGGGTTTGCTCGATGCACTTTGTAGTCGATTATTGAGGATTGTTTGGCGAGTACCTCTGGCCATTGAGTTTACAACTTGCCGATAATTTCCTTAGCTTTAGCCTTGAGTGCGGAAGGCGTTTTTGCCTTTTTAAGCTCTTCGAAAAGTTTTGCAATCTCAGCCCCTTTGGCAGCGTCCTCCGAAGTAAGCCTTGCAATGTTTTGTTCAATCAAAATCTCCTCGCTACCTAGGGATCCTAATTCTAAGGTCGAGGCAAGGCTATTTTTGATGGACTCCTTGGAACCCGAATCAATTACTTCAACAGGAATACCTCTCGAGTTACACCCGCTGAACACAAATCCAAAGCAAAGCGCGACAACCAACGGACAAAACGCGATCTTGATCTTCAATTCGATTCTCCAATTTTTCGACATGAAAAACACCCCAAACCTAAAGCTGGAGGTGTGCTAATATTAGTTGCCGCTTTTCGTAGGGTAGGCTTCCAGCCTGTCAATGTACAACAGGCTGGAAGCCTATCCTACGTGTGACAATGCACTAAGTGAGATTACTCGCTTGAAGAAATGACTTGGGCGTCATTTCGTCCACCGGTGAACTGCCAAGTTTTGGTGTCAATAGATTGACTCACGAATCGAACCGATCCGTCCCCCATCCCCGCATTAACCCCTCCTGTGTGCATGCTGCGTGCGGTGTAAACACCATCTCGATCCGAAGAATAGCCGCTGCCGCTAGTCTGGCAATTGGGAAACCTCCAATTCGGCGGTGCAACCGTATTCAAAGCAGTTTGTGTGGGTAAAGGCGACAACCATTGCGCTCCATTCGAGGAAAGGTGTGCTGGCGCCGCTTGGCATGCTGCCCCAAAGGTATTCAAATCTGCCTCCGACGGATATTCGAGGGTGGGATAGGCTGCCGCGTTCGTAAACGCACCACCTGTTTTCACTTCAGATGTCTGACCTCTCATAAGGAAATTTGCATTGTCATCACCCGAAAGATGTTCCGCCAACATCAGCGTATTGGACGTACCGTCAATGATGTCACCGATCCTTAACGAAGCCTTGTCCGCTAGGTTAGTTTGGCCCCTAAACATTCCATTCTGATTTTTGAAATTACTCCAACTAATGGACGCGCCGTAACTTAAACCATAGTTGCATCCAGGTCCATTTGTTGTGTGATTAGTTCCACTCTGAGGCCATCTTGGTGCCGATGGGCAAAGAAATGCAGAAACCGATGTTGCTCGAACACTGGGCAATGTAGCAGGCGTAATGGGCGGTTGCTGATAGTATTGGACGAAAAAGTTGTTTGTTGCCGTACCAACTTGAGCATAAAGCGCAGTTTGCTCAATGAATGGGAGCATTTGAGTGAAAGCGCTGTATCCTTCCCACAAATTATTTGCGGGATTTCCATTCCGTGTTGCAAAAGGAGGAAAGACCTTATGAGTACTTTCATAGTTATGGAATGCGAGCGCAAGTTGTTTGACGTTGTTCGAACATTGCATTCGACGAGCTGCCTCGCGTGCGGCCTGAACAGCCGGTAACAAAAGACCCACCAAAATACCGATAATCGCAATTACAACGAGAAGCTCTACCAATGTAAAACCATTCGTACTTTTCGATCGAGATTCCATAGCAAACTCCAAAATAATAAGCCAGAAAAGGCCGTACATCCAAAGCGTACGCGATGCCAAACACCCTTGATCCTAACCTTGAACAAATTTTTCGGATACTATGCCTATGAACTAACTGTCAATAAAAGTGAAATTTTCGCTGTGACTGGTGCCGAAAACCGAAACTTGTTAGCTTTTTGCTTGAGTCGATCAGAACCCGACTGCGCATTCGATCGCAATTGAATCGTCCTATTTGGTCAAAACGCACGGATGATCTGATCCAACGCACAATCACTCGATCCGTTTAAGGCTATTCTTTGGATTCGGCTGTTTTTTCATCGGCTTCCCATCGGACCCTTATGATTTATTGACACCCATTTAGGTGGCAGAATCGTCCTCGCAATTGTAGGTTGAATTGCGATGCCGTATTATGAACGCCGCGAACATGGAACCGTTTCATGAATGCGTTGGGTCTCACAGTAAGCGATAAGGGTAGAAACATGCACAAGATGGCGTTAATGATGATTGGGGTATTGATCGGAGTAACACTGACAAGCAGCAGAGTCGTTGCCGAAGACAAGGACAAGATTGATCCCACAGGGACTTGGAAGTGGGAGGTCACTTTCAATGACCAGAAACGAGAGCAGACGCTCAAGTTGAAGCTTGAGAACGATAAGTTGACGGGTATGATGATAGGTCGCGACAATGCAGAGACGGCTATCGAAGATGCTAAATTGGTGAAGGATGAGATTTCGTTCAAGTACGTACGAGAACGGAACGGGCAGAAATCCACGTCGGTGTACAAGGGGAAAATCGCCGGAGACAAGATCAAGGGCAAGATTGAGGGTGAACGCAATGGCGAGAAAACCGAGCGAGATTGGGAGGCTGATCGCTCCAAGGCAAAAGCTGCGTCGCTAGAACTATCTCGCTAGCCGATTCGGCCCGAATGGTATAACGAGATTCCGAGTCGTGCAACTGGCCGACTCGGAATCCACACTGTTTGCCATAATCTTTATCACCGAACCATAGCTGAGCGTTCAAGGAGTAGGCGAGGTTGCTGGAGTAGAAGGCGTTGTCGGAGTTTTGTCTGATTCCGTTGCAGCTTTGCGAGGCCGAACGGCTTTCGCAGACCATTTCTTGATCCGATCTAGAATTCCCTTCGTTACGTTGGCTACGCGTTCATGCGATGATGCGCCTGTTATTTCGTTAGCTGCCTTTGTAATCTCAGCTCCAAGTTTGTCGATTTCCTCGTGATGACCAGGAGGAACGATGTCTCGGTATAATGCCAAGTGCTCACGAGCGATTTTCAAGTTTGATTGAGCAGCTTTATAGTCCTTTCGTTCTGCTGCCTCGTGCGAGGATTTGACCGCTTCTTGAGCATCATGAAGTGGCGACTCAAACTCCGCTAATGTTAACTCAGTGCCCCCTGTTTGGGCATCACTCAAAACACGAAATGCTATATCCACTTTGCTCGGTAACGCCTTTTCAGCCTCTTTCAAGCGACGTTCGACGTAGCCGATATCTAAGACAACGTCCATGTCTACAAACTTCTTTTCGTCGTTTTGAGCGTCGGACTTGGTTTCGTCTCGCTTCTTGTCCGCATCATGCAAGTGAGACTTGTCTACCTCCGACAACATGTGAAAAACAAGAATTTTTTCAGCTTGTATGTACTGAGAGTCTTCGTAAAGAACCTTACCACCCTTGTCATGAACCGTCATAGTGACATAAGTTTTCGGTAGAATACTGCGGATGATTCCCGCAAGTTGCAGTGACTTCTTGACCGAAGCCAACGCGGTGTCTGGAGCACTTCCGTCCATCGCTATTCTTGCTTGCTGAATTTGGCCCAGCAAATGCGCGCCTAGTAGGGAAAGTTGATGCTGGTCTTCGATCGTTAGCGGTTTACTGACTTCCTTGCGTTTGATCTCGGTTTTGATTCCAGAACCTTGTTCTTCTTCCGCGAAGGTAGTCCGAGTATCAACTAGAAATCCAGCAAGCAAAACAGGCACGCTAGACAGTCGCAATGCCTTTCTCAATATTCCTCGGTACGTGAGTAACATATTTAGTAAACTCCTGAAAACTTGAAAAGGTACGTGAGACAATTTGCAACCATGAGTAAGCAATTTACATACCAATAGAGATGGATGCGTACTGATACCTATCTGACGCTGCGCAGACTAAACGAATCGCGTGAGGGGCTTTTGAATTAGTGTGCTAATCGTGCGCACACGCACATTTTCTTTGTGCCATTTAAGCACTGATTCAAACTCAGCCATAGAACGGCTGCTAGGTGATCCAGCGCTGTCCGTACTTGATTGGCTGTTTGCCTACGCCTGCATGTACGAGAATGGTGTCGCCAGGTTGAGCCCGGCGTTCCCACTCAAGGATCCAATCTCCCAAGCGATGCAGAGGCCATCTTACAGATAAGGGTGGCTTCGCTCAGTGACGACGACCTGTTGGTTCGTTTGCTTTCGCGACGGGCCGGTTCAGACACGGTTCGAAGGACCGCTAGCAATACAGCCGTGGCCGCTTAGAATTACATCCCTGACATGCACCCACTTGACTGCTTCCGCTGATGACAATCCAACCAACGGTCTCCCCAAGGGCAGTTCACAGCAAGAAAACCCATGGTCCGGTAAGGAAAGTAGCCCAACGTGCATTTCAGTAGCTAACGAAGTAGTCTGTCTGAGCTGCGAGCAACTTTCGATGCTGAGTTGCCTTACTCTTTCATTGCTTAACCGTCCATCGCGCCTGTCCGAATCCCCTGGTTTACTGTTTTTTTCCGTGGACTATCGGTTTTAGCCTAAATGATTTCTCACGAACGATGCCGCGCGCTAATAAGCTGCTTTGCTGGCCGCGTGGCGGTGGTGCCCTGGGCATGTGGCAACAAAGATACATTTGACTAGGATTGCATTTCAATTCGGCAGCATCCAAGATCGAGCGCGCTAATTACCGATTTGCGGCGGACTATGTCGCGATTGATCTGGTAATAAATGAACTTGCCATCGCGTTGAGTCGTCACTAAACCTGCATGGAATAAAACTCGAAGGTGGTGCGAAACGTTTGCCATTTCTGAATCGAGGAGCAACGAAAGGTCTGTTACGGTTAGTGGACTCGCCCTCAACGCCCTCATGATTTGCAAGCGATTTGCATCGCCAAGCGCTTTTAAATAGCTCGCACACACCTCGGTATCAGCCTGAACTTGTTTTGCTGTTGAATCCGACTCAGCCATTTCGAAAATTCTTTAACTTTAGACATTTTTTGATAGACCTATCGCGACGACACTCGCTTGCGATGGACTTTCCATGTCAGCATTGTCACCTTGTCCGTCGAATCTTCCAAGGCTTTCCCGAAAAATTTTCATGTTTGAATCGATAACTGGTTGACACACCTTTCCTCACTCGCAACACTACAACACTCATTTGAATGTTATACCGTCTATGGAAAGGGATTGTATGCCGTTACAAAAGCAAAACAAGAAGACCAGTAAAGAGCCGAAAGTGGTTGCAATTAGCGGATTTACGTTGGTGGAATTATTGGTTGTCATCGCCATTATCGGAATCTTGGTTGGGTTGCTATTGCCAGCCGTGCAGGCGGCGAGAGAAGCAGCGCGACGAATGTCTTGTAGCAATAATTTGCGACAAATAGGCCTGGCAACACACAATTATGAAAGTGCACATCGGCGACTACCATCGTCAGGCCAAGGCACCAATTTCTCTACCAACCCTGCGTCCACCACCTTCGATGTGCATTCCGCATTCACGGCTATTCTTCCTTTCGTTGAACAATCTAACATCTATGCTCAAATGGACCTAAGGTTTGCCTATAATGCGACGCCTCAAAATATTTCGGCAGCCAAACAGGTTGTTAGTTTTTTCATTTGCCCTTCGAACGCATGGCGACCGTCGCCAAAAGACATGGATGGATTTGGCTGTACTGATTACGGTCCGATCTACTATGTCGACCTTGATCCAATTACCGGACTACAGAATAAATCCCTGCGTGCTGAAGGGGCGTTGGTACGAGGCGGCAGTCGCTTTGCAGACATTACCGATGGCACTTCGAACACCATTTTTTTTGGCGAAGATATCGGTCGCGACGAGCGTATGCAATTGAATCATGTATACATTGATCCGTTGGATGGGCAAAAGCGGCGGATTTGGCGATGGGCTGAAGCAGACAGTGCATTTGGTATTTCAAAGAAAATTAATAACAACGCTACTCCACTAGGTGGTCCCGCAATTTGCCCTTGGAATGTAAATAACTGTGGACCATTTGAAGAGATATTTAGTCAGCATCCGGGAGGTGCTCATGTTTCGTTAGCAGATGGGTCTGTCCAGTTTCTTT
>JAYTVL010000430.1:0-15431 GCA_043744075.1 Pirellula sp. | reverse complement strand
TGGACTCAACGAGCGAATAATCGCTGCTTCGCTCAAAATTCCACCACAATTCCGAAAAGACCAAATTCCGTGACTAGCTATGAATAATCCGCGCTAGTGATCACGCCCGAACGTACCTCAGGGCGTGTTACCCCTCAGGGCGTGCCACCCAATTTACAGCTAGATTTCAAGCTGCCGCTCGCCTTAGAAGTCAGATTGCTTGCTAACCTGGATTATCGCATTTCTGGATGAATGCAAAAAGTCTCGCTAATCGACAAACTTTGCCTGTTTTGTTAAGGCGGATCAGCCCATTGTGCCGAACCGAAAGATATTCCGTCGATCACTAAGGCCGATTGGATTGAAAGCAAACGTAGCTTACGCCAACGGAGGCAATGGACTGCCGTGCTGTTTCGAAAAAGAAATTCACCGAATCCGAGTTTCCACACTTCCATCGGACCGTCGGTCGTGGCTGGAAGTGGAGCTTGCATCCTGTTTTACGGTTTGATCTTTGCCGGCCCATTGAACTTCGCTTTGTTACGTCGCTATTGCTTGTGCCACCCAGTTGCCATCGCGACCTCGGAGCTCTTCTTTGTCGCTATCGTGGCACTCGCAACGAAGTGGTTTGATTCGGTTTCACAACTTCGAGTTAGCAGCCGAGCAAGTTTAGCGATGGAGGACATTTCGCTAACACAACCTGATACTCCGGATCTCGCATCAGGCGAACAGAAGGCCCTGTGGTTTGAAACTTTATGGCGGACTCAATCCAAGGAAGTCTGCGATAGCTGGTTTGGCCAACGAGTCAATGCGATTTTGCAGCGTCAAATCAAGCGCAAAAATACAAAGCACCTTGATCAAGATGTACACGAATTGGCTGACCGTGACGCAGATCAGCAGCACGACAGTTACGGCCTGATTCGAATTGTCACTTGGGCGATGCCTATGTTGGGATTCTTAGGAACCGTTTTGGGGATTTCCGACACGCTTGGGCAGATGGACGCCCAAGCCTTGGCAAGCGGTTCTCAAGACGCCATGAACAGTTTGACCGCAGGCCTTTACGTTGCGTTCGATACAACAGCTATTGGACTAGTGTTGACGATGGTTGCAATGTTTGTCCAATTTGGGGTCAACCGTTCGGAACTGGCTCTGCTTTCAACCATCGATGGTCGCGTTTCCGAAACAATGCAGCTTTGCTTGACGGAACAGGAGAGGCATCGCGACATGTCCAACGTTGAATCTGCGTTACAGCACATCACTCGTGAATTAATGAGTTCGGTTCAACAGCTTGTTCAAAAACAAAGCGAACTGTGGGGGCAAACAATTTCGGCGGCTCACGGCCATTGGCAAAACCTAACCTCTAGTTCTGCAGAAACACTCCAATCCTGTCTAACAGGCGCCATCGATTCCGCATTAGCCAAACACCAAGAATCGCTAACTAGCCATGCCGAACAATTAGCTCAAGTTCAGTCGGAGGGAGCAGTCCTTATTGACGCTCGTTGGCAACAATGGCAGACAACTCTTTCAGAGCAAGCTAGGACCGTGCACCAACATCAACGTGATATGTCAGCGCAGACCGAACTTCTAAACTTGCTCATCGAAAAACATGAAGCGGTCCGTTCGATGGAAAAGCCGTTACAAGCCACCTTGGAACGGCTAACGGACGTGGATCGATTCCATGACGCCGCCATTTGTTTGACAGAGGCCGTGGCTGTACTCGGGACTCAAATGGAACGCTACGGATATCTAGGTCGTCAGCCAGTTCGCCGGCGACCAGCCGAACCGGATGCCAAAGAACAAGTCGAGGAAGCTGGCGAAACCGAATTGCCAGCAACGCTGCCGCTGAAGAGGCGTGCAGGATGAGTCGTAGCAAACGACGTGGTGACAATACGGCACCCGCTTTGTTCCCATTCCTTGCCGTGCTGCTTTGCACTATTGGAGCCCTTGTACTCATCTTGGTATTAACGGTTGCCAATTCGCACGCATGTGCCAAACGCGAAGCTGAAACAGCGATGACTGGCGTCGACGATACAACGGAACTTATCGAGGTCGTATCCGCAGAACTTGAGGCTCAGCGACAAGAGCTCAAATCGAGGGTCGAGCGTCGGCGCAGAGACTTGGCCGATATCGAAGACCATATCGCTCGCTTGTCTAAGACACTGGACCAACTCGTTGCCAAGGCCGAACGCATCCAATCCGAGGCCTCCGGGACCGACGCAGATCGTACCGGAAAGACAGTCGAGGTCGCCGAGTTACGTAAAGAAATCGATCAGAAAAAACGCGAGCTAATCGAGGAGATCGAAAAGCAAAAAAAACGCAAACCCGCGTTTGCGGTCATACCCTATGTTGGCGCCAATGGTACGTCTCGACGCCCTGTTTATTTAGAGTGTACCAAGGATGGAGTGGTCGTTCAGCCTGAGGGCCTGCTCATCTCCCTAAACGATCTCAAGCCACCGTTTGGTCCCGGCAATCCACTAGATGCTGCCCTACGTGTCTTGAGACTCGCCTATCAACAAAAAGACGCCACCTTTGGTATTACGCTCCCTCCGTATCCGTTGCTAATCGTCCGCCCCGATGGAATCCAAACATATGCGTTGGCGCGAGAAGCGATGAGTGGCTGGGATGACCAATTTGGTTATGAGTTGGTTGACAAAGAGATGGAGCTAAAGTTTCCGCAAAGCCCAGCTGGCCTGAAGGAGCAATTGGTTAGCACAGTCGAAATGGCAAAACGTCGACAACAAGCATTGATTGCATCCATGCCCCGTCGCGTCGCTGCTCGCGATAGCGATGTCAATTGGGATGCCATCGACATGGCGAACTCGACTCAACTATCGGGTGGAGTCGGAACGAGCATTGAGAGCACCTCGAAATCAGGGGTAGGAACAGGGGTTCTTGACGGCAACGCCACACAGCAAACTTGGCAACTGGTCCAAGGGATGGCAAATTCTCAAGTATCCAGTTCTATTCAAAAGAATGGCATGTCGGCAGCCCAAAACGTTGCGGTGCCAGCCATATCTGGAATCTCGTTTGGTTCAGTAGGATCAGACATAACTGCAGGTTCCTTCAACTCGGATGCGAGCTCGAAGGTTGTCAACAGTCCGGGGAATTTACAGGATACAGAAGGCACTTCCGGCTCACAAAATGGAACTAGCACTTCCCAAGGAGAATCGTCACAATCCGACGCCACATCAGGCAATGGCACGACTGCAAGTAGTAGTTCGTCAAGTAGCAATTCACCGGCACCACCACGTGCAAACGCTTTCTCGTCGGGAACCGCAAGTGGCGGTGGAGCCAGCAGTCTCTCCGCTTCTGGAAGCCCCGCTCAGTCTCCAACCGACCCGAACGCCGCTCCAAACATTTCAGTCTCTGTGAACCAAAAAGCCGAGGGAAAAGTAGCCAAGGCAAAGCACGTACGCCCCGAAGGCGATTTAAAACCCATTTCCGTTAGCGCGGGCCACGGTTGGGCAGCCTCCCGTGCCGAAGGAAAAGCCACGCCTGTATCGCGTTCCATCCGAATCGTGGCTTTGAAGGACAAATGGCTTATGCGTTCGGACGTAAATCCAAGCGTCTTCGAAGTGAACGTAACCATGCATGAAGGACCGCAACAGGCTGGCAATCAACTAGCGATTGCGATGCGTAAACGCGTCGACTCTTGGGGACTCTCTGTACCGGGAGGGTATTGGTCACCAATGCTTACTATCGAAGCAGCCAACGATGCTCAACAAAGCGTCGCTCGTTTGGAACGCTTGCTTGAGGGTAGCGGAGTTGAAATCAAGGTTGTGCCTCTGACGCTTACAAACAGCCGATAGGAATTCCAAGAAATGAGCAAGCGGCGAAGCGAGGATGCTGCGATTGGCGAGGATGCTTTCCTAGATACGATTGCCAATCTTGTCGGGATCTTAATCATTTTGGTCGTTATAGTGGGATCGCGGAGTAATGCGGCGGCCAAAGTTGCCGTGGAGCAAGAACTGAAGAAAAAGGTGGATCAGCTTGAATCGCCTGTCGCCAAGACCAAAAACTTGGATCAGGATATTCAACGGCAAAAAGAAGAGATGCGCAACTATGATCTTGAGGTCGCGTTTCGAGATTCTGAACGAATGGCAATCATGGACCGAGTCACGATCGCCGAGCGTCTTATCGAGGAGGAGTTAAAGGACATCGACGAAACGGCAAGAGAAAGAATTGAAACCGAACAGGAAATGAGCGAACTCCAAAAACAGCTTGCGAACTTGCTGCAGCAACAGGGCGAAGTTCAATCGGTCGAGCAGACCGCGGCGGTCCTACAGCACTTACCGACCCCAATGGCTAAGACCGTATTTGGACGGGAATTGCATGTCATGATGCGAGGGGGAAGAGCCGCCGTTATACCCTGGGAAAGATTGATTGATAACCTAAAAAGTGAAGCGAGACGCTCAGCAGAACGAAATTCCCAGAAGGATCGTTTTGTAAATCAATTGGGGCCGATTGATGGATTCTTGATGATCTACGGACTAAAAAGCCAAAGTGGCATTTTGTCCAACGGCTCGTCGGCTCGGCTCGCTCGAACCATTGAATTGGAAAAATTCGAATTGGAACCAACCGGTGAGGTTGTCCATGAGAGTGTTGTCGAAACATTAGGAACTGGAGGACGACTGAGGCTGGAGCTTGCGTCGTGCGCTGTTCAGCACACCACCGTAACCGTATGGGTTTACCCCGATAGCTTCAACGAATTTCGGACGCTTAAAGAGCGATTGTTTGCCGAGGGATTTCTATGTGCTGCTAGGCCGCTGCCATTCAATGTACGTGTTGGCGCGTCACCTCGCGGCTCAGCTAGCACCGCACAATAATAGCAATATGGTATTTTGGAATCCCGCAGCCTTGAGCTGCTGACGGTTTAGGTTTTCTGGCTTATGTAGCCAAAAAATACAGCGAACCCGCAAGCCAGCGGTATTTGTTCAAATCGATTCTTGCGATTGATCATGGCCATCTCGTTCATTTCGGTAGGGTCGGTATCCTAACATGGTGATTTCCCACGGTCCGCCAACGCTGTATTTAATTCCCCTCCAAACGAATTTTTTCAGGAAGAGACAGCCAAGCAACGCCCACGTATAAATCCACTGAGTTTGCCAGGTAATCCAAAAGATGGTCAGCCAATTCGACTTGCCCGGCCACGAAACATCTTCGCCGCGTGCCTTTGCGACGGCGAACACGGCCCGCTCCATCCACAGAAGCATGCAGGTCAGGCAAAAATGAAATGCGATTAGCGCAAGACAAACACATCCCGCTCCAAGCAGATCTCCCTGTACCAAGAGCCAAAGACAACTCAGCAATCCCCAAACGATCACCGCCGCAGAACTGAACCCGTGCCCGACCACTAGAAACCAAAACGGATGATACAACCTCGCAGCAAGCAATTGCCGCTTGACCCAACTATGGAATGAGGCAACCGTGCAGTCTTCTCGATTGATCATCATGAGCGTTGGGACGAAAACGACCTTTTCACCGATTGTCGATAACTGCCTTCGGACCATCGTATCTTCGCAATAAGCTTTTCGCCATCGATCAAGAATGCCGGATCGCCGAATGGAGTCCAACTTGATCGCGAGTGTCCCCCCCCAAGCTATATCGTACCAGTACATTTGAACGATTGCAGCTGCATTCCAAGCGTATCTGGTTATAGAGCCCTGACTACAATGTGTCGGCATATACCAACGATTTCCAGTGGCTGCTCCAACGTTCATCGGGACGAGAGCCGTAGCCAATTCTCGAAGCCAAGTGGAGTGCGGAATCGTGTCGGCGTCCAACAAAGCGATTATCTCAATCGACTCAGGTACTCCCTCAATGGCCTGGACAAGACTAGAGCATTTTAGGCTGCAATTCGGCAATGGTGAACCCAGGACTTCGACCCGATAATTGTTGAATGCAATGTCCGTGAGGGTGTTCTTGATTATCGGCATTGCGGGATCATCAGCATGGTCCACAAGAAATCGTACTTGGTAATTAGGGTAGTCTTGTGTTAGCAACCCCCTAACGCACTTTGATAAAAACGGATCCCCGCCTCGTAAGCATAGGACCACCATTGCTTCGGGGCACAATACATTGTCAAGTAAAGTTTGAGGCTTCCTTCGTAAGCATTTTACAAATCCAGCAACAAGAAGAAACTGTATGAATGCCGATAAGATCAGAGTACCGAAAAGCACAAAATGCATAGTGCTCATTTGCTAATCACTTCTATGATGCGGTTAGTCTGTAGGCGAGGGCAGACAGGAATATACCAGTGGACCGGGTGGCACGCTCAGAGCGATGGGCGTGGTTTGTGGTCCAACCTAATTGACGACGGGAATACGACAGGCAATTGACACTTCACACGCCCTTCGTGCCTCAGAGCGTGCCACCCAATTGTCTGTTCAAGCTGCCGCTCGATTCAAAAGACACGTTGTCCCGCTCCCTGAGCGAGCGAGCCATAGGTGGAAATACTCGACAACGGAAAAAGCTGTTCGACTGCATGCAGTTGTTGCGAACCTATCGGATTGGCCACAATTTTTTGGAACTCGGTCACATTCATTCGCAATAGTGAGTCAGCGCCCGCACGCAATCCGGCCGTGCGCACCAAAGTTCCATCGAGCATCAGCCCAAGGGTCCATTGCCCTCCTCCTGGTCCGATTAAATCGATGGCCAAGCGACTCTTGATCTTTCTGTTATTCACATCTTCCGCTTCAGAAAAATCGCGAAAGTAATCGGAGGCCTGCCATGGAACGACGGGTTTTTCGATGCGGCGTTTACCCCAACGATCTTCTTCACCGTACCGCAAATAAGTGTGCAAGATGGCTTCGTCGATGACTGGGCAAGGAACGTTGGCCGCAAATCGCTTCAGATTCGTACAATCAAAAGTTGGATCAGTGCGTTCGTAGTCATCGTACATGGCCAATCCGGGCAACGATGCTGCTTCCAAATCATTGTAAGTCGCCGGGTCAATGGGTCCGTACCCCACAAATTCCACTCCCGTCGAGTTGAAGAATTTGACGCCTGCATCGATCAATTGCCTCGGTGTCAAACAGTACTCTGGAGCCAAATTGAACGTCCGACCGTGGGTTGACTTATCGAAATAAAGATGCGTCATGACTTTGGAAACCCAGTCTACGGGAACGATGTTTCGTCGCTCGTCGCCTTGCAGAGGCATTCGCAACCGTGTAACGCGCATACCGTCAGGACCTATCGGTTGACGTGGCACCAACAACGCCATCAGGCGCAGGTAGAGATAGATTCCATGGTATGTATTGGTGTAACCGGTTTTTGAGTCACCTGAAATGACCGCCGGCCTATAGACCGTGAGCTCGTCAATAAATGCAGCTTCTCGCACTAATAACTCGGCACGCAGTTTGCTTTCCTCGTAGTCATTGCGAAAGGACTGACCGCAGTCAACTTCTGTCTCCAGGATCTTGCCTTGTCGCAAGCCGCAAACATATGCCGTGGAAACGTAATGCAATCGGCGCAGACCTGTTGCTTGACACAGCCCCAGCATGTTTTGAGTGCCATCAAAATTCGTATGCCATGGCTCACCGGTTCCATCTGCATGAAAGGTCAAGGATGCGGCACTATGCATCGTCGATTCGCAATTTTTAGCCACCCATCGTTTATCGTTACTACTTAGTCCAAGGCATGGACGACGCAAATCACCCTCTAATAGCACGGGGCGTGGAAGAGTAGTTCCCGATTGCCTTTCCCAGAATTGGAGGATCGCTTCAACTCGGTCGGATGCAGACTCTCGTTTGGAACCCCGGACAAGGAGGGCAAGTCGCTGGCCGCCTTCCAACAAGTCTCGCATTAAGTAGCGACCGAGAAGTCCAGTCGAACCCGTTAGTAACAGATAACCAGTCAATTTTCACCTTTTTACGATCAATGACGCAAATGCGTCGGTTGCTAATCCTGAACAGAGGTTGTTACACCCCGTTCGTAATTTGGTGGATTTCTGTCCTATCGCAAACAAGGGGACAAAGAAATCCTGTACCAAGCACGATTACGCCCCAAATGGTAATCGGATTTCCCCCATCCTGGGCAGTCCAAAGTCCATTTTTCGACTTTGCAAAAGGAATCTTTTGAAAATCAGTTAAGGAATCCGGGTTAGGGGGGCTTGGCACCCCTAAAATGCGGCTTAGCATTTGGTTTGTGGCGGATAATATCCAAAATAATAGTTTGCGAATTTTCTTTGGCCAACTCGCGCAACTCGCGACTGAGGGGTCATGCAAAAGTTTACCAAAAATAAACCGGCAATTCATGTGCGGTAGATTCACTCTAAAGACGCCTGTCGACAATTGGCTCAAAGACCTCTTCCCAGACTGGAATGCAGATCAAGAGCTTGCGGACCTGTCGCTTTCCGCAGATCTGACTCGGGCTCGATACAACATTGCTCCCAGCCAACAGATTGTCGTTGTGCGAAACGACAGCGATGGGACGCCGATCATTGGAGGCATGCGATGGGGATTGGTACCTGTTTGGGCGGATTCCCTTTCAGGTGGCTACAACATGATCAACGCAAGATCGGAATCAATTGCCGACAAACCAAGCTTCCGTCCTTCTCTGATTAACAAGCGTTGTGTGATCTTGGCAGACGGATACTACGAGTGGAAAAAACTAACTCCGAAAATTAAGGAGCCATATTGGATTCATACGGTCGGAGAGCGAGTCTTTGCAATGGCTGGACTCTGGGCAGAAAACCGAAAAATACAGAACCCAGGGTCGCAAAGCAATTCGATCTTGTCCGCGACCATTATCACAACTCCGTCCAATGCCGATTTGACAAACGTACACGACAGGATGCCAGCATTGATGGTCAACTCGACACAGATTTCTGCCTGGCTTGACCCAGCTTTGAATGGGACCGCCAACATAGATAGTATGCTGTCGCAATTGCAGCCAAGTCCACCGGGCGTGGTGCAAGTGCGGCTAGTTTCAACCTTGGTTAATCGTGCCGCCAAAGATGGCGACAAACTGCTGGATCCGGTTTAAACGTAGCATAGTCATCTTGCTTGTGAGATTCTGTCAAGGATTCTCAGGCTGGAAGCCTAAGCTACGTTCTGCGTCGAAACGCCTAACGCGCCATCTTGGGACGAACGGACAGTGTTGGTTCACCTTGCTTGACGCCGGGCTGTGAAATTACCGACGTTTTTTGGTTGGTGGCTGGTGTCTCTTTGAAGGCGGACTCGATCGCTTTTGCATCAAGCTTGGTCGGCCAATTGATAAGCTCAAAGGAGTCGGCCAGTTGTGCGTCTTCCGCTGCAAATAGTTCGAGGTTCGTCTCGTTTAATGTAAACGCAAGGACAACGCGCCGGCCATCGTCATTCGAGATGTGGTAATGAACCCACTGGATATCAACCCCTTGAATTCCTCCTCGAGACACAATACGAAGCAGCCGAAGCTTGTTGCTTGAAAGTCGTTCGGATGCTTCGACGATTTCAACTAATGCGTTGCCTATCGCATTCTTAACGTCAGCTTGAAAACCATCCAGACTCAATTGGCGGCCAGGTTCGTAGTCAATCATATTCGTGACGTTGCATTGCGCGACAACTCGATTGTTAATGACATACCTCAACGTGGCCTCCTCACCGCTGTCACGATAGGTAGACCATTTTCGATTTGCAACGAATCGATAGTAGCCAAGGTCCGACTGGAATTGAAGCAAGCTGGCAGCGTCGATTAATCCAATACGTGAGGCGACTGCTTTTAACGTATCACCAGTCGAAACATTCTCAATGGACGATCGCAGAATGCGCAACTGGGCTGAAACGCGGAAACCGGGTTCGGCTTCGCTAATTTCGCGAGTCTCGGTGATGTTAACGGCAAACCACGAAATGTAGCCGCCTTTACGATCGAGTTGCGCTTTGCCTTCGATCCTTAGGTTCGTTGGCACTTGTCGCACGGAAGCAGACAACGTTCCCTCAAGGGTCATTTGGGCTTTTTCTTTGTCTGTGTCAACCAAACACATGACCAACTTGCCATCCTGGATAGCATCGATATTAAGCAAACGACACGCAACGTCGGCACCGATCGACCATTTGTCGGCAATTTGAACTTCTTCCTGAGTCAGCAGCTGATCCAAGAACATCGTGTTGATGGGGCCTTCGATCAAGTCGCGTTCGGCCGCGAAGAGAGGATTGTCCGGGCATGCCGTAATGATTCCCTGATCTGTGCCGAGACGAAGTATATCGCGGCACTGTTCGCGTAGGCTCGTTTTGGTAACGTGCCGGTCTATCTGAATTTCCGAACTGGACTCGTGATAGTGTTGATAAGACCTGCATCCGGAAAGCTTGTTCGTTGTTTCATATTGTTCGTCGAAGTCGACCGTTGAACTTCCTTTGAGAGGCGCAGTTTTCGCCGTTATCATTTTGCCTCCTTTGTTCGTCGCGTCGTTCGTCTGACTCTTTAGTCGAATCTCCCCGGAGACTTCCAAAACCGAACGAATTCGGAATGGTCCAGTAGACGATTTACTGGAGTCTTCAATTGGATTGGCCACGGCAGTCCTTGTGGATGACCAAACCAACGACGTTGCAGCTACAATGCTTGCAACTAACCACTCGCGACGTTGCATTTCATTTCCAATGACATCATTTCGCGTTGAATCCATTCTCGATTCCAATTTTTATCTGGCGGCTAGCAATCTAGATGCCTATCGCAACAGCAATGGGCAACATAATCGGTCCATCGGATCAGCATGGCCACGATGCTTAGCAGAACCAAACTAATCGTTAAAGCTTACCTAGTTCAACTTACTGGAATATTCGAACACGTTAGCAATACGGACAGACGCAATTCGACATCCATCTGAGCCGCAAATTTGATGCTTTCGAACCAGTCCTAGAGAATGAACACTACCTTTGGGGGGGCTTGGACGTATTTTCCAAATTAAGTAACCCATAATTCGACGGTCATTTATGAGGCTGCTCCGAAAGTGCGATTGCATTTTCGGGGCGAGTATCCAACCTTGGTAATCATGTCTATTGTATCACACCACCAGTTTTTGTTTAGAGAAGAAAAGAGCGACATCCTTTCGCAGAAGGATGTACTTTGGGAGGCTTGTTCGTTTTCTCGTCGCAGCCCATTCAAGGAAACATGCAACGAAGATGCCGTGGGCATCATTCATGTCGACGATGAAACGGCGGTATTCGCAATTGCTGACGGTTGTGGAGGAATGCGAGGCGGAGAGCAAGCGTCCGAAATTGCATTGCAAGTATTATTCGATTCGATCGAACGCAACGAGAGTGGTCCAGAACGCATGCGAGTGGCGATTTTGGACGGAATTGAGCAAGCAAATATCGCAGTTCAAGATCTTAAAATTGGAGCAGCTTGTACAATCGCAGTGGTCGAATACCACCGCGGTACCATTCGTCCCTATCATGTTGGCGATTCGATGATTTTGGTAACCGGAAACCGAGGCCGGATCCGCTACCAATCTGTTTGCCATTCCCCGGTTGGTTTTGCAGTCGAGTCCGGAATGCTCGCAGCCGACGACGCAATGCATCACGAGGACCGCCACATTGTTTCGAATGTGGTCGGTGATTCTCGCATGCGGATCGAAATTGGACCAGCGGTGAAATTGTCGCGGCGGGACACCGTGGTGATTGCGAGCGACGGGTTGTTTGACAATTTGGCAATTGAAGAAGTCGTTAACGGCATTCGCAAAGGAAAAATCGCAGATGCGATCGGATTGGTCACGAACCTTGCGCATCAACGCATGCTTGGCATAGAAGGGCAACCTTGCAAACCAGATGACTTGAGTGTCATCGGTATCCGCCCAGTTTAGTTTGTTTAACCGATCGGAGCGTAAGCGGAGATCGGCCCACTTGCCGCTGCGCGGGTTAAACAAGTCGCAAGCTTGAAGCTCATGTTTAAACATTGTGAACATTTCAAATGATCCGGTTAAGCAACGGTGTCCCCGAAGTGAATCTTTTCAGGTTTTCCAGGAAATGATCGACAAGGCTAACCATTTCACTGTCGAAACCGCCTGCTGTATGTGGAGTGATAAAGCAGTTATGCAAGCTCCATAATGCGTGATCGTTGGGCAGCGGTTCTGGAGTCGTGACATCTAGATAGGCGCCGGCTAGCTTTTCAGATCTTAACGCATTCTCCAAGAATTCTTGCTCCACTGTTCCGCCGCGTCCAACATTGTAAAAGTAGGCTCCTCTTTTCATCAACTCAAATTTCCGTGAATCAAAATAGCCCGTCGTCGAAGGGTTCGCGGGAAGCAAATTGATGACGTGATCGGCGTGCGGTAGGTGCTCCGCAAGTTTCAATTCATCGATAACTTGAATTGGCTCGTTGCCTCGTGTTCGACGCCGAACGCCGATAAGTTTCATACCAAAAGGCTCGAGTAACTCACACAATCTGATGGCGATTTCACCAAACCCACAAATGAGGGCCGTCTGACCGTTGAGCAAGAAAGACTGACGTCGACGTTCTGCAGCGGGCCAGGAACGGTTTGTCAATTGGATCGCCAGAGACCCGGGCAATCCACGCGCAAAGGCCATCATCATTGCCAGCAGATGCTGTGCGCAGGGCTCATCGTATACACCCGAGCTTGTCGTCAACGGCGCGTCTCGCGTTCTCATTTCCTTCCTGAGATCGTCCCGATCATAAGGAGTGTAACCGGCAGTCGTCAAATGGACCCATTTAAGTTTGGGCAATCGAACGATCTGATCAGCGTCGGGCTGGCCGAACGCAATGTCGGCCTCTGCAAGCTGCAAATCTGGTGGACTCGCTATTAGATTCACAGAACTCATTTCGGAGGCATAAAGCAAACGATGAGGAGCAACAGACTTTGCGAGTTTATCTGCCGCTTTGGTAGGAAGTTTAGTATTGGTCCAAATAGTGAATTGACTCTGGTTCATTTTTCCTTGTTTCCTCGCAATCGTGCTCGTAGTCGTGTTCGGCATCGGGCCGAAGGACAGGACGAAAGTATCATTCAATATCGACTTTTCAGCAATCGTCTACGAAACCAAAGAGTCGTTCTCATGCTTTCCGTGAGTTGTGTATACTAATTGGGATTCGGCATTGAGCAATGTTCTCTACTTACGGCAGGACAGATGGGTTTATTTAGCAAACTATTCGGAAAAAGCGAAGACAACAAACGGGCTGACATCGAACTTCGCTTTGAGCGCATTCGCTCCGCTGTGGCTGGCACGATGAGCAATTTCTTTGTCGCAAAGGATCGATTGAATAACGATCGGATTGTCGGCGTAAAACTCTGCGATATCGAAAAAGTTGAATTCTTTGAGAACAGATTTAAGGGTCTCAAAAAGCCGCCGGAAGGTCAAATTGCATTGGGCATGGACCATCCTAATATTGCCAAGACAATGGAGTACGGAATATCCACCAAAGGTCAACCGTATTTGGTAATGGAGTTCGTCGATGGTCCGGGCTTACAGTTGCTCATTCAAGAACGTGATGAATCAAAACTAAAGGGACGTCGACTCAGTATGATCCGGCAAATGGCGGACGCTCTTAATTATGTCCATCGACGGGAGTTTATCCACCGGGACATCTGTCCGCGGAACTACATGTGTACGAGCGATTTAGAGACCGTGAAGCTGATCGACTTCGGACTTTCGTTGCCTGCGACGAAAGCGTTTATGGTGCCTGGCAATCGAACTGGTACGCCGCTCTACATGGCAACCGAGATTGTTAGACGTCGGGCTACGGATCAACGCGTCGACATTTTTTCTTTTGGACTCACGTGTTATCACTTAATTACATTTGATCTACCTTGGCAAATTTCGGACACGTCTGGTCGAGCAGCACTGCACCACGACACTTCTCCGCCACGGAATATCCTGGAGCTTCGACCTGAATTGGACAAATCACTGGCCAGTGCGATCATGGAAGCAATAAAGTCAAACCCGGACGAAAGAACTCCTGACATGGAGACTTTCTTGCGTCAAATTAAGGGTGTTACGAATTCGCCATAGTCATTGGTTTTGTCAATCCAGCGCCTGCGATCTCTGCTAATCGCTCCGATCGGTTAAGCATGAACTTCAAGCTTGTGACCTGTTTAACCCGCTCAGCGGCGGGTGGGCCGAGTACGCTTCCCTCCTTTCACGAGGGAATCTGGAGCTTGAAGCGTCAATCCAGCGCCCGCGATCTCCGCGAATCGCTCCGATCGGTTAAACATGAACTTCAAGCTTGTGACTTGTTTTAGCTTAGAAGGCGAAATCCCAGGGGTAGTGTCTCGCCAACAATAGAATCTGCACTTGCCTGATCCAGGCCACCGCCGCGAAGAACCAAATCGATGTGCATTGCAGGAGCACCAAGCTGTGACATTTGAATCGCTACGCGGTCACGCAATGACGACGGAACATCGCGGTAGCGGTCATCGGTTCGGCGCGTCATTTGCATTAAACAAAGAGACACCATGGCCGAATTATTCACGAGCCAAGCTTGATCCAATCTCAATAGTTTTTCTACCCACGACTGGACTCGTGACGCGCTAACCACCTGCTGCAACGTTGCATATACTGGGACACGACTACCGAGTCGGCCGAGCGTCCAAAGCAACGGACCATAGATTATTTCGAGTTTCTTCTTATCGAAAGAATGCAGAATTTGTTCCGCAGCGGTCGTCTTCTCCTCATACGTCAACCATTCAAGTGACCCGACTAGTCGCAGCAATTCGATGGCAACATTGGTATTGGATAATTGCGACTGAGTTCCGCCCGCAAGCATTGGCCGAACCCTTGCCCAGCAATCTTGAAATAGCGCTCTCTGCTGGCCTGGCGTGAAACCGCCCGCTATCCGTCGCCATAGTACTATCGTTTCGGACGCATTCGTGGTTGTGCGGTGCAACAATTTGTTGTGAACGTTTCTCCAAGTACCATTCACTCGCCAGTCGTCTGCCGCCAGTCCAAACCCGGGGCGCAAGCACCAACCGACCATATTCAACCATCTTGACTCGTGTTCAGGAGAAATCTTTCTGTACGTCTGGTGGTCCATCAAAAAACGCCACATTTCTCGAAGTAGTGTAGGGCTCCAGTCTCGTCTTGGAATTCCAAGCTGTTCGGTGAGAAAGGCAACTCCATGTTTTGGCAATATGCTCGGCGCCTCGCCAAACACGCTTTCCATCGCTTCGATGGCCGATTGGACTACCGTCGACTGCGCGGTCTCGATCAGTCCAGTTTGAGGCCCATTGGCAGACAGTTCATTGGACGCAGCCATTCGAACGTCAAACTCCAGTTTCCAGCTAGTCTTGTCAGCGAGGGGCTGAGAGGAAGAGTCCGCAGGCTGCTGAGCGACTACTAAATTCATCGCAAGAGTTCCAATTTCGCTCAATTCGGATTCCAGGACAACAGGAACGATCTGCTGATGTTTTCGATTCCCCATTTCCAAGACGGTACGAATAGCTGGCATGGCGGTCATCGATTGTGGTTCAACAGGAACAATCTGCCCAATTCTATGGACGAGGTTGGTGCTACTATGCATCAATAGGAATTGGA
>JAYTVL010000429.1:0-15467 GCA_043744075.1 Pirellula sp. | reverse complement strand
TGAGGGGAGTCTGGCCCCCGAACTGAACAATGACACCATCCGGTTGAACCGTATCGACAATGTTGAGAACATCTTCCGTTGTGAGCGGTTCAAAGAAGAGCATATCGCTCGTATCGTAATCGGTGCTTACAGTCTCCGGATTGCTGTTGACCATGATCGATTCGATGCCAAGTTCGCGAAGCGCATAACTGGCATGACAACAGCAATAATCAAATTCGATACCTTGGCCGATTCGGTTCGGGCCACCACCAAGAATGATGACGCGTTTTTTGTCTCCTTTGGGCGGCGTTTCGTTCTCTGATTCGTAGGTGCTGTAGTAATACGGCGTGTACGCTTCGAATTCCGCAGCGCAAGTGTCAACGGATTTATATGTTGCAACAATACCTCGCGACTTTCGCCACTCGCGAACCTCGCCATCATCGCTATTAAGAAGCGTGGCCAACTGTCGGTCCGAAAAGCCGAATTGTTTGACCTGTCGCATGGTGATCGCGTCCATGCCGGAAAGCGATCCAATTTCACGCAACCGATTTTCGATTTCGACAAGTTCTTTCAGTTGGTCTAAAAACCACTTGTCGATGTTTGTTATCGAGTAAATCTCATCAATGCTCATCCCACCCAGCATAGCATACCGGATGTACCAAACCCGTTCCGCATTCGGGCGAGACAGTTTGCTCCGTATTTCTTCATCGTCAGGACGACGGTCGGTAAACCAAAGATCTTTGCTATCCGATCCAAAACCGAAGGCACCAACCTCCAATCCTCGTAAAGCTTTTTGAAAGGACTCCTTGAAAGTCCGGCCGATCGCCATCGTCTCGCCAACACTCTTCATTTGAGTCGTCAGTGTCGAATCTGCTTCAGGGAATTTTTCGAATGCAAAGCGCGGAATCTTGGTAACCACGTAGTCGATGGTCGGTTCGAAGCAGGCTTGGGTTTTCTTAGTTATGTCGTTTTGAAGTTCCCACAAACGGAAACCGACTGCAAGTTTGGCAGCAATCTTTGCGATCGGAAATCCTGTCGCTTTGCTTGCCAGCGCGCTTGAACGGCTTACACGCGGGTTCATCTCGATCACGATCATTTTTCCGTTTTGTGGATGTATCGCGAATTGAATGTTGGAACCACCTGTTTCGACGCCAATCTCACGAATGATCGCAAGACTTGCGTCTCGCATGCGCTGATATTCTTTGTCAGTCAGTGTTTGTGCTGGCGCAACAGTGATGGAGTCTCCGGTGTGAACACCCATCGGATCAAAATTTTCGATCGCGCAAATGATGACTACATTGTCGTCTGCATCTCGCATAACCTCCATTTCATACTCTTTCCAACCGATAATCGATTCCTCGATGAGGACTTCGGTGATGGGCGAAAGAGTCAATCCATTCAGAACTAGGCCGTCAAATTCATCTCGATTGTACGCAATTGCGGACCCGCTCCCGCCCATGGTAAAGCTTGGACGAACAACGCATGGCAAACCAACCTCCGCAAGTGTCTTGCGGGCTTCTTCTATCGTGTGAACAACCGATCCCTTGCATACACTCATGCCGATCTTTTCCATGGCAAGTTTGAAAGCATCGCGTGCTTCGGCTTTGTGGATGACCTCTGGATTGGCTCCGATCATCTCACACTTATATTGCTCGAGGACGCCATTCTTGGCCAACTCCATGGCAATATTAAGCGCCGTTTGGCCGCCAAGAGTGGGCAACAGTGCGTCTGGACGCTCCCGTTCGATGACTTTGGCGACCACTTCCCAAGTCAGAGGTTCAATGTAGGTCCTATCTGCCGTCGCCGGATCCGTCATGATGGTCGCGGGATTGCTATTTACCAAGACGACTTCGTAGCCTTCTTCTCGCAACGCCTTGCAAGCTTGGGTACCTGAATAGTCAAATTCACAAGCTTGACCGATAATAATCGGGCCGGAACCAATCAATAGAATTTTCTTAATATCGGTGCGTCGAGGCACGGCGGAGACCTAACAGTTCGCGGTTTTTGAAATTCCGTGGTCGCTCGACCTCAAAATCGAGGCAAATGCCGACCAAAATCCCACAGAACTTAACATGCGAATGCGTTCTTTGGTAGCGGGGATCTATGTAGTGGATCTTGTTAAAGATCCCACGCTGTTGTCGCCAAAAACGAACGAGCGGATCATTGACAAGATCCACTACAATTGTTCTTTGCTTTCAGGATGAAGCCACATACAGGTATGAGTCAATAGTTCTCTGAATCGATAAAGTAGAACGGGCGATAGCCAACCGGCCTTGCGGCCGCGAATGGTGATGGTCCAATGAACCACCGCGTCACCACGATAATATTCTGGCGGAAGACGTTTTAGATGATCACGTTTGTTCACCGAATTTCATTCCTCACAGGTAGTGGATCTTGTTAAAGATCCCCGCGACTCAGTCGCCGAGGTGTAGTGGATCTTGCCAAAGAACCTATTTGCTTCAGTTCGTATAGTTTCCATGTGATGAGGATCTTTAACAAGATCCACTACAATATCGAAGATTATGCCAATTGGTCAGGAAGATCCATCATGTTGGTCAACGAGGCTATAAACGCATCCGGAGTTTCTCGCCATGACACCTTGGTACTAACCTTCGTTGCTAAATTCTTGATTTGCACTTCGCCTAGATCGAGTTCCTGCGATCCAGCGATCAACGCTATGCGGAATCCGCGTTGATCTGCATACTTGAGCTGCACCCCTAGTTTTTTTGCCTCAGGATAGACTTCTGCCGACCAACCTGCATTGCGGACGATCGTCGCTAACTGAAAGTAGTCATTGATTCTATCAGCATCGAATAGTGGAATAAAAACGTCCGCTGATGAAACTGTCTTTGGAACGAGCCCCAATTGCTCGAGCGCTGCAAGCAGTCGATCTAATCCAAGCGATGCGCCTATCCCAGGAAGATGCTGTTTTGTGTATAGCCCAGCTAAATTGTCATACCGTCCACCGCTGCAGACGCTTCCGATACCAGGCAAATCGCTTAGCACCGTTTCGAACACGACCCCCGTGTAGTAATCCAAACCGCGAGCAATCGATACATCGACTTGATAAAACTCATCTTCGACTCCCGCTGCCTTCATCGCCCCGCAAATCGTTCTCAATCGCTCGACCCCCGCCTGTCCAATTTCAGAGCCTTGCAGCACTCCATCCAATTTCAGAAGCACTTCATCCTTTGAGCCTTGAATCGCAGCCAGAGCCAATACCTGTTCGATTTGCGTCGCATTCAAGCCCGCCACAGTCAGCTCTTTCTTTACCTGTTCAGCACCTACTTTTTCAATCTTGTCGAGCGCTCGCAGGACCGCTGTGCTGGAACCTTGCAGATCCATCTTGTCAAGTAGTCCTGACAGAACCTGGCGATTGTTGATCCGAATCTTGAAGCGTTGAACCCCGACGCTCTGCATCAGTTCATGGATGACCAACGCCGTCTCAATATCCGATACAACGCCTGTGGTTCCAATGGTATCGAAATCGCATTGTACAAATTCTCGGAATCGACCCGCTTGAGGCGTTTCGCCACGCCAAACCGAACCGATGTGGTACCGTTTGAACGGGGTTCCCAGTTCGTTGATGTGCTGCGCCGCAAATCTCGCTAGCGGAATGGTCAAATCGAATCGCATGCCTACAGCTCGACCACCTGCGTCGATGAAGTGGTACATTTGCCGATCGGTTTCTTCCGATCCTTTTCCCGTCAGTATTTCCAATAATTCGAGGGCCGGCGTGTCGATTGGTACAAAACCATATCGCCGGTAAACTCCACGCGCTACTTCCATCAGTTTTTCGCGGGGGATCATGGCCGCAGGCAAAAAGTCGCGGAATCCCTTCAGTGTTCTAGGTTCAATCAAAGCCATCTAGAGAATCGGCAAGAGAGAAGGTTCAGGGCTTCGAAGAGTCTTTGCATCCGAAGAATGGAAACGAGCTTCCATGTATTCCGCCACTTGCTCGGACGTTTCGAAATACATTTCGTAAACAGCATCCTCGTCAAATTCGCAGTTTGCCGTGGAATAATCACGGCAAATCTGTGGGCGGGTATGGTAAATCCCACACCGGTGATCCGATTGCAAGTGTTTGCAGTCCGTGTGGACCAACAAATACCAAGTCCCATCCTCAATAAAAACTGTCGCTCGATCGTGCAACAAATACCAACGGATGAAATCCAAATCTTGCTCGCAGGTAGGAGCATCGATAGGCAACGCAAAATAACGGCAGCATTTTGCCGTGCAATATTCGCAAAGAGAAGCCCCTTTGGGAACTTCCTCCCGCGTCGGCTTTTTTCCGTCGATCGTTTTTGAAGGTAAAAGCTGGATCGGTTGCGGAAATGTGGCGGTGCTCATAAGTGAATATCTGTTCATTCAGCGAATAACGGAGGCCGCAGTTTGTGCCACCATTTTCGCACTAGTAGTGTGTCAAAATTCAATTTTAGGGTTGCGTAACTCGCCAAAAGTTTCGAATATCCTTGAGATCAAACGAATTTACAATATGAAGTCACCGAAAGCCTTGGCGGCTTCCGCTACCCTCGAACCGTAATTTTCAATCTGGACAGAGCACTAGTCTGAACCAATTGCGACCATTGGGCAAGTAGCGAACTAATCGGTTTAGACTTAGAGACGAAGCTGCAATGTCCTCTTTTCCGTGTATTCAGACTATTCCGTGGTTGCCAAAATGGATGGAGTTTACTCCTTCGCTTTTTTGGCAATCTCTTCTCGAAGACTCTTGAGGTGCAAACTCAACTCTTTGTGGGTTTCCGCGTCGGCCATTACAACGAGACGTTGATTGGCTCGATCCTCTTGGATACTCGCCTTGTCAATCCAAGCCGTCAAATTAAATACAGGAAATTCCTTGACGTCATAAACAATGGTTATTCTGTCGACGATCGGACCTTTCTTGCTGTTCGAATCTCCTTTGAGAAACAATAGCAACATATCTTCGCGGAGAATTGCCGAATAGAAGGGATTCAGCTTGTTCGTTTCGTCAATCGGACTTCTTAGCAAAAGAACGTGTTTCGGAGTCTCAAGTCTTTTCGTCCAATCGGCAGCCTCAACGGGATTGCCTTTCAGATCGAAAGCTTGAACAGTACTCACAGGAACCGATCGATCTTGTTCTGTGGGCGTAAAGTTTTGCTTCTGATTGACTACCGTTGTGATGGGGACATGCACGGTGTAGGTTTGCACTTTGGACTCACCGTTGACAACTACGGTGCGTTGTATTTGCTCGGCTTTCATAGTCGTTACGACGCGAGGCGCTTGGTTCGTCTCCTTGGCACCGAACTTAGCGATAGTCAGTTCGGCATCGTCGCCGTCGCCAAGAACCTTAGCAATAACAACGTTGATTACAACATCGCCGAGGTTAACAATTTGTTGGACCGGTGCAGCGGCCGCAACCGGCCTAAAGGCGGCTGGAGGAATTCCCAGGGGCGGAGGCTGCTGGGCACTGGCAACGCCGAATGAAAGAAACGCAACAAATACCAGTATGGTTTTGGTCATCGAAAGTCCCCTTAGTAAAAGACCAACGCGGAAATGCTTTTCTGCCTCATTTATATCGTATTGCATTGCTCAATCCGGCACAATGATTAGTAGGTCTGCTCTTGGGTTTTGACAACCTGGGATTGACACAAATTGTTTGTCACACCACTTTTGAGCAGCGACAGTTACCCAGTTCCTCGTTCGTCTTTGCCAAAAGATCGAGGGCTGATCTTCTTCTGTTCCGATGTTTAAACAGAAGCAAACAAAGGAAACGAAGGGGATTCTAGGTATCGCATTGCATTGTAATTTCAGGAATGGTTAGGACTTGTTAAGACAGGGGACGTTCACCTTTGAGTCGTCCGTTTTATCTTTGTTCCCTTCGTTCCCTTCTGTTCAAGGACTTGATTCCATGCATCGAAGTGTTGCCGATCAACTACGTCGACGTTTCAGCCTCTCGTAGATTCGTTGCCACCCTGGTCGCCTATACGCGAATCATCAATGCTTGCACACAATTACGTGCTAGCATTCACTGGAGATACTAAATGTAGCAATGCGTTTGCAATTCGTATTGGTTGCGACTACTTTCCTGCCTATCTCCTGCGGATTAGTACTCGTCACTAGTCCGCAAGCATGAAGGATCGGATTCGAACAACAAGAGGTTGAGTTTCCAAGCAAAATTGCAAACAAATGATTTGTTTAAGGAGTTTGAACACCACACGGTGCATCCAATCCCTTTTCCGATTTAGATTGAACGAGATTACAGGATGGATTCCTGAGCCTCCTCACCTAGATCGCAGGCGAATCCGAGTCAGCATCGCTTGCTCTATCTTCTAGTCGTTTACGGACTGAATTGCAATCCTTTTGGATTTGCTTGCCAGCACCAACGATCCACTCACATTTGCGACGCGTCACTTTTCATTTAGGAGGATCCTATCGAATGAACCAACGGCCGCTCATTGGTTTGAATTGCGATTTTCGCGCCATGAACCAAGGTACACCTGCTTACTGTTATCTCGCTGCAGGCTACTTTGACTCTATTGCTAACGCAGGTGGTATTCCAGTCTTGGTGCCACCGACGACAGATCAATCCAGTCTAGAACAATTGCTGGATCGACTTGATGGTTTCTTCTTAGTGGGTGGAGGCGATTTGGATCCTCGAAACGATGGATACATGTTGCATAGTTCTGTACGCCCGATGGAAGCACGACGCGAAGAGTTTGATCGTAGATTGGCTCAAGAAATTGCAAACCGTCAGATGAGTCTGATGGCAGTCGGCGTTGGTCTTCAATTGATTAACGTCATTCAAGGGGGCAATCTCTTTTATCACCTTCCAATCGATATGCCGTCTGCTATCCCACACAAGGATCCGCATGACACAAATCATCGGCATTCCTTGGTAGTCGAGTCGAATTCTATCCTGGGACGCGTTTACGGCGAGGGAGAAATCCGTGTCAACAGCCGTCACCACATGGCAATCGACCGATTGGCAGATTGCTTCCGAGTAACCGCTCGATGCCAAGATGGGGTCATCGAAGGCATCGAGAGCAATAGCGACGATTGGTTCGTGGTTGGATGTCAATTCCATCCCGAGTCGACTGCTGCGAGCGCACTTGACATTCGCATTTTCGACGAGTTCATCGAAGGTGTAATGGCAAAGATCGGCCAAGTTCATTTGGCTGCGGCCTGAGCATCTGTCGACGTAGCTTAGGCTTCCAGCCTGAGTATTCGAAATCCTCACAGCAGGATGCCTATGCTACGCGTAGAAACAGCCTAGTACGTTCACGTGAAACGAAATGTCTTGCATTGGATGCGAGGTGCAATGCACTGGGCACGGAAGCCCTGTTTCGTTTCATGTAGATACCGCGAGGGTGGATGAATCGAGAAGTGCGTGGGCTACGTATTGCGTTCTGGCCACGTAGAAACGAAAATGGCGAGATTAGCTCAACGAGAGCTAACCTCGCCACGGGGGAAGGGAGATGAGGGCCGAGACGCAAAACCGCGTCTGCGACCTACGAACCTAGACTAGTTCGATGGCGGTTTCCCAGCAAAGTAATTGGTTGGAATTTGTTATCGTAACCCACCGAAATTCGCAAAAATGGATGCTCTGTATTGATTTTGCCGGTCTTGACGGCTTCCAAGGCAAGTATCGATTTTGGCTATGCGTGATTCTTGCTTATTCTTCTGTTTTTGGCATCGGCTGCGTTCCGCGCCGAGAAGAGGGCGTAGTTCTCTATTCAGCAGCAGATCGCGAGTACGTTACCCCAATCCTCGATGCTTTCGAGCGCGCAAATACGGGGACCGAAATCGCTCGCCAATTTGATGTTGAAGCCTCAAAGACTCTGGGGCTAGTTACTCGCATCGAAAGGGAAAAGGAACGACCTAAATGCGATGTCTTCTGGAACAACGAACTTATCCATACGATTCGACTGCAGAATCAAGGGCTGCTGGCAAGTCGCCGTTGGAAAGTTCCCGATTCATGGCCAAAAGGTTTCAAGGCCAAGGATGGCACTTGGATCGGTTTCGCGGCTCGTGCACGTGTGCTGCTTATCAACAAACATAAACTTCCCGATCCTGCAAATTGGCCCAAGAGTGTCCTCGAACTAGCTGAAAAGAAATGGCATCAACGTTGTGGTCTCGCCTACCCTATTTACGGGACAACTGCGACGCATATGGCCGTGTTATCGTCGCATGCGGCAAAAAGGCAGGCTGATGCACATGTCGAAAGTGGTTATTTCAAGAGGGATCGATCGTTGGATTGGCTGGCTTGGTCGGACGGTTGGATTGAGCATTCTGTCGTTTTGTCCGGCAACAAGCAAGTTGCTTTGGCAGTTAGCAGTGGAGAATTAGACTGGGGTTTAACGGATACCGACGACGCCATTATCGAAAAAGAATCCGGACAACCTGTCGACATCGTATTTCCAGACCAGGGCGAATATGATTTCGGGACGGTGTTTATCCCGAATACAATTAGCGTGCTTCAAAAAGCGCCCAATCCAACTGCGGCTGCATTGCTGGCCGATTTCTTGGTTAGCGAAAAATCCGAATCCAGGCTGACCATGGGAAACAGCGCTCAGTTTCCTGTTTGGCCCGATGCCAAAATAAAATCGAGGCTAGGCGGAAACAAAGAACCCCGATGGGCCGACGTTGATTTCGAAATCGCCGCCGAAGGTTGGGCAAAAACAATGAAAGGTCTTAAGCAACGACTAGAGGCGAGCCTTGGCCGTTAACGAAGGAATCCCGCAGCCTTGGATGCGGTTCGTTCAGGTTTTTCAGCTACGTCAATGTCCCAACGTAGTCAGTCTGCACTATTCCGTTTCCGCAACAAACGAAACAACTTCGTTTTATGACGATGTATTCAACGGGGGAGCTAGTACGAGATTCGATGTTCTTGTCTGTGAAGAACAACTCAGAGCGCAAAATCGCTTCGACTGCCCATGCAATATCCAATTGACGAGTTCGCAAACCATTGGCGAGTTCATCGATCGCGGTTTGATCGACGACATGTTCGCCCATCAGCAAATCGCACAATCGCCAAGCCAATCGTCGGCTGGTCGCTTCCTGATCGAGCAGCAATTCAGCTAACGACTCTCCATTTAACCGGTCAGTGTCACCCAGAATCGTCTTCGGTTCGCCATCGTGATGTTCGGGTCGGAAAAATACTTCCCCTGCTTTGAACGACCAACCGGTGAGGGCTCGCGCGGCTTGCATTACATCTTGTTCGCTGTAGTTGCCGATGCCTAGTGTGAACAGTTCCAACAGCTCGCGAGCCAAGTTTTCATTGGGATGTCCCACACGATTCGAGTTCGCATCTAACCACATTATCATGGCCGGATCGCGAAGCATCGCGTGTAACAGCTTGCCAAATTTGCCGCTCGCGAATTGGCGAAAGAGTTCATTCTGCTGGAGCATCAATCGCAAATCTTTGACTTTCAGATTGCTGGTGGCGAAGTGGTTGTGCCACATTAACGCTAGTTTTTCTCGCAAAGGATCGGGAGTAAACAAAAATCGGAAAAGCCACCAAGCCTTTAAGCGATTTTCGTCGTCGCTACGCGCCGCCGAATCGCCGATGATCCGCGCCATCGATTCAAAGTCCTCGCGCTGTCCGAGAGACCGAGATTTCCCTTCGAGCAAACGAGTGATACTGGCTTCAGGTCCATCTCGCAAGTCTCGTTGCAACTCGGTCCAAGTCGCACCCAAGGCGGCACGACGATGCAAATGCTTGACTCGCCGGAGATTCCAAAGCTGCGAGTCCGTCGGCTTGTAAGGCTGCCAGTGAGAGTTCATGGTTCAGTCGTCACTTGCTTGAACTTCTCCGTAGCTTGCTCCTTAACATCCATAGCATCTTTCAGGTCGCCAAGCTTGTAGGTTGCACCTGCAGCCGGACGAATCGAAACGTTGAAGTTTGGACCCATCGAGGTGTAGGCCCCGAGGCGGTAGAGTCCCCCAGGCGCTAGCAGCAATTCGAATTCTCCCCTGGCATTAGTGACCACGGGGCCTAGTTCGCGTGACCAGTTATCTTGCGACGGCTCTTGCATTGGGGAAATATAGACCTGCATGTTCGCCACGGGTTCAGAGTCTTGATCGAGAACTCGTCCACTGACCCTCGCGCACTTTTCCAACTGAACGCTCATCGCCGCAGAGTCCGCTCCCTTGACAGTGAGCACCTTGCCAGAACGTCCATCGCTTGAGAGCAGCACGACGTGGCGTGATTCGCTTGGCTGCAAACCGATGATTTCCAGAGAAGATTTGCTCAGCTTCTGGTCCATGTAAAACCGCGGAGGAAACGAAGTTCCCAATACCGAAACCTGTTCAATGGTCGCACCATTTTGGTCGTGTAGGTTGAGCATTCGAATTCCGCCGCGTTTTAGCACCAGGTCCTGTGTAACTTCGTTGACATCCAGATCGATGTTCACTTCGACCATCGCGTCGAATGCATCGGCTGACCAGGGGTTAAACAGCTTTCCCATTTGCTCGCCGCCAATTCGCTCCAGCAATCCTTCGGGGCGATTGGGGAGATACTTGGGTTGCTCTTTTGGATCGGTCACAAACGCCGCCAGGATCGCTGGACCGGCGATTGCGTGGATGCGAAACTCTCCGTTCGCATTGCTGACGATCTTATCATCGGGGACGCTGCCAGAGATCTTTTGGTCGTAGTTGCTGAATTTCTCGGCGTGTGGGTTGCTTCGAAACGGATAGAAATTCAAAGTTGCCACCAGCGGATTCCCATCTTCGTCGGTCACTCGTACCACAGAATCGATTGAGAAATTCGACCAATGATCGTCCATAGCCAATCGCTTCGCCGCAAGTGGGCTAACTCATGCAAAAAAACTTGATCGTAGCTCGCAGAATCGATCTCTTCGGGCATTAAAATCACGGGCCGCCAATGTCCGAGCAAGCATGGGCTAGCAAGAAACGGATTCACCACGACTCGCGGTTGGGAGCGGATCTTCAATCGAGCCGCGACTTGCCGACAAGCTTTATCACAGTCCGAATCGGCGGGAACGGATTGGCGTAGGAGCGTTTGACCGCGCCACAATTCGAAGAGCAATCTGGCCAAGAAAATGATCGTTCCGATAACCCAGATGAATAGCAGGGCATTGGCACTCAAGGTTAGCCAGTCTGCTCTGTGCAACAAACCAGAGATGGCGGAAGCGGGATTGGTCGCATTCTCAGCGGCAGCTGCTGGACCAATGGGCTGAGCAGACACCGGTTGTGATGGCACGGTGGATGGAATTAGATCGCCCAAACTTTCGTCCACGGACGGTTTCGCATCGAGAGTGTGCGACAGACGACTCGCTCTCGTGATGTCTTCAGAAAATTCATTGGCCGTAAGGTAAAAAGTGTTAAGACTTTCTTTGGGAGTTGCGAGGCCGAGAAACTGCGATTGCAAATCCATAGTAAACATCGTCAAGCCCATTTGCGACATCAATTGAGTCGCTAGCGGACAAATCAATACAGCAACGAGCGTAACTCGGAACACGTAAGATTGATGAGCTGGCTTGCGCAAGCCAAGGGCCATCGTCAAACCAATTACAACCAGCGCGGTGGATTGCAACCACCATGTCGCGGCAAACTCAAGCAATGGATACATGACGGTTCTCCTATGTTGAAATTCGATTGGCCATTTTGGCCGTTTGATCAAATGCGTTTGTCTATCTGAAGCAAAAAAACGTTACTTCCTGCGTTTCAGGTCGATCAACTTGCGAATTTCAGCGAGTTCATCGGCCGATACTTTTTCATTTTCAAGCAGGTAGGCGACCAAGCCCCCGACGCTTCCCGCGAAAACGTTTTGCAACAATTCGCGAGCAGCCGACTTCTTGACCTTTTCTTCTTGAACGAGCGGAAAGAAGTAGAATGTCCGACCATCCTGCTGGTGGTCGACGGATCCCTTCACTTCGAGCTGTCGCAGTAGGGTCTGCACCGTGCTATGCGCGATCGGGTCAGACTGGTTCAGCACATCCGTCAACTCGCGAGCAGTGGCACGCTTCATTTTCCAAAGCAACTGCATAATTTTCAGTTGCACCTGTCCCATTTTGGCTTCGGTCATACCGGCCTCCTTCGTTTACTCATGTAGTTTTACACAAGTAAACGAAGTGAGTCAAGAAAATCTTCGAATTTTATTTCTAAGTTCTAAAACATCAGGAATGGGCTGTCACGCAGGACCGTCATTCGAGGAGCCAATCCAAGAGCCGGGAAACATCCGCGGTCTCTACCCTGATCTTGCCGCGTACCACCAAGCGTTTCGAATGCGTACCAAGATGGGACTCGAACTAACGAACTGTTTGGAAATTCACACGTTGGAGTTGCCGAAATATCCCAAGGGAGACGATAATAGTAAATCAACAGATCCATTGGACCAGTGGATGGATTTTTTTCGGAACGCGGTGGGATCGAGCCCTGAGCATTTGAGGCAACGCTTTTTGTCCGAGGTATTCGACGAAGCCATAGGAGTTTTAGAAATGATCTCAAGAACACCAGAACAACGACGCTACTACAATGCGAGGCTGAAGTGGGAACTCGATGAAAACACTCGTCGTGCAGCAGAGGAGGCTGCAAGAGCAGAAAGCGAAGCGAGAGGCGAACAGAAAGGCAAAGCTGAGCAAATTCGTTTACTGCAGGGGCTTTTAGGTGAAACACCCACGGATATGGAAACGCTGAAAAGCATGGCCATTATCGCATTGGACGCGGTATTCTCAGAGCTTCAAAGCAAGCTCCGTAGCCGACTTTCGTAGATAGATATTCGTTTCTCAGATTGGACGCCTGACGAAGCCGACCGTAAACTGGATCATCGATGCAGACATTCAAGATCAGCTGCCCGGACGACATTGTAGCATTCTCTCGATCGCGGAGTACTTCCCATCATCGTCTATGCCGTTTCCGCAACAAACGAAACTACTTCGGCGAGCGAATTGGCTTTGCAAGCGAGCATGACCAATCGATCAAATCCAAGTGCGCAGCCGCAAGAGTTGGGCATTCCCGACCTCATCGCGTCCAACAGTCTGTTTTGAACCGGAAGAGGTTTTTTGCCATCGGCCACTCGTTGACGATTGGCAAGAACTGAGCGTTCTTCGAGCTGATTGGCATCCATCAACTCATGATATCCATTTGCCAATTCGATCCCGCAATAAAATGCCTCAAATCGTTCGGCAGTGCGTGGATCTGAGTTACAAACACGCGCTAAGGCTGCTTGCGATGCAGGGAAGTGGGTAACCAACATCGGTATTTGAATTCCAAGCGTGCCTTGAACACGCTCCGAGAAAATCAGATTGACCCAATCATCCCAATCCGCTGACCAAGTCTCTCGGTCGACTAATCCCTGCTGAAACGCCCAGTGGCCTAGATCGGGCGAACTCATATCGAATAAGTCCAAACCTGTGGCAATTCGAAATGCATCTTCAAATCGAATCCGTTGTGCACTCTGCGTTCCAAGCAATCGCATTAGTAACTTGTCCAGCAACCCAAGTCCATCGTCTAGACCGGCGTCGACATCATACCATTCCGCCATGGTGAACTCGGGGTTATGGTATTTACCTTGCTCGCCGGCACGAAATACTGGACCAACCTGAAAGATGCTTCCGATACCGGAACACAGCATTCGCTTCATTGATTGTTCTGGGGAAGTCTGCAAGTACCAAGTTGTTGTTACTTCGCCGGGTAACCGCATGTCCACTTCTATAGGATCTAGGTGGCGATCGATTATCGAATCGCGACAAAGAACCGGCGTTTGTATCTCGGTAAATCCACGTTCGTTGAAGAATTGCCTGAGTTGACTCAGAATCTCGGCTCGCTTCTTTAAGTTTGCAACGGAAGCGCCGATGTACATGCTTTGGCTTTGGTAGGTCCCGCCTGCCGGGCGGGACTTCTGCACTCCAAAGTCCCGCCCGGCAGGCGGGACCTACAATCCCAGCTAGAATTAAGTTGGTTTTACGTTGCCTTCTTGCGCCACGTCTTCCGGTGTTTCATCGTATTTCGCTTCTGGCAAAATCTGGGAAACTGGAGCGACCAGGAACTCGACAGCGGCCTCGTCTGGATCGGCCTTGAGGATCGAATCTCCCTTGATGTCCTTCACGTTTCCTGCTGCCACGATCTGATTGATCACGGTGCGTTCCAAAATTTGGTTTCGCAATGCGTCCATTTGGCCAGTCCGTTCCAATTTCGCACGAACTTGTCGTATAGAAAGATCGCTCTGATCGGCAATGAGTTGAATTTCCTCGTCGTATTCTTTTTCACTTGGCTCGATCGAATTGTCTTCAGCGATCTTTTCGAGGACGAAGTGCTCACGAAGAGCTGATTGCGTTGATACTTCGGAATTCCGCCGGATATTGTTGATTACGGATTTAATTTGATCGTCTGTGAATCCATTCCGACGCAAGTCCAAAACACGCCTTTGAAGTTCTCGGTCCGCTTGCTTGCGAACCAATGATGGCGGAAGTTCCCAGTTGGCATTGGCGGTCAATTTCTTGGTGATTTGCTCGCGAAGCAATTGAATTTGGTAGTATTCGGCTTGTCGTTCCAGCTCTGAACGAACAAACGCACGCAGTTCTTCGGCAGAATCAAATCCAACTGACGCCAAAACCGATGCATTGAGACCCTCGACGTTGACTCTTCTTATTTCAACGATTTCGAATTCGACATCAACTTCAACACCCTTATAGGTTTCGTTGAGCGAAGTATCAAGCACCTTCACGGTTGTCTTAAGTTTATGCCCTTCTTTGGCGCCGACCAACAGTTCGCCGAAGTTTTCAATGATGCAGTCGGCTAAGCTCAATCGTTTGCGGAGTGTAATCAATTCTTCTTCCAGCGAGCTAATCTCGCGACCTTCGGAACTGAATGCTGCGTTGATGATCAATCTATCGCCCAGTGCAGCCTCACCGTCATAGGCTTCTCCTGGCGTAACCTTTTCTAGCGTTCTAGCGAGTTGGTGGTCCACTTCGGCATCTGTCAACTCGTAAACTGTCTTTTCAAGATCGAGTCCCTTCCAGTTGGGAGTGTCAAACGCTGGCCGAACCTCTATGTTGAATTCGAAAGTAAAATCGCCAGCGTCCGGCAACTTAACCGCTCCAAAATCCATGTCTGGCTCGGAAATTGCGGAGAATTCACCACCCTCGGTGATCTGTTGCAAACTGTCCATGACCAAGCTGCTCTTGACTTGATCTCCAACCGTTTTTCGGAATCGATTTTCCAGTAGCTTGCGTGGGATCTTGCCTGCACGGAAGCCTGGAAGATCTGCTTTCGGAGCGATTTCGTCGTAAGCTTCGCGAAAATAGCGTTCCAACTCCGATCGTGGAATGGTAACCACCACGTGTCGTTGGCAAGTGCTGGGCTGATTTATCTTAACAACCAATTCCAACTTAGAATCTGGCGCCTTTGTTTCCACGGTCGACATGTCGGATCAAACGTCCTAAGTAGGGTAAAAAAAGGGCACAATCAAACAGAAAAGCGGGTGATGGGATTCGAACCCACGACAACAACGTTGGCAACGTTGTGCTCTACCCCTGAGCTACACCCGC
>JAYTVL010000428.1:0-15524 GCA_043744075.1 Pirellula sp. | reverse complement strand
GCTTCCGCTCGGATAAACCGAAACGGAGAGCATGACCTCATGGTCATCGAACGGTAGCCGCCAGATGTGGCACCGCCGAGTAAACTCGACGGAAGCCTTAAATATGCTGCTCCGCACCGGAAGGAACTTCCGGTTTCTGGCACTAGCTATCGTGCGGGCTGGAAGGCTATTATTCACTTGCAAATCCGGCCATCATGCTAGCGCATTGAGGCTCGAAATTCACAGAGTGAGTGCCTTTGGGCATTACGCGCCCTCTAGTTCATGGGTCGTAAACAATGTCTACGGGATTTTTCCACTTCTGTCCAATTCCTTGAAGGGTATATTGGTACGTGGCCGATTTGCGATCACTTGTTTACGCATCGTCCCACATTTCAAACACCCTAATTTGAGTTCTTTATGTCGGACCAGGCTGTCGCTGATTCAATTCCCGCTGTATCCAAGCACCTATATATCGAAACAGTTGGCTGCCAAATGAACGTTCTCGACAGTGAGATGGTCGTCGCAGCCCTTCGCAAATCCGGCTACGCCCTAACGAAAGATCCCGCTAAAGCAGATGCCATTATCTTCAACACGTGCTCCGTTCGAGAGCACGCTGAAGAAAAAGCATATAGCAATCTATTTCACCTTAAGCAGCTCAAGCTAGCCAATCCCGAAAAAATAATCTGTGTGATGGGCTGCATGGCTCAAAAGGATCAAAAGGCGATTTTCGATCGGGTTCCGTTTGTGGACTTGGTTGTTGGCCCCGGTCAATTGCATAGGATTCCGGAATTGATAGCAAATGCAGAGGCAGGCGAAAAAGGTCAGCTTGCCGTTAGCCTTTCCCGACGAGAAGGCAACGTAGAAGACATTAAACGTTCGCATGAAACGTTTGATCCATTGCGAGATCCTGAAATGAGGCCAACACCCTTTCAAGCCTATCTTCGCATCCAAATTGGTTGTGATAAGTTTTGCACTTACTGCATTGTCCCTATGACTCGCGGACCTGAACAAGGCCGTGCACCTGACCAAATCATTGCCGAAGCCCAGGTACTTGCTATTCAGGGTTGCAAAGAAATTGTGCTGTTAGGGCAAACCGTTAATTCGTACCGACACGTTCAAGGAGACAAAACGACTCGATTGTCGGACCTGTTGCAATCACTGCATACGATCGATGGAATCGAGCGGATCAAGTTCGTTACCAACTATCCCAAAGATATGACTCGCGAGCTGCTGCAAACGGTCCGCGACTTGCCCAAGTGTTCGCCGTATTTGCACGTACCGGCTCAGAGTGGCAGCGACAATATCTTAAAACGAATGAAACGCGGTTATACCACGGCTGACTACTATGCGATGATGGAAAGAATCAAAGAGATCATTCCGAATGCGGCCGTTTCAAGCGACTTCATCGTCGGGTTTTGCGGTGAGAGAGAAGAAGAATTCCAAATGACGGTAGAAATGGTACGCCGATGCCGTTTCAAAAATAGCTTTATTTTTCAGTACAGCGTTCGTCCTGGAACCAAGGGGGCTGAGATATACGAAGATGACATTCCCGAAGAGGTCAAACATCGACGGAATTTGGAGCTACTTGAAGTTCAAAATCAGATTAGTCTCGAGGACAATATGAAATTTCTTGGACGTTCTGTCCAGATCCTTGTTGAGGGGCCGAGCAAGTGGTCGGTTCGAAAAGGGCAGACTGGCGACCTGCGTCAGATGACAGGTCGAACACATTGCGACCGGATCGTCGTTTGGGACGGCAACGTCCGTCAAGCCGGACAGATCCTGCCTGTGCATATTGACGATGTTTTTGCTTTTACAATGTTCGGGACTGTTGAGACAAAAGAAGTAATGCCTGAGTTGCTTCAAATCAGGGTTTAGCTGGCATTGTAAGAGAAGAGGCCGTATTTTTTCGTCCACCGCTAAATTTTGCATTTTCCAATTCTCATTTTAACTTTTTCAATTCCTCGTTTTTCGTGACACTCTGTGTAAGCGATGGATTTTGTTGCTGGTCCCTCGCTTACACGTCGGGTTGTGAATGATCCGCACGAGCTATTTGTCGTTTGCTGTTACCAAAACGTTGTCTACGTAGAATTCCGCATCCGATGATTTTCCAAACAGACCTGGACTTCCGATCGTATTTGGCAATAGGTCCGCCGCTTCGATGGTCCATGCTTCAGGTTCTGCTTCGGCAGTCTTCCAAACTTTTCCTCGCAGGATGGCTTTCCCATCTTTATTCTCACTTTGAAATTTCAAGGTGTACCAAGTGTTTGCCTGCCATTCGAACGGAATCGTTTTGGCAAAGCGTTGCTCCAACAGCGATAACCAAGAACGTATTTGCAGCTTCTGCGACCCTTCTAGTGAAAGAGTATATCGCTGATTTACAACCCCCATGTCTGGAAGATTTTTAGTGGGAACTTTATTCTTTTTATCGGTTGCGTAAACTTCGGCTTGGACCGTGTAATCGTGTAAGTTGGGTTTCCCCATGAATGCTTGACTGCGAGTGCCTTTTGGAATCGTACTGATCTTCACGAGTCCGTTGCCACCCGACGGCAATTCAATGGGCTGATGTCGATATGCCGCGCCTATCCAAAACGATGGCACTTTCTTGTCTTCGAAATCATATTTCCAAGGAAGCGGCGCAATGACGCGAGCTCGAGCGACACTTTTGAGGTCTCCGGAAGTCGCTGTCAGCAATACACCCGCCCCAGTTGTTTCAGTCGGAGCCTTATAGACAAGTTCGTCGTTGACCGCTCCGCCCCCCTCAAGTGTAATGACAGCATCTGGTAGAAGCCGCAGGTATTGTCCGGCAGCGTTGTACGCTCGAACTTGAAGCCTTGCTGATTGCCCAAGCGAAAGCAACATTTCTACAGGGCACAATTGAATATGGGAAATGGTTTTGTCATCGGAAATCGCTTCTGCAATTTGCTTTGGCATTGATTCCGCTTCGACTTTGACTTCTTTTTTGCCGATGCAAAACAGAGCTTTATTGGTTGGCAAATAGATTCGGCCGTTTGCAATTGCAATAGAACCGAAAACTTCGCCACCGTCATTGAGCCGAGTTTGTCCGAGGATATCAATTCCATTTTCGGTCGGTTTCAGCGAATACATTCTTCCTGTATTTTCGCCAATGTAAATTTTCCCTTCGGAAACGACGGGCGAACCAAACATGATTCTGCCAAGTTTCTTTTCGAACTCAACCTTTCCCGTCTTGGCATTTATTCCAATCAAAGCACCACTATCATCTGCAAAGTAGACACGTTCGCCAACCATAACAGGCGAGCTTCGTCCGATCGTTTTACCTGGAACACTCCATAGCAGTTTGCTATCTGGAATATCTCCGGTCGTATTTCCATCGAAGGCAAAGATGGCGCCAAGAATCGTTCGATCGGATTCGTTCTGTTCCCCGTGGGCGCAATAGACAATGCCATTCTCAACCAATGGCGTAACGTTGATTCCGCGAGGCGAAGCCTGGTATTTCCAAATGACTTTTCCGGTCCTTGGTTGCAAAGCGTATACAGCTCCGTCGGCCGCACCAAAGACCATTGCCGCTTGTCCGTTTAGGACGGTGAAGATAGAAGTGCTATAAGTCGTATCCTCCGGCCGAGGTCGTGTACCCATCATCCAAATCGGTGCGCCGGTCTTTTTGTCTAGAGCCAAAACTCTGTGTGCAGGTATCGCGATTTGGTCCCAACCCGTCGTCACTCCAGACACAAAAAGCATATCTTCAAAAATGGTGGGAAAATTAGTCCGTCCACCGTAGGTCGAAAGCATTCCATATTCCTCGAGCATCGATTTTTCCCAAAGAATCTTTCCCGTTTTTCCTTCAAGACATTGGAGAACACATCCAAGGCCAAGCATGTAAACCTTGTCCGTCTCAGGGTCGCCAACGAGACTCGCCCAGCCAATTCGCTCGGACGGTGCATCGGACAAAAAGATGTTGTGAATGCTTTCCCAAATCAACTCGCCGGTTTCCGCGTTTACACAAACCGTTTTTTCCGCTTCTTTGGTCGTTTCAGGTTCAGACCTGCAAATAGTGTAAAGCCGACCGTTCATGACGATAGGAGTTGCGCGGGTCGCGAACGATTCTTTCCTCCAGAGCATATTCTCGCCGTCGACTTTGAAAGAATCTGGAAGACCTTTTTCAAGCGAGTGGCCATTTTGCATTGGGCCCCTCCAATGGTACCAATCCGTAGGTTTTCCCTTGTTCCCCGTAGAACTTGCCTCCTTGGCATCATCGGCACAAAGGGTTCCGCTTAGCAGGCCCGATAAGGCGGAAAGGGCGATCAAGCAAATCCAAAATTGGAAAGATTGTCGAGCCGTTTGAAGTGGAACAAACATCATGGCAGTTTTTGTTTTGGAGTAGGTGGGGAACTCAAAGTTAGCACTACAATATACCAAAGAATGGTTACGTCGAAAATGACTTGGGTTGGAATGCAGCTAGGAGGCGACCAAAAGTGGAAGGAATTGTCCTCAATTCCTTCAGAAGCTGCGCTTACTGCTGTTGCTGCGCTTACTGCTGCTGCGTTCCCTATTGTGGCTGTGCTGACAAGGGAATTGAGGACAATTCCCTCCACGATGCTTGACGACTTTTTCTTATTAAAAACCCGGTGTTTCGTGGAACTGCTATTTGCGCAACAATCGAACTTTTCGTATTGTCGAGCTTGAGTCCCCCAAATTAACATTCCCAGAATGAATCGTTTTCAAAATGCCACGCGTTTTTTGCATTGCAAACCAGAAAGGTGGAGTCGGTAAAACTACGACTGCCATCAACTTGGCTTGGGCGATGGCAAAGTCCGCTCACAAGACTCTCTTGGTCGATTTAGATCCACAGTGCAATGCAACCAGCGGTCTCGGCTTTGAACCGGCTGACCGGCACCCACTTCTAATTGATTCCCCGCTTCGAGATAGCATTTTGGAAACAGCTCAGCCTAACCTTTTCTTGATGCCAGGTTGTCGCTCCTTTCAAGACGTAGATCGACTGGAAAAAGGGGTGCTGTCACAGGGAACGTTGCTCAAGCAACACTTGGAAGCAGGAATGGGAGGGTACGACGCTGTTTTCATCGATTGCCCTCCGTCGCTCGGGGAACTAACGCAAGCGGCACTTTCGTCCAGCACTGAAGTTTTGATGCCGATCCAATGCGAATATTACGCAATGGAAGGCTTGTCGCAGATGATTCACGTCATTCGCGACGTGATGCAGAAACAACCTGGCAGACTGACGTTTGGCGGAATACTGCTAACGATGTATGACCCTCGCTTCGAACTGACCCACGAGGTCGATTCCGAAGTAAGGGAGTTTTTTGGCGATATTGTTTTTGACACCGTAATCCCCCGAGACATTGCGATCAGCGAGGCACCCAGCCATGGGCAAAGTGTCATAGCCTACTCGCCAAGATCGCGTGGGACACGGGCTTATATTGAACTTTGCATGGAGGTATTGGAACGTGACTAAAGATCGACGACTTGGACGTGGATTGGCTGCTCTCCTCGGAACTCAAATCGAGGAAGGAGCATCCGAGAACCCAAATTCGCCTGGAAATGCAAGCAGTTTTGCCGATTCTGAGCAGGAACTGCAACAGCCTCGCGAGTCTTCAACGAGTCGCGCCGAAAGGATTCAGTCGTTTGCGAACGAAGCCCACAGCAGAGTAACGCCGACCAGGTCGAGCCTTTCGCCGATTACGGTTCCGGTAGTTCCTGCAGCTGTGGCAAATGCCTCGCATGCTTCTACTCTTGATATTCAAACCGGTTTGATTGACCCCAATCCGTTTCAACCTCGACGTCAGTTCAACGCATCAGAAATAGAGTCGCTTGCCGAGTCCCTTAAGGAGCACAAACAGCTGCAGCCGATCTCGGTTCGACGGATTGGAGATAGATATCAACTAATCAGTGGCGAACGTCGACTGCGGGCCACAGTATTTGCAGGACTCCCAACGATTCGTGCAGAAGTGAGAGAGGCTGACGATCGACTCGTGGCCGAGCTTGCGATCATCGAGAACCTCCAGCGCAAAGACCTCAATGCGATCGAAAAAGCCCTTTCGTTCAAACGCTACATAACCGAACATAAATGTACTCAAGATGAACTTGCTCAGCGGCTAAAGATCGACAGAAGCTCGATCGCCAACATGATGCGTCTGCTTGAATTGCCTGACTCAGTCACCGACGCAGTCCAGCGCGATGAAATTTCGGCCGGACACGCTAAGGCGATTTTGAGTCTAGGCAGCTCGCGGGAACAGGTTACATTCTTAAAGAAGATTCGCGAAGAAGGATGGAGCGTCAGAGAAACCGAGGCTAGAGTTGCTGAAGCGATTGCAGCTGCTGCCGCTTCCGAGGATGGCTTCTTAGGCGCATTGCCGCGACGAAAAGCGAGCAAGTCCGATTTGTTGGCATCGCTTGAAAATGAAATGAAGATGAGTCTAGGGACACGGGTTGACATCAGTCAAACCAGCCGTGGTCGCGGTCGAATTACCATTCACTTCACCAGTATCGAGGAATTCGAACGGCTTAAACAAGTGCTAACAAACGACCAGCGAAGAAAGGCTGCGTAGCCGCCGTCCATGTTAAGCGAACCAGCATTTCGATGGATCGTATGGGGAATCGTAGTTTTCGTTGCCCTTCGATCCTTGATATCTTTGGCAATTAAGTTGCGAGATCGATTGCAATCGTTGCTGGTGGAACATGTTAAGAAGCAACAGCTTGAATCTCAAAAGCGGGAACGAATCAAAGAGCTTCGGGAAAAGATCCGCGCAAAGAAAGCAAACGCAGAGTCAGACAATTCGAAAGAAAAACGTGCGGCATAGAACTTGCGGACTATTTTGTCGCAGAAACATTGGAGAACTACCGAAGTTTTCAATACTCGCTCCGGGCAATCAGCGCTTTGCGAATCTGCAGTTGATCGTCATCGTTCATCTTCAATAGTCGAACCGTCGCTTCGCCGATTCGGGTTCGACCGAAAATCACGCCGTCATTGATCAGAAAGTGGTCTTCCCAAAGCTGTTGCCTGGGATGAAACAACGAAACGATCTCGCGAGTTACGCCAAGGACGGTCGCGACGTTTGGTCCTTTGTGCAAATTGCAATGTGCGCAGGCCAAGCAGAGGTTCGAATCCCGATCATCGTCCACATGCTGCCGAGCAACGATGTGCTCTACATGAAATGTCAAGAATGGCGATGCAGATTGTGGTAGTCGACAGTACTCACATCGATCATTCGCTCGCTCGCGGACCAATCGACGGACCGCAGCACCCATCTACTGTAATCCCGATTTCTGCTCAAGAACGTTTTTGGCTTTAATCTGCAAAAGAGTTACGAAGCTGGCAAAGTTCACATACATCGCGTATTCCGCATGTTCCGCTTCGTTCAGCAATCCGAGATTCGCTTTCTCCGCTAGCTCATCAACTCGAGTCTGCAGTTTTGCATCCGCACGAAGTCCTAAGATCCGCTGGGCAACCTCGGGAGAAAGGCAGGCCCCGACTGGCTCCATCAGTTGATCGATCGTGGATGCTGTGGGTAACATGTCATTAAGTATAGTTGTTTTTGCTCTTGCGAGCAATTCGTGACGATTCTGGCCAAGCCCGAGAAAGCGACACGTGAAATACCCCAGACTTTGAACTGGTGTCAAAGCAACATATAGCTGCGCCGGACATCGTGGCGGGAATTGTCCTCAATTCCCGCGTGTCACAGGCCGAAGGAACGCCGAAGGAATTGAGGACAATTCCTTCCACTTTGGGTCGACCGACGGGCCAAATAGATGCCTTGCACCAATTGACCACGCTCCCATTAGCGCCGAAGACTCTTCGAATCTTGGCTTGTTTCCAGGGGTTGATATAATAGATAGCGCGACGACAAGTCGAGGACTGACTCCCGGATCAAGGATTGTGAATATGGCGATTAGCCGAAAGGACGCTCTCATAAGAATGAATGCGCGAGTCGAAGGAATTGAGACGCACCTGGGAAAACTTGCCAAAGAACCAGGTAGCCAAGCGGCAAATCACTGGCGTGTAGAAATCCAAAATTGGATACGAGAAACGGAAGACATGTTGCCGCATGTCGGTAAGAGGACTGCTCCTAAATGGGCTGAACGAATTGCGAACTGGCGAAACATACTTAACTCGATTGAATAAGTGAACAGAGTGATGGAAACCAAAAACAAGAACTTAGCAGAAACACTTAGCAAGATATTCGACAATTGCCGTGAGGGATTACGGGAAACTGTTTCCAAAGACGAGTACGACCGGCTACGGTACGACTTTGTTTTTCACATGATGGATTGGGAAGATGATCTAGATAAACTCAGGATGTTTTTCGACAAACCTGAAGCGAAATCGACCGATGATGCCACAGAAATGCTAGTTGGCATTCTTTATCATCTCATTCCCCATATGACTACAGCTGGCACCTTGTTGCTAGATCGTGTGCCAAATCCATTCGTTGGTGTGCAGCAGAATTGACACGGTTCGAACGGCCTAACTTGCCCCAAAGGGAAGAGACCTTATGAATTAAGCTGGTCAGTTAGGCGGAGAGTTGTTTCCCGCTGACAAGTGGTTTAGCAACGGAGTTCCCCAAAGCAGACAGACGTTCGGAATGAGCTTGCTCCCTACTCTGATCGGGCATGCCATACCGACGGAAACGGTTCCTGACACCTTTTTGCGTCATCCTACTGGAATCACTGTGAGATTACCACCTCCGACAGCTATAAATTGGAAAAGGCACAAAGGTGTCAGAAAAGGCACAAAGGTGTCAGGAGTCATTGTTGCCTTCTGGTCGGCTGAGTTTCTGGGTCTCCCGCGAGGACGTAGCTTCGATTCCAAATCCAGTCATCGAGCAATCGACAAGCCTAAGTTTCATTACCGAAGGTATCGATACGCTCGATGATCCTTTCGATGCAGATTGATGTGATGATGTAGTGACGCAACGGGTGATTGATCGTCAAAGGCGAAAGCCGCCGAATTCATTTCGGCGGATCGTTACCGCCTCTCTAGCGATAGGAAACGCGCCAGTTTCGCCTATTCATTCAACTAGGGCCTTGAGCGGTTAAACATTAGTGCGAGGAGTGGCCAGAAGGCGAGTTGGAAATTGCACGAAGGCTGTGTTTTATTACTTCAGTCTTTCAATTACGTCTGCTGCCTGCTGCAGGCCGCGTTGATAATTCATTTTCTTTGCGACGATCATGCACCGATCAGCGATCGCATCCGACTCAAGCATGGTTTCCAGATTGTGGGCCAACGCTTTTGTGGTAAATCTCCTCGGCTTAAGACAATCACCAATTCCTTGCTCTACGATTCGCGATGCGTTGTCGAGCTGATCATGTGCTTGTGGTCGGATCAATTGAGGAATACCGGCTGCCATCGCCTGAGACGCGGACCCGATTCCGCCATGATGTACAAAGGCTGAACAGCGAGGGAGCAAAAGACTTAAAGGTGCGAACGGAACATGCAAAGCGGTTTTCGGAAGAGACCGCGGTATTTGCTCCTCGAATCGAGTCAAAAGTATTGCTCGACGATCTATCATTTCACACGCTTGTACAGCGATTTGGAAGAACTCTTTGCCGAACAAATTTGCTGATCCGGGCGTAAAAGCAATTGGCTTTGAGCCGAAATCGAGAAACGGTATCAGAGTTTTTTGAGTTTCCGCGTCGAACGTGTCTTGCCCGTTTTCGCGTTCATCCCATAGCGGAAAGTCCACTTGTGAGCATGGCCCCGGCCAGTCCGCTTGCCACGGGCAATACCATTCCGGAAACAAACAAAGCAACTTAGTCTTCGAATGCCACCACTGCATTACGTGCTTTACTGGTTCAAGCCCTAACTCTGCCCGGTATGCGTTTAGGCTCGGTAGAACAACTGGATCGATCACTATTCGCTGTGCAAATTGGTAAAGCCGTTGTTGGAACCAATTGGGTCCGAAAAGACCAGGCAATCTTGGCGGGCGAGTTTTGCTCCAAAGCATGACAGGTTGCAAATGGACAGTAACAACTTTTACGCCTAATTTATCCTGAGCATTTAGGGCTCCGAACCCAAGGCAATTGGACAAAACGGTGGTCGGACGCTTACTTGATTCCTGAAAGACAATTTCAAATTGAGTCCTAATAGTCGGCTCAATCATGTTTCGATAAAGATAAGAAAACGAGCGGAATGGATGCCAAAGTTCCGGGCTTTGGAGCCCCGCGTGGAACACGGATTCGGTTCCGAGTTCAATGAAATCAAGTCCAAACCTTCTTGCCAGGCCAGCGAAATAGCCGTTCGTCGATAGCGTGACGGCATGACCACGTTTCTTTAATTCAAGCGCCAATCCAACGAACGGGTGAACGTCGCCGGCACTCCCCAATGGCATAACCAAATAGTGCATCGAAAAATCACAACAAAGTGTCTGAAGGAAAGCTAATCCTACAGAGTGTAACGTCTGCGTTCGAAAGCCGTTGGGTGGCACGCCCTGAGAAACGCCGATTTCAATGCGTTTCAATTGCAGTCTCACTGCCGTTTATTGTTGCGAGCGCACCCCAAACACCATAGGGACTACGCCCAATCAAGTTCTCCGTCTCGCCGGAATTGCCTGCATTAATCGACTCACTAATAAAACGGATTGAGCCGTCAGCAAAAACAACATTTACGCCACCCATGTGCCAACTCTGCGCCGAAATCACGCCTTGAGAACTAATGTTTCCTGTTAGGCAGGAAGGACTATTAGGAGGCAAAATAGCGTTGAAACCGGTATAGATTGGCATTCCGTCATAGGCTCTGGATCCACCCGCTGCATAGGAAGATAAATTTGCAGAAGTCAGAAACTGACGTGTTGCGAAGTTCGCCTGCGCTAAACACAAAGCTGGATTCGCAGCGATCCCCGTTAGGCCTTCGACCGTGTGCCCAAAAAGACTTCGTGCATCCCTGGGAAAGCAACGCTCCGATATCGCCATTGTATTGCTCGTTCCATCCGATATGTCCTTGAAGCCGATAAAACTATAGGTGCCAAACAAACCACGACGCTGATATGCACCTTGATTTCGAATCTCGGACTGGTGATCCCCATGACAAAATGAATAGCTTGTCGTTGCAGCGCGTCCATCAGCCCAACGTCCATTTTTCAGGTCTCCAAGCGGACAATCCGACGGACAGTTCATTCCTTTGACTTGAAACTGCGAACCCCAGGGATCATAATTCGAGTCCCAGGGTGAAGATCCTCCTGAACTAAAAGCAAATAATCCAAACGTCTGTGGCGTCTGGATCATGTTATAAAGTGCGCTCTCCTCGACATAAGGCAATAGCGCAACCATCGCGCTAATTCGCCGATTATTACCTAAAGGATGTGCAGCGCTCGTTCCGCCGGAACCTGCGGGAAATCTCTTAAAAGTGTCCGCATAATTGTGGAGCGCCAACCCAAACTGCTTAAGTTGGTTGGTGCAATTCATTTTCCGTGCAGACTCTCGAGCTGATTGAACCGCTGGCAAAAGCAATCCAACCAAGATCCCGATGATCGCTATTACAATCAACAACTCCACTAACGTAAAACCGCGTTTCGTCTTCATTGAAATTCTCCCAAAAAAAATGGGACGCAAAACCTTGCAGCAAGAGGCTAAAAGTCCTCTCAATTCTAACGCTCCAAAACGAAGCAATGCTCGCAAATCATCAAAAAATCGCATCAATTGTTGCGGATGAACCCAAAAAGCATCCGGCCTACTCTAAATGCGGGATGATCAATATCTAATGACAGCAAAAAAGGGGGGCAATTGCAAATGCCCCCGAACGACGTCCGCTTATGCTAAATGAGGGCAAGCTTCTATCGGCAGCCGCGTTGCAATGCAAGTTTTCCTAAGCATGAACGATGCGGCGCACATGGTGCAGGACAAGCCGAAACCCTTGGGGCACATGTTCTAACAGGTGCACAGGCTCGTACTGGTGCACAGGCTCGTACTGGTGCACATGATCGCACTGGTGCACAGGCTCGAACGGTAGGTGCACATGTGCGAACAACGGGTGCGCAGGAAACCTCAATCGGCGCACACGAACTAACCGGCGCACACGAACTAACTTGTGCGCACGAACTAACTGGCGCACACGAAGAAACCGAGCATGACGGGGTATCGGAGCAAGCTGAACTGCAGGACGACGAAGCACCGCAGCCCTTCGACGCACATCGGCCAAACAGGCCAGCATGGGCGGTCGAAGAAACAAAAGTCGCCGCCGTAATAGTCATCAACATCAAAACATAACGCATGAAATCTGCCTCCAGGAGAGTTGGGATAGTTAAACTGGGTAAAATATAACCGCAAAGATCGATTTCTTGTAGCCGCATATCCAGACATCCCAATTACCAGTTCATCTCACGCTTCTGGAGAATAATTAACTAATTCGTCGTTTCTCGATAATAGTTCGACGGCAGTAAGTCCGGGATTGAGACCCCGACCAGCTCGTCTGGTTGGTAAATAAGATTTGTGGCTGAGAAGCGCAGACGAAAAATCCTACCCAATTCCCCGCATCCGGTCGCAGTTGGCGGCCGGATGGGGGAATGAGAGAGCGGCGCGGCTTTTGCTTTAATGCCTTAGTCGGACCTTTAGCTTTATTGGTGGGCACGCTTTACGACATAAAAGGACTTAGACCTGTTCCTTGAGCTGTTTTGCCAGCATCGCGAACTTTTCTTCATCTTCGGGAGAAACTTTTGGATATTCCAAATCAAGCGAATCGAGATGGCCAGCAATAATGTCGGCAATTGCAGCTCGAGCATACCACTTGTCGTCCGCCGGTATGATGTACCAAGGAGTTGACTTGCTGCTAGTGGCTGACAAAACCTCTTCTGTGACTTCTTCGTACTTTTCCCAGAGCTTTCGTTCCTCAAGGTCGCGTTCATTGAATTTCCATCGCTTTTCCGGTTGCGTTAGCCGTTCCAATAAGCGGGCTTTTTGCTCATCTCTCGATACGTGCAAATAGAACTTCAGTATGCCAGTTCCGCTGTTGACCAGCGATTGTTCAAAGTTGCGAATTTCACCAAAACGTTGCTTCCACAAATCCATTGGCTTTTTGAAGGGTGGTAAATTCTGCGGGCCAAGGAATTCGGGATGCACGCGAACCACCATGACCTCTTCGTAATACGAACGATTGAATATCGAGATCATGCCCCGGGCCGGCAAAAATCGCATAGGCCGCCAAAGAAAATGATGCTGCACCTCTTCGGTATTCGGAGCGCGGAAACTGTAGATTCGGCACCCTTGCGGATTGACACCGCTGATCACATGCCGCACAGTGCCGTCCTTACCGGATGCATCCATTCCTTGCAGGATGATCAGCAACGAACGATGCCCGCTAGCGAACAAACGATTTTGAGCTTCTTGGAGTGAAGCGTTATCGACCTTAAGCGCTTCGATCCCGTCCGCTTTCTTGGATAGCTCTTTACCCGCCTTAGTTGAGATCTTGCTTAGTTTAATCGAATCACCCTCTTTGACTCGAAATTTCTTGGCATCAAAGCTGTGTTTACTCATTGTTTAATATCCAATCGAGCCCAAGATCTAAATTGATTGCCGAATGCGTGAGGGCTCCCACACTGATTCGATCAACACCCGTAATTGCAATGTTTCCAATGGTTCCCAAATTGATTCCGCCAGAAGCTTCCAGTTCAACTGAGGGTGCGACACGATCCCGCAATGAAACGCATTCTTTGAGCTGATCGCAACTCATATTGTCGAGCAAAACAATGTCCGGAAAAGCACTCAAAGCGGATTCCAATTGGCTTAGGCGATCGACCTCGATCTCGATCATTGGAGGATGCTCGAATCGATATGCACCACTTGCAACAAAACTTTTTGCCAATTGCACCGCCGTCCCAGGGTCGAGCAATTTCCCATCCTTCGAAGCACGACAGGCGAGATGATTATCCTTGATCAGTATGCCATCAAACAATCCTAGGCGATGGTTTCGACCACCACCACAACGGACTGCGTATTTTTCAAGCCGACGCCATCCCGGGGTGGTTTTGCGAGTATCGTAAACACGTGCGTTTGTTCCAGTAAGTTTCGCAACGTAACGGCTGGTCAACGTAGAAATGCCACAAAGTCGACCGAGAAAATTGAGGATCGTCCGCTCACAAGTCAACAAATCCCGCGTTTCGCCGGCCAGTGTGGCTAACGGTTGATTGGCTTCGAATCGTTCCCCGTCCCCCACGTGTTGCGTCCATGTAATTTGTGCATCGAATTCTTGTAACATGGCTTCGATCAAGTCGACGCCTGCGGCAATACCTGGCACCCGAGGCAAAATCACAGCGGCCCCCTTAATTCCTTGCGGAACAATCGCCAGCGTTGTTAAATCAGCGGTTCGGTCCAGATCTTCGCGAATCGCCAACCGAATAAGGTGAGACAAATCATCTAGCAGTGCAACATCAATCGTTTGCGAGTGGTAGTCTGCATGCATTCTGAACTCGAATACGTTTCTGAAGTAGATCGCTGATACTGGTCAATTCGGTTGCAATAGTATAGTGTAAGCACCTATGCATAAGTTTCTTGGCGCAACCACGTAGCAGCGTCTCTCCGCAGACGCTGAAAATTGCGAGTCTCGGAGAGGCTGGCCTACATGAGGTTATACCCTCCTATTTGTGCATTGGTACTTACCTATGCTGTAAACTTAAGAAATGTGGTTAGCATCGGTTTTCGCAACCGAAACTTCGGCCACACATTCGATTCACTATTCAACCTGCGCTATTGCAGAAACCCACTATCAGGAGATCGATCGATGAACTGGCGAAATTTGTTGGCTTTTACTTCTTTGTGCATTCTAATCCAACCTGCCTTCGGTCAGGAGAAATCCGAAAAGAAGGACTCGCCTGCTAAGGCTGAAATGCTTGAGATGGGTGGGGGCAAGGTGGTCTTTTCGAAACCAGAAAAATGGAAGACCGTTCCAAAAGGCCAGATGCTCGAGCACGAGTTCAATGTGCTAGGCGAAGACGGAGCGGTTGCACGCATCACGATTATGCAAGCAAGCGGAGGCGTCCAACCGAACATTGATCGCTGGATTGGACAATTCGAAGGCGCTAAAAAGGAAGATACAAAAATCGAAAAGAAGGATGTCGATCAAACTAAAGTCCACATGGTCGAAATTGCCGGTACTTACAAGGAATCCTCAAGGCCGATGGCGCCAGGCGCAGCTACGAAAAAGCAAGAGAACTACAAAATGCTCGCCGCAATCCTCGAACTCAAAGACGGCTCACTTATCTTCGTGAAAGCGACTGGACCGAAGGATATTGTTAACGGGATGCGTGAAGGTTTTGCCAAGATGCTCGACGGTCTAAAGAATAAGTAGTTCGACTGCCCCATATACTTTTTGAGACTCCATCCAAATTGCACTCACTTTGTAATTTCTGAGCTTCAATGCGCTAGCATGAGGGCCGAAATTGCAAGCGCACTTTTAAATTCTGAGCCTCAATGCCCTAGCATGAGGGCCTGATTTGCAAGCGATTTTTAGCCTGCTGGCCCGCACGCTAGTGCCAAAAACCTTAATTCCCTTCCGCTTTCGCAAGCGGAAAAAAGCCTATCAACATCAGCCGGAACGCGCTAGCGTCCGGTTTTGCACGCACAAA
>JAYTVL010000427.1:0-4288 GCA_043744075.1 Pirellula sp. | reverse complement strand
GATCATAAGTCGGGCTGAACCGGACGCTAGCGCGTTGCGGCTGATTAGCCGAAGGGCGCTAGCCCACGGTTTGCGGCCCATGTTGTGATCGATGCCCGGAATTTTGATATTGGTCACTCGCTTCGGGATCGACTGTTACCGTGAATATTGGCTAAATCCCAAAACCAACTATTTCACTTAGGTTCCATTTGGTTTAATGTAATGCGATTGATTCACCGAACGGCAAGTTCACATGTTGAAGTATCAAGCTGGGGAATGAGATGAAAGCAAACGTACAAATCTTTTTTGCGTTATTCGTATTATTGATTAGTGCTAAAGCGCATTCGGGATTGGTCTTTAGTATCGATCAGATACCGATGATCGGAACACCGGCTGTATTTCAAGTCCTCGTTCTATCCGATGTTCCGAACCAGAGCCTTACGGGTGTGGACTTCACAATCTCGCTGAGTTCACCAGGCGGCGCTGGCGGAACCTTCGTTTCAGGTACCAATTCATTGCTAATCCAAGGTGGATATTTTCCTGGATCGTTTCCGGGAACATCAGCCACATTTAGTTCGGCTCCGTCAACCGTTTTCACAATAGGAACTTCAAACACGATTCTATCAACCGTGACCTTGGGTACCAATTTTCCTGCCGTACTGCAAGGCACCTACTCTGTTTCGTTGTCCGGATTGGATGCAGTTGATAGCACTAGTACAAAAATTCCCTCATCAGCGCAGGGTCCGTTTAGCTACCAAGTTGCGGTGCCTGAGCCAAGCTCAGTTGTCTTGATGTCGATTTTATGTCTCGGTCTATACGGCTTTCGCCGAATTCGCAACCGAATAAGTTAGAAGTGGTAGAAGTATCCGTTTCAGGATCAATCTACTTAGAAGCACCCTTTTTTAAGTACCAAACAATGAGAAAAAATCGTCAACATACGATGCTCGTTGAAGACTAGTTTGCTTAGATACATCGTTTGAACGATCGCTGCGTTCCCCTTCTGCATTAGAATCTTTTGCGGGTATCGTGATGTTTCGCAACTGCAAAATCCCTACCGAAGGTCGGATCGTCGTGATATCGTTGATTTGAATTAAGCCGTTCTTTGTGATATCTTCAATCGATGAGGCGATCGCAAGCTGCCCAACAGCAGGACGAATGGTGGTTATATCTGCTATTTGAATTTGATAGAGACCATTCGCATTGATCCCCGTCGTTTCGCCGAGCAAATGTCCAACATAGTAAACTTTCGGTGCCAGTAACCCAGTGTTGGCATTTGCCAATAGGCGCACTTGTAGCCATTGGTTGGCAATAGCGTTGTCCGCCCATTCGAGGCGAACGCGAGCAGCGGTAGTAGCTGTACCAGGTGTTATCAAAATGGCTGTTGGAGCTGGCACATTCGCGCTCCAAGTGCTTGGCGGATTGAGCGATTCGTCGAACGCTCCCAACGGGCTCACACGGAAACCGAAGTCCGCAGTTGTAAGGCTCGAACCGACCAAACCAGCAACATCGAATACCAACCCGTTTATTCCTCGGGAGGAGTTGATCAAATTGTCAAAGCCCAAAGTGATTGGCGAGTTGCCAGCCACCGCAATCGACTTCAATGTGTCTAAGGCATTGTCGACGCTAGTAGCTGCAAAGGACGAATCCTTATAGTAAACCTTTGCATTCGTTACAGCCACGAATGCAGTCAACGAAAACGTAACGATCGAACTGCTATTATCCTTGTCCGTAGCGGTGATCGTTACTGATTGACCGTTCAAGGCAGAGGATGGAACAAAACTCCAGTTCCAAGTTCCGTTCGCATTCTTGTTGATGACTCCATTCGAAGCAGATAGAACAACGTTGTCGCCAATGACATCGTTCCACGTGCCTGAATTGGTCAGCGTAGTCAACACATTTCCGCTAACGCTTGCAAGGCTTCGTGTCAGAATCGGTGCTAGATTGTTTGCTTGATAGGTAAAATTCGTGCTTGAAACACCACCCATTCCATCATCTGCACCAATCGTAACCGTGATCAGCGGACTTTGATCCCCAGGAGTAATTTGCCAACTCCACGTGCCATTTGAGTTTTTGGTAACGGTTCCAATCGATGAGACTAGCGCAACATTGTTCGCAGGGATATCTGAGTCAGACCAAGTGCCTGTGTTGGTAATGGTCGTTCCCTCGTTACCGAAAACCGCCCCTTGGTCGGCAGTTAACACGGGCGGCGAGTTAGGCACGACGTTGACCGTTACCGCAGTCGTGCCAGTCGCGCCGAGTTCATCGATGATGGTGTAAGGGAACGTGACAGTTCCCGTATAGCCGACCGGGGGTGTGTAACGAATCTTACCTGTTTCAATCGCCACCGTACCGAAGGCTGGCGCTCCAACACTTAACAGGGAAAACAAATCCAAGTTTGGATCCGAGTCATTTGACATAACATCGATTAGCTTGGATTGGTTGACTCCAAAGTTGATCAAATCTGCTTGAGCTACTGGTGCTTGGTTGGGTACAACAGTTCCAGTCACGGTGTACTTGCCAAGCGACGAGTAGTCGCTGTAGCCTTCATCGCCAGCGATGGCATTTCTGCCAACTCCATCGACGAGCAAGGTATAGAACCCCTTTGCGAGCGTGGTCGTCAGCGATGCGTTCAAGACGTCCGCTCCATTTATGGTCGAAAGAACGGTTCCCGCTGCGTTCAAAAGGGTGAGCTGAACGTCAAGGTTTGCTTTTCCAGTTGCCAAATCGAATGGGTCGACGTTGATCGTTACGCTACCCGCTTGTGTCGGAAAGCGAAAGGCATCCACATCCGTACGCGTCGCGATCAATCCTGACGTAGCAATAGTACCCGTCGTGCCAACGGTAACTTGCGTCGCGGTCGAGGCGTTATTGCCATGGTCGTCAACAATGTAAGCAAGTTTGCCATTGATGATGGCCAAATCATCTTGATTGTTGTTAGCGTTGGTGTATTCCCCCTTACTCCACTGCGTCAAAGATTTGTAATAGCCGACTCCCATGATCGGTGCCCAGCCTGTATCCCCCGATCCATGACCTGCATAGTAATCCTCGGATGGAGAACTCCTGCCATCGTGCGTAAGGTTGAGTGAATGCCCAACCTCATGCGAAACTGCCTCCGCAACATATTTCGCAAATCCGTTCCCGAGATTATTGTAAAATATCCAAACAGGGGATTTGTCGGTCCAGTCCCAGCTTCCCAAGTAAGCTACACCGCCTACATTCTGATACCATTGTGTGCCTGTTATCGCATCGATATTGGTTGAAATCAATGCGCGAATCGCTTGCCCTCCTGCCGTGAACGCTGCAACACCCGGATCCTCGGTCGTTACGTCTACCTGATACGGCGCATAATCCTCTGATACTCTTGCCCAGACTTCCTGAATGGTTGCGAGTTCAGAAGCGTTATAAGCTGTCAAATCCGAGTCTGTCGAAAAGACGGGTGCAGCGATGTCTTTGCCGAACGTGTAAAGGCCATTCCATAAGGTTCCACTTACAAGCTGTCCGTCAAAATCCAAATAAATCTTCTTAGTGAATTGAGGATTGGAATGGTAGAAAGGAACGTTGATACCGGTCGGCTGAGGATCCGGTCCTCCAGGTAAACTTCCATCACCGCGAGGAGATTGCTCAACGTCAAATGAATCGATAGGCGGATCAACGTAAAAGGCGAATCCTGCGTCATCGTAACGCAACGTTCCATCGTCTTCGTAGTGTTCAAGTTGCGGTCTAAGCGGCACTTGTAGTGGACCGTAAATCATCGAGCTTTGGTCAATCCGCGGCGTCTTGAAAGCTACTGGAACAGTCTGCCCGACTCCAACCAATCCAATTTCGCGACCTTCAGACGAAAAGGATGGCGGGCGTTGCGGGCCATAGGGCTCTACGAGGAATGCAGTTGGGTTGGTTTTCAAGGTGTTCGGAGCCAGCGCATCGGGCACATCATGAGACGAACACTCCCCGTTCAGCCAATCAACTGAAGCGAGCAAGCGACGGGACTCCAAAAATTCAAAAACCAATCGAGGCGGCATGGTTCGTTCCAACATAGAGCTTAACGGAGCCCGACAAATCGAAAGATTCATTCCCTCGCGTTCTGGCAATGACGGCGATGCACACTCAGATTGTAAATGTGAAGAGTTGCAGTCGCTAGTAGCAAAAAACCGTTTTTGCGATTTCTTATCTTCAAGCTTGACTTATCCCAAGGCATGGAGTAAGTCAGGGCGGCGTCGATCATAAGTCGGGCTGAACCGGACGCTAGCGCGTTGCGGCTGATTAGCCGAAGGGCGCTAACCCACGGTTTGCGGCCCATGTTGTGATCGAT
>JAYTVL010000426.1:0-15639 GCA_043744075.1 Pirellula sp. | reverse complement strand
CTCAGAACTCGAATTCGCTTGGTCGGTTCCCAAGGGAAAGACCGCGTGATAGTCTATATCGTCGCAGAGTGCTCCTTTTGGAGCCTCTGCTTGATCGGCGGTATAGTTCTCGATTGGTAATGATTTTCGCCAAGTGCACTGTCGCTTGGCTTGTATCTATTGTGCACAAAAAAGGGGTTTGTCGTCCATGACAAAGCGATTGCTTGAACTTGAGCCGACGAGCTTGTTCGGTGCCGACGCGATACTAACGCATTTGTTTGGCCGTGAGGAGCTATCTCGCCCCTTTGACTTCATGCTGACGATCGCTTCGCCGAATGAAAAGATCAAACCGGAGCAGATCATCGGTCAACCTTTGGCGGTGAGGATAGATCGAGACGACCAAGAGCCCCGATACATTCACGGTTATGTGAGCAGTTTTTGGGCAGGCAATACTTTTGTTGCCGAAAACGCCAAGAACATGTTCCGCATGTATAGGGTGCGAATTGTGCCATGGTTGTGGTTCATGACACGGGCTGCTCGCTGCTTTGTCTACCATCCGGAGAAGGCAGAGAAATCGATCCAAGATGTACTCGATGCGGTTGTCAAGCGGGTAAAGGAGTACGGCCACGTTGTTCCTGATCTTGAGTCAGGCAACGCCAAGATCCTTAGTAATCGCAAGGTAGAGCACTGCGTGCAATACCGAGAAACCGACTTCAATTTCCTTTCAAGAACACTTGAACGCTATGGGATCTTCTATTACTTCAAGTTTGCGAATAACAAGCATACGCTGATTTTGTCCGATCAGCTCAACTACCCCAATGCACCTGAAGCGGAGGTGAAGTATCCAAACTCGGCGGATACCAATATTGGAGACGATATCGTTACGAGTTGGGAGCATGCTTACGAGTTTGTGACGGGCAAGTGGGAGCAAACGGATTATGACTTCATCCATCCCTCGACGGATTTGAAGGTCAGTGCTCAGAAGCACAGTTCGATTACTCTCAAGAATAACTCTGCCTACGAGCTGTACGATTTTCCTGGCGAGTACATCAAGAAGGACGACGGCGAGACGGAAGCGACTGTTCGTTTGGAAGCCGAGGAAACCCGCTTCAATACTGTAAACGGAACGAGCCATTGCAAGACGTTTTCGCCTGGCTATTGTTTCAAATTGACAGAGCATTTGAATTGCAAGGACGAGAAGGGCAAGTCGTATTTGATTACGTCGGTTCAGCATACGGCCACGCAAACGGGCCCCTTTACGTCGGGCAATCAACAAGTCAGTTATTCAAACTCCTTTACGTGCATCCCCAAGGACAGCCAATACCGTCCGCCTCGCACGACTCCTCAACCATTGTTATCCAGCGTACAAACTGCGGTGGTTGTCGGGCCGAAGGGCGAAGAGATCTACACCGATCAATATGGTCGCGTGAAGGTCCAGTTTCACTGGGACCGCGAAGGCAAGAAAGACGAAAACACGAGTTGCTGGGTCCGAGTTTGCCAAGTGCATGCAGGGAAAGGCTTTGGCGGCATCGACATACCGCGCGTCGGTGAAGAAGTAGTTATTTCGTTTCTTGAAGGGGACATGGACAGCCCGTTGATCACCGGTCGGGTTTATCACAAAGAATCGATGCCCCCATTCGGCCTACCGGGTGCGAAAACGGTCAGCGGCATGAAGACCCAGACCTACAAGGGCAAGGGCCACAACGAGATGTCGATGAACGACACTCCAGGCAAGGAAAAGATTAACGTCCATGCGCAATACGATATGGCAACTAAGGTCTTGCACGATCAATCGCTTATCGTTTTGAACAACCGCTCGATCGATGTAACAGGCACACTTACAGAGACCGTAAAAGGGGTCACGAAAATTACGATTTCTCAGGGGACGTACGCTCATGAAGTTGCCAATGCGACCGCAAGCTACAAAGTGAAGGGTGATATCACTGAGACTTACCTTGCCAAGCAATCGACGAAAGTGACTAGTGACATAAAGATCGATTCTGGAGCGTCGATATCAATCATTGCAGCAAACAAGATCATGCTGCATGTCGGTAGCAGCAAGCTAGTTATGGATAGTGCTGGAACCATTGACCTGACGGGAGTAAAAATTACGGTTCAAGGCTCAAGTCTCGTCCATTGCGATAGTGACAAGATCTTGCATACAGGAAAAACAGAAGCCAAGCTTGGCGTCTCCTCGCAAAATATTATATGCAGTCCCGCTAAGACAGAGATTGTGGGTACCGCAATTAACTCATCGGCCGTAGGTATGCACGAAATCACGGGAGCGTTGGTGAAAATCAACTGACGATCATGCGTGACTTGCTGAATCCTACGATTACCAGACTGCAGACATTTCTCGATCAAAGCGATAAGCTTGCTTTGATCCTAAGGTCTCCAGTTTCTGATGCTCTGCCGATACTAAAAGTGCTGGAAGGGCTTGATGATCCCAACCCCTCCGATCTCTTCTGGAACTACACGGACACTTTCCACGACGCGAAAACATATGCCAATGAGATCGTAAAGAATTTTGCATCCAAGCATACGATGGTTCAGCTGTTATTGAAAGAGGAACGGATGCAACCATGGAAGGACATCCCGACTGAAATTCTCTCGGAGGAACTTGATCCCGTGAGTCGACTTCGTTCGCTGACAGTATTTTCTAGAGAACTATTGCCGACTCCTCTCGGTGGAAATAACGTCTGGATCTTTTTCCCTATGCATATTGATAATTATATTGAGTATTCAGTCTTTTTCCAGAATCTACTAAAGCACGAATTCCCCAATCCTTGGTGCCATCACCTCCGTTTCGTCGTCCGCGAAGATCCATCCGATTCGCAGTTAAGTCGCGGTCTTACTGCGCATCCAAGTGTTGGGATCCATGAACCGGATCTAAGTTCAAAAGCAGTTGAAAAGAGTCTGAAAAGTGAGATTGCAGACGAAGCACAGCCGCTCGAAGCTCGACTAAGTTCGCTGCTCGTCTTAGCCGGCATGGACGTGGCGCATGGTCGTTTTTCAGAATCCCTTGAAAAGTACGCTCTTGTTTTGCGATATTTCGCTCCAATGGGGAACCACACGATGGCCGCCGTTGCGCTCAACGGAATGGGAGAGGTCTATGTTCGAATGGGAGACAAAGAAAACGCCAATACGGCATTTCAGTCCGCCTTGATTCCCGCAAGCTTTGGAGAGCATCCGCCGCATCAAGTATTTCTCAACATCGCATTGAATCTAGCCAACCTTCGGATGGCCCAAGAGAATTGGGAGCAAGCCGCTGGGTACTGGGATGTTGTGCAGAAACAGTCGATGCTAACGCGGGACGCTGGAACTAGAATTCGTGCGTTTGAGCAATTGGGTTATTGTCGATATCGACTTCGGGAATTCGATGCAGCTGAAAAGAGTTGGCATGACGGAGCCGCAATGGCTGGTGAAATATATGACAAGAACCTGCAGAGGAGTCTTCTTGAACGAAGAAGGAATCTCTACGCCGAAAAGCGAGAATTTCAAAAAGAACGTGAAATCACCAGTCAACTTGCAGACTTAGCCTGATAGGAGATTGAACGATGACTTCTATTATGGACGGCCTGCGGCAGGATATTGACAATAAGGTCCTGGCTGTCAGTCAGAATCTCGACGGTACAACGGGAGATCGCACTTCATGCTGGGATCGAGTTGCCAATACGCCGAGAGAAATGCTTGGCGTCGGAACTCGGTATGCCGACTCAGTAGTAAAGGCGGGCGAAGCTTGGGGCGATATCAACAAGCCTGTACCGGACGGGACTCCAAACGGGCGACCGCCAACAGCGGGCGAGACAACTGCTCGTGTTCTTCGCGCCACCCAGCAGACCGTAGCTGTTGCGCTAGGCGTACCCGGGCTTTTAACAGATGCATTGGATGTTGGATTTGCAAACTTGAGTGCACCGTTGGCTGCCATTTGTCCTAGCTTGCCTGCCGCAACCCTTTTGTCGCCGTACATTGGAACACCGCACTGCCATCCCACCCATCCACCAAGCGGTCCTCCCCCAATTCCGCCTACACCATTACCAAGTATTGGAATGGTCACCTTGGGTATGAGTGTGAAGGTATTGATTAATTTGATGCCTGCAGCTCGGGCTGGGGATATTGGTTTGGCGCCCACGTGTTGTGGCATTCCACCCGCTTGGTTTAAGATCAAAACAGGTTCATCCAATGTATTTATCGGTGGGGCGAGAGCCGCTCGCTTGGGCGACATTTGTAAAGCATGTGTGAATCTACCTGATCCGGATCCTCCTACCAATTTCCAAAATGTAATGGCGGTAGCAGGAGTTGCTGCAAGCGCATTGGGCATGGCCGCCGACCTTGCCGAATCGGCAACGGAAGCCGATCCAGGAATGGCTGCAGCCAAAGCTATGTCGGCTGCAATGTCAGCTGCCCAAATGGCTATGGATGCGGCCAAAATGGCCGTTGAAAAAACCATGTGGAAGGACCCTACTGTACCACCCACAGGAAGTATTGGGGCAATCATCGATCCTTCGCACTTCAACGTCCTTATCGGCGGCTTTCCGATGATCCCCGTTCTCGACCTTGCCAAGGCTATCTTAAATAAGCTAAAGGCTTTGAGAGCAAAATCGAAAGGCGGAGGAGGGGAGCCAGCCGGCCCCTGCTAATGATGGACCGCCAATGCCAATCATCAGACAACCCACGTCTCGTGGGCGATCCAGTCGACACTCTTTCCGGGGCCGTCGTTGAGCATCAACGCGACTTTCGACTTGCAGGTCATTTGCCACTCCAATGGTGGCGGCATTACAATAGTTCCAAAGTGAATCGCAAGTTTGCACTCGGATGGGGGCAAACGCACGATTTCGATTGCTGTCTGCGATTTGATCAGGACGGAATGCACTACGAAGCCCCACTCGGTGACGTAACATATTTCCCTCCGCTGCTCGCAGATGGACATAGTGTCGCCTGGCAAGGAATGACTTTGACACGGATCAATGCCACTCATTTTTCACTTAGTGAGCATGGCAAAACGACTTGCGAATTCATCTTCTCCGATACGCGAAAACTAGCTCCTCTCTCGAGCTGGGTACAGGGGAATCACAGTATTAGTTTTCAATACGATCGCGACGGTCGTTTATCGGAGATCGTTGATTCGCTTGGTACACGAATCGAGGTTTATACAAGCAATGATGGTCTTCTGCTTGCATTGAGTATCCCAAAAACGGACAAATGTGAACGACGCGATTTGCTTAGATACGAATACGATCGTCGGGGTAACTTAATTGCCGGCAGCGACGGCTTTGGAAGCCGCTTTTCAATGGAGTATGATGCAGTAGGTCGCTTGCTTCGTAAAACCGATCGTATCGGACACACCTTCGAGTTTCAGTACGACGGCAAAGGGCGGTGCACTAGAACAGTAGGCAGCGATGGAATTCTTGACAATCGGCTGGAATACTTGCCAAACGTCGAAGAAACGAAAGTTACTCGTGGCAATGGTGGTGTGTGGCGTTATCGATATCAACTCGGAAAGCTCGCCGCAATCGTTGATCCAATGGGCGGTCAACAGCAGTTTGTTTATGATGATTTGGGTAGACTTGCTGCGGAAATTGATACGAATGGCAACTTCTCGAAAATCGTTGCTGATGCCGCCGGAGCAACCATCGGCAAAGTGGATCCGTTGGGACACTTTCAAGCCCAGCCAGTTGATCTCAATGCTCCCAATCCGCTGCACCACCGAGTCGCGCAAAACGCTGCGGAATATGAGTTCGGTCGATTGATTAATATAGAAGCGATCACTACTATTGCTGCCGCAAAACCAGCCGTTGAGTCCGATCCAGGCGAGAAGAACGAGCGCCCCTCGAATTACTTCGAGAAAGCCAATTTGTATTCCAGCCAAAACCTGGGATTTGTAGTTGGCCGCAATTGGTGGCCGGAACCGAGTAGCGGACGACAATTTGACGCAACGGGCGACCTCATCCATCAAGTGGATCGTCAAGGTCGCAAAAGACGATGGATGTACGACGGCAATGGAAACGTCACCAAGTATGTCGATTTCGATGGCGGCGTTTGGAAGTACGAATACCAATCCTGGAACCACTTGGTTTGCGAGACCAATCCGATCGGTTTCGCCAATCGAATGGAGTACAATTCGCAAGAAAACATAACCTCTTTTGTCGACGGAGGCGGTACGCGAAGCGAATACAGCTATGACCTGAAAGACTCTTTGATTGAAGTTCGCCGTCATGGCCAATTGCGAGAACGATACGAACGAGATGCAGCCGGGAATTTACTTAAGAAATATGCCGCCGACGGACGACTTTTAGTCGAACTCGAGTACGGGCCAGGAAACTTACCGGTTAAACGTTCCCTTAGTTCAGGTGATACTTATTCGTATGCATACGATCCAAACGGTAGGTACTTAGCGGCTGAGACGAAAAAGGATGCAATCGCATACCAGTACGATTTATTCGGAAATCGCTGTCTCGAAAAGCGCAATGGGAAGGGTGTTGAGCATCGATATCGAGGCTGGCGCCAATTTGGCGAAAGCTTGTGGCTAGACAATTTCGAGACACGTCACGAGCTTGCCGAAGACGGAGCGTTGGTCATAACGGATCCGATGGGAGGCAAACATCGCGTCCGTAACCTAATTGACGGAACTGTCGAACGGCAATTTAGCAACGGAACTGTCGAGACGATCAAGTACGATGTTCTTGGACGTTGTGAATCGAAGCTGGTCGAACGACATGGTCACCCCAGATGGCGTCGTGAATACGAATGGTCCGGGGAAGGAGAGCTTCGTCGAATCAATGATTCGATTCGGGGTACTTCGACTCAGACTTACGATGCGGCTCACCGCTTGCGATCGCGCACGCTCTCAAACGGCGTTCGAGAAGAATTCGATTTTGATCCCGCCAATAACTTGTTAAGGCAACCTGGCCTGAATCAGGTCACGATTCAGTCGGGCAATCGTATCCAAAATGCAGATGGCGAATCGTTCGCATACAACGATCGAAATCATATAAGCAGTCGAACCAGCTCAAACGATGCCATCCAGTATTTCTACGACAGTCGCGACCAACTCGTTCGCGTGGAATCTGGAAAGGGAGTATGGGAGGCCGAATACGACGCGATGGGGCGCCGCGCACGCAAGACATTCAACGGCCTAACCACCGAGTACGTTTGGAACACCGACCATCTAGCGGGTGAGATCTCTGCGGACGGAAAATTTCGGCTGTATATCTATTCTGATGCTTTGGCGCTAACGCCCATGATGTTTGTAGAATACGAATCGATCAAAGCCGAGCCTACTTCAGGCAAGCGATTTATTATACTGAGCGACCAAATTGGCACACCAGCTTGCGTGGAAGATGCGGGCGGAAACGTAGTATGGGAAGCACGCATCGAGCCCTTCGGCGAAGCCAAATTGTCTCACAACAATCGGATCGATTTCCATTTTCGGTTCCCAGGTCACTACTGGGACGATGATCTTCGATTGAACTACAACCGTTTTCGATTTTACGATCCAAAGCTTGGAAGATATATTCAAAGTGATCCGATCGGGATTGCGGGCGGGGATAATGTTTACGCCTATCCTTTTAACCCATTGAAGGACGTCGACCCACTTGGGCTGGCTTGCTTGACGTGCGGAGGGGACCATCCCGACGACCCGGATTGCGAAAAAGGCCCGAAACCCAAGGTGGGGCCACCTGCGTCACAATCCGTAAAGGATGCAGCCGTCAAAGACCTGATGGCACGATTTGGAATGCCGGAAGCACAAGCTCGAGTAATTGTCGAAGGTGCAATGGGAAAAGGATCGGATATTGTAGTTGGCGGAAGCAGAGTTCGGGGGGACGCAAAACCAACAAGTGACTTAGATTTAGGTTACAATGGACTGAACCCGAATCAGGCTGGCAAACTAAACAAAAAGATCCAAGCTGTTGGAGAGAAAACAGAAGGTGCGATTCCCACCGATCCTAACCATCCAAAAATTGTACCGGGCAACAAAACTCCAAATATTCCTGTGATTCAATCTGCAGAGGAATTCTTCCAACGGAGTGGAACACGACAACCACCAGATGAACGCGCCGGACAGCCTTATCATCCGTCTGGTTCCGTAACCTATTTGCCAGACGGTTCCATTATCGAAACGTCCCCTACAGGAGATAAAACTGTAGTTAGGGGACCCACCCCTTAGGAAGTTAATATGAAATGTGAAGTAGACGGCAATATTGTAGATATAAAAACCGTTAGCTATCGAGAACGCGGATTTGGACGATCAGCCGTAGGCTATTCAATTGTTCCGTACAAATTGATCGTTCATCGAGATGAACTCCTGTCTGCATTTGGCGTGTACTACACCGAATATGGAATTGACGATCAACAATTTCGATCAGAGACGGATGAAACTGATTTGCGATTGCGAGAGTTGGAATGGCCACCATTAAACTTGCTTATGGATAATTATCCACAAGTGCTTGAAGAGTTTCTGACAAAAAACACCGCGCTTGACGCAATTCAAGAACTCTTTAAAAACCAAGATCCTCAACATCTTCGGTTCTGGATAAATAGTGTAAGTCGCGTGAAATTAGTTGATGATTCAATTGTGTTCTCAGGTGAAATTCTCGTTTCAAATTCTACTCAGATGCAGTAGGGCACGGCCGGCTAATCAGTGAGCGCCGGGCCATTCGTGGGTGCATGACAGGGTTTGTTAGGTCTCGTTCTTTTTGGCCCGAGGTGTTACGTAGCCCTTCGGTAGGTGCCATGAGGCCCTTCGGTAGGTGCCAGGCACCTATTGACTCGGTAGGTGCCAGGCACCTATTGACTGGGAGTCGGCTGAATGGTACACTGCCTTGCACAGGAGATTTGGCATGCCAAGGTTCCGCGAAACATCGAAGGAGATTCATTATGCCGCGATTGCCCCGTAACGAACAGTTTGACCCAAAATCGGTTTGTATTTGCCATCTTGTCCAAAGATGCGTCAGAAGGGCTTACTTGGCCGGTGAAGATACGGTTTCTGGCAAGAACTACGAGCATCGACGGGAGTGGATCCGTTGTCGCATGGAACGTCTTGCTTCTGTCTTCGGTGTCGACGTGCTGACTTACGCTATTCTCTCGAATCACTTGCATATTGTCGTTAGAACGCGACCCGATGTCATCGCCGGTTGGTCCGATTCCGACGTTGCACTTCGCTGGCTGCGCGTGTTCCCTGGCCGACGAATCGATGAACAATTGGCTGACCCTACTACCACAGACGTCGAGGCTCTAGCTAACAATGCCGAACGTATCCAAGAAATCCGTGTCCGACTTTCCAATCCTTCGTGGTTTATGAAAGCACTCTGCGAACCCATCGCTCGACTTGCAAACAAACAAGACGAAGCTACTGGCCATTTCTGGGAAGGTCGCTTCAAATCACTTGCTATCACCGACGAAGCTGGTTTGCTAGCCTGTAGTATGTACGTCGATCTAAATCCGATTCGAGCTGCAATGGCGGAAACCCCTGAAGAATCACTCCACACTTCTGCATATGACCGTATTAAGTCGCTCCAAGGTGCAATGATCCCATCGGCAGCAGCCGAGTTGGTTGCCATCGCAACAGAAGAGGCTGGTCGCATACTACGCTCATCTTCACCTGATGAGGTACGAAAGCGAAATGCGGCTGCTAAAAAGCGCAAGGGTCATTCTATCTTGCGCGACGCGTGGTTGGCGCCCCTCACCATCAACGAACGAGCTAAACCGGGGCCTCAGTCGAGCAAAACCGGCGTTCGCGCTAGCGACAAAGGTTTCTTGTCGCTGGAGCTACGAGATTATTTGACGCTGCTCGATTGGACAGGACGACAGCGAGGCAGCGTTCAGAGAGCCGAAATTCCTTCCGATCTTGAAACGATCTTGAAACGGATTGGAATCGATGGTCGGATGTGGGTTGACCTCGTCTGGAAATTCAAAAAATACTTCGGTCGAAGCGGAGCTGCGGGCTCGCCTCAGAGTCTCAAGGCGGCAGCAATGCTGCGGAATCGAAGTTTCGCACGAGGCCAGCGATCTGCCACCGAATGTTTTGTTGTTGCTTAGTTCGGCGGACACGTCCAAGCTACAGTGAATCGAATTCGAAAGAACATGACCATCAAAATTGAGAACCGTCGATGAACGCCGATTCAAAGGCAGACATACGAGCTCGAAAAAGCCGGAGAAAAACGGCTGTACATACATCGACGAATCGAGAAAGCTCGTTAGGTTATGGCGTGTTACTAGTCATGTTCATATTGCCTAACGAAATGCGCAAGAAGGCAATCTTATCACCATCCGGATGGAATGACTTAATTCTTCGAACAACAACCAAGGTCGAAGCCAGGCTACTACGTTGTACTCGTCTGACAGCCCGGGGACTTCTGAAACTTCGAGCCTTGCATCCGCAAGCGGGTGAGTAGCCTTTTCCTCAGATGATTTGTGGCTGGTAGTTACATAGTTCATAATCCAGTTGTTAAGCCACTTTTCGAATTCGGGTCGCTCCATAAAAGGCCCGATATCACGGGCAATCACTTTGATGTTATGAGCGAATCGAGAAGTCGCAAGGATAAAGGGAAGCCTCGCAACAATGGCTGCATTCGCTGTCGCGTCGTCCCCACCGATGCCTTCGTACATTTTTGGTTTTTGAGTCGTTTGTCCACCGAAAAATACGGCATAATCCGTTTCCCTGAAATGGCATAAAGGCAAGAATCCAGATTTGCTAATTTCCAATTCGCGTCGCTCCGCAATCAATACTTCAGTCGAACATTTGATTTCAAGATCACCATTCGCGGTTCGTATGACATGTGCTGGCAAGTTGTCAACTTTGCCCCCACCCTCAACACCGCGAATTTTGGTGCACCAACCAAATTGAGCAAAGGCGTCTGTTAACCGCGCACCCATCACGTACGCAGTGCTCATCCAACAGTAATCTCTGTCGGAAATCGCAATCGGTGCGCCGTCCATATCCAACGGTACTTCCTCAAAACCGAATTCATCGATTGGCTTGGTATTGAAACCATACGGAAGTCTTGCAAGCGATCGAGGCATGGTCAAGACAACGAAACGCGACTCTTCGCTTTCTCGGAAACTCCTCCAACTCGCGTAGCTCGGCGTGTCAAAGATCTTTACTATGTCCCGTGGCTCGTTCCATTCCGACCAAGACTCAAACCCAAACATTTCACAGCCAACCGAAGCAATAACTGGGCAGAAACTTTCCGCCGCAACGGTTGACAAATTTCGGAGCATCGTCATGTCATCGGGATGATTCTGGAATTCATAATCGGCAATAATCGCACCAAAGGGACTGCCGCCCAGATCCTCAAAATTGCTTGTGTAGATCTTTTCGTATATTTGACTATGAACTCGGTCATCACTTGCACCCAAATCCTCCTGCAACTCACGTTTTGTGATGTTCAGGACCTTCAATCTGAGCTCTGCACTTGTCTCGCTGTTATAAACCAAATACTGCAATCCTCTCCAGCTACCTTCTAGTTTTTGAAACTCCCAAGTGTGCATGATCGCAGCCAATTGAGCGCTGACAACTGCATCGAAGTGTGCGATCTCGATGGACAACTTTTTTTGGAGGTCTTCATTCCATTGAGCTCCGTCTGGAAACAACTCATACAAAAGCTCGGCGACAGCTAGGGGCGGTACAGCTGCAGACCGATCAGCTCCGGGTTCGAATGCCCGCTCGGCGATGGCGTGCAGTTCGCAATACTTCGCCCTCTTCTCCAACAAAACGCGGAGTGGCGTGACTTGTTTGGCAACAGACGCAGGATGGAAATCGTCCATGGATTGGAAACGCAAGTGAACTGAGAGTGGCTCATCGCCTTGCACCAGCGTATTGACAACTTGCAGATGAAGCTCCGGCGCAAAGGCGCTTAAGACATCGTTGAGGTTATCGCGATCGATTTGAATGAATTTGCGATGTGCAAGTGCCCATTTATTATTCGAATGTCCAGTAAAATCTCCTATGACTCCGATGATAAATGGAAGAGTTACATAGGCAGGATCAGAAGTAAGCGGCTCAAATCTCAGGTATGGGCGAGAAGGACGTCTCCGGATCCTCTTCAGCTTTTCGTGGATGGATGATGAAGCAGTGCTCGGAACAGGTGCGGGCGTCGCGCCGATAACTTTCGCACTCGCGTCATTCGCGTCCTCCCTTTGGCTATTTGACTGGAGGACCGAACGGCAAAAAAAATTGATCGCTTCTGAAGCATCGGTAAATAGAGGAGTAGCCTCGGCACCGAGCGCCAAATCTGAATTTAGTTGTGTGGTCGCTTTCGATGTCTTGGACAGACCTTCGTCCGAAAGCACGTAGCCAATGACAAATAAATCGTCGATGAGCCAACTGCCGTGAATCGAAATCAAGTGTGCATTCAACACATTTTCAACAGGCTTGAAGGCATCCATTTCCGCGACTCCAGACTCAGCGTTTTTGGCCAGAGGTACTCGTTTCAGTGCAATTGACAAACCGCCTGGCCCTGTCGCTATCCAAATCTCCCCAAATGTCCCTTTCCCGATACACCTTGATAACACGTAACCAAAAATTGGCTGTTGACCAACTGTCCAAGTTGTTGAGAACATCTTAACCCTTTGTGAGTATTTTTGACGATCAGCCGTTAACTAGGTCCCTTGACTCGCAATACACGGACAGTTCCGCGTTGACAAGATTGACCTGTATTGGGTAGATCGTTCGATATTAGGCCCTATCCGTGATTGTGAGCAGCGGCGAATCCATAGTCGAGTAGGGCGAATCGGGGTAACTAGTCCGATTCAGCCCTCTCACAGAACCGTACGTACGGGTCCGTATACGGCTCACGTTAAAGTAAAACTCAAATTGCACGGGGTAAAACTCCGGTTTCGACGCTGGTAATGTCATACAGTCCCATTTCTGCCAACCATACGTTGGGCATGGCGAAGCTGGCCTGGGGACTGCGGGAATTGCGCTGCGATCGCATCTGGATCTTGGGGAAATTGCCTTTGTACCACAGTGAAGGAATCTGCTTCGCAACGAAATCGCAATTTTGCGAGGGGGCAAAGCGCCGTTGCTGGATGCTTTGTGATCAGAACAACTTAATGGATCACATACAACTAAGTAAAGTATGCTTTGATTGAGTACGTTTCCGCTGGCGATTCTGCGTCATTCTTAAGGCCTGCCGGAGGAGTTATTAGAAAAACGGCTGAAGAGCGGATAAAGTTCCAGACGCTCGACGTATCCGCAAGCGAATTGGCCTCTTTACAATGGTAGGATAATCCAAGGCGGGTTACAGACGCTGTCGTTGACACTATGAAGCGATTTTCTCTATTTTCATTGAGCCATTCTGAAAACGAAAATGCAATTTATCTTTGCGGCATTCATGCTTTTTGTGGCGGGATCAATCTGGCTTGTATTCTTGCGGCCTGTTCCAAGGCTGTTTGCCAATGGCGTTATTACGAGCAAAAACTACAAGCCACCGGGTGAGTACACACAATTCCATGCAGGAGATCGCGCGGGGTTTCGGCAACCAACCAGAATTCCGATCGCCGAGGGATATCTCGTTGAAATCCATATCGAGGATTCTAAAGAGTCCGTGGTTGCTCTGCTCAATTCTACCGAAGCTCAAAGCTACGAAGTAGGTACTCGCGTCGTATTCGATTATGAGGTGCGCGGTGTACCGCTACTGTGGAAACGCGTCTACGTGCTTTCCGTTAGACTAGTTGAAACGACTACTAGCAACCGAGAAAGCAAATGACTGAACCAGAATCACTCAACAGCTATGACGAAGTTCCGTATCCAAGTTTTCCCTACTCGCAATCCCATCCCGATCATCTTGCTACGATCGCTACGTTGCTTGGGCTGACCCCACCCATGCGTCCGTATCGTGTTTTGGAGCTTGGCTGTGCCGCAGGGGGAAATCTGGTCCCCATGTCGATCGATAAACCAGACTGTGAATTTGTGGGCGTTGATTATTCTGCGAAGCAAATCGCTGGCGGTTTAGAAGTTGTCGAAGTACTGAAAATCGACAACCTCCGACTCCACGCATCGAGTATCCTCGATATCGACGAATCGTATGGCGAATTCGACTATGTACTTTGCCATGGTGTTTACTCCTGGGTCTCAACTGAAGTGCAGGAAAAAATTCTTCAAATCTGCGCATCTCAACTAACTGCAAGCGGTATCGCGTACATCAGCTACAACACTCATCCGGGCTGGAGGCAGCGCGGCGCGGTACGAGACATGATGCGTTATCATGTGAGTCGTCATCACCAAGAGTCGCCTAAGGATCGCATTTTGCGAGCTCGCGAACTGCTCGACTTTCTAGTTCAGGCCACCAGGACTACGGACAACGCCTATGGTCGAATGCTCTACGAGCAACAAGAACTTCTTCGGCGGCACTCGGATTCCTATATCTTTCATGAGCATTTGGAGCAACATAACGATCCGTTATGGTTCTTGGATTTTTGTGGTCGATTGGATGAACATGGTTTGCGATACTTGGGTGATACCGATTTTGGATCGATGGTAGCCTCTATGTCATTTGCGCCCGAAGTTCAGGAAATGCTCGAATCCATCGCACCAAACCTGCTTGAAAAAGAGCAGTACATGGACTTCGTACGCAATCGCGCTTTTCGACAAACACTCATTTGTCATGCAAGCGCCAATCCGAATTACGATGTAGACGGAAAACTGCTGAACGGTCTGTATGCTGCTTCCCCGACCATTGCTCGTCCGGCAACGGGCGAGGGTGTTGAGAGCGGTCAATTGGAGTTTGCTTTAACAGATGGTCTATCAATTACCACGCCAAGCAGGACTACTCAAGTCACATTGATGAAGCTCGCACAAGCATGGCCAGCGAGAACGAGGGTTAGCCAACTCATAACGGATACAATTCAGGAGACTCTTGACGAGAGTCTTCAGAATGCACAAGTAGAGGACGTCGATGAGCAAAAAAGAAAACTTGAAGCGTCGTTGCTTACTGCTTTTGCCTCCAGCAGTGGTCGACTACTAGAACTGTCGGTCGCACCGTTAGAGTCGGTCTCTCAGAATGATTCCGATTCATTCCCAAGTGTTAACCGCTATGTTCGACGCAGCGCAAAACTTGGACAAGTCGTCGTCAATCAGCGTCACGACATTGTCCAAGTTGCTCCAGTAGATCTACATATTCTTCCGCTTTTAGATGGTTCAAGAACACCTGCCATGGTTCTGCAGGAACTCATTGAAAGGCAACAATCTGGCGAACTTCGGATCTCGGACGATCAGGACAACCCGATTGTCAATCAGGAAGACGTTCGGAGTATTTTGGAGCATATTGTCCCAGATCGACTTCGTTTTTATCTTCGAAATTCGCTTTTGAAAGTGTCGCGATAGAGTTGAAATGGAACTCCGTTCGATTTGGCCGAGCGGCCCTTCGATAGTACCATTCGTGCCAAGCACGTGCCTGGCACGAATAGTACCTATTTACTCTTTCACGCCGGACGGCAGTTTTCGTTCCGTGATTTCAAACGGGATCGATTGGGCCCAATTCCATTTGACAGACTTTCTGGCGATTGATGCGTTGGGTGAGATGACAAGTTTGATTAGGGATCGCTTGACGAAAGACTTGTGGCGCCGCATGCGCGTACGCCGATTCTGTCGTATTCGCTCAGCGTCACACCGCAAGAGCACTTCATCAACTGGCAGCAAGACCCCTACGGCAATTACAT
>JAYTVL010000425.1:0-15640 GCA_043744075.1 Pirellula sp. | reverse complement strand
GCGGGTAAGGTGTTGTAAACTAACAACTTATACGCAGCCGGGGCCACTTTAGTTTGCATTTGCATGAATAATCCGCGCTAGTGCGTTGCGGCTCAAAGCCAGCGGCGGCCTCGAAAATAGATAAGCAATCCAAACGCAACGAGTCCCATAAGGGCTAACGAAAATGGATATCCGTAATGCCATTTCAATTCTGGCATATTCCATGGGGACGAAGGTTCGAAATTCATTCCGTAAACGCCAGCGATGAACGACAGCGGTATGAAGATGGTCGAGATAATGGTTAAGACTTTCATGACTTCGTTCATGCTGTTGCTCACACTGGAAAGATAGAAATCACGCATGTCGGACGTCAATTCACGATAAGTGTCCACGGCATCCACCACTTGGACCACATGATCATAACAATCTCGCAAATGAATTCGTGTCTCTGGACTAATGTGCGGTAACGTATCCCGAATCAATTCATTGACCATTTCACGATGAGGGCGAATCGCTCTTCGCAGCGCCAAAAGCTGTCCTCGCAAGTGATGAATCTGGCGCATCTGAGATGGGTGCAAACCGTCGATAATCTCAGCCTCGACCTTGTCTACTAGTTCAGCAAGTCGTTCCATCACCGGAAAATAACTGTCAATTACGGCATCGAGCAGAGCGTACAACAGGTAGTCGACACCCGAATCGCAAACTTTGCCGCGATGGGTTCGAATGCGCTGCCTCAATGGCTCCCAGCAGTCGCCTGGTCGCTCCTGAAAGGACAAAAGCACGTGTTTCATTAAGAAAAAAGACAATTGTTCCGTTTGCAAAGCATCGTCGCCATCAACCATGCGAGAAACCACGAAAATGGAATCGTTGAACTCATCTACTTTGGATCGCTGATGCACATTGACGACATCCTCCATAGCAAGCGGGTGTAGGTGCAACAGTTGAGCGATTGCCGCGAGATTTTCCTCGCTCCCAAGTCCGATGACGTCGATCCACACGCTTCGATAAGCCACCAAGATAGAGCGAATCTCTGCAATGTCTTTAATTTCCCGTTCGAGGAATTCGGATCCTCCAAACGCCATCACACGAATGCTCGTCGGATTTGCATTCGGGTCGACGATCATCGAACCAGGAGCTGTACCCGGGCGAAAACGACGTCTCGAATTTTGCGATCTAGAAGTCTTTACGTGCTTTCGTGCCATAGTGTCTTTTTCGCAATGAGTCGAGCGGCAGCTAATTCCTTACCGTAGCTGAATTCGTGAGAATTCAGGATTGCGTTGAATTCTCACGAATTCAACTACACTAGTGGAGCGTCAAACTCAAGTTTTCGGGTTGCGATGCTCGGAACCATCACGCGGAGCGTGATGAGTACGTACCCATCACGCTCCGCGTGATGTCGGGAACGCTAATTTTTGACTCTGACTCTCCACTAGCGGTCGGACTATTGATCCGTAGCGTGCTCGCGGCCAATGTCAGATTTTTTTGCAAGTTTGGAATTTCCAATCGAATCATTTTACCAGAAAATAGCTCGATTCCCCAGACGTAGTTCCGCAGCAAACGATGCCCCAACACTTTTCGCAAAAGCCAGCATGAGCAAGCGTTTCTTGCAAAAGCCCACAATCCAGGATTCGGGCGAAATCGTCAATGCACAGGTAATCGACTACGATCCTCTTCACGACCCGAATCGGTCACTAGCAAGCTCACTCATGCCATGTGCGGCTTGCGGAACTCCACGACAGGTCGGTTCGCGTTTTTGTGTCTCGTGTGGCGTTCCTTTCGAGACACCGAACCAGAACCCTCTTGACGACCCTCGAAAACGTACGACTGAGACTTCCGCTAACTCCAAGGTGAAGACTCAGGAGAACATATCCTCGGGTTCGACCAAAACATTTCGTTGCGATAACTGTGGTAGCGAAGTCGACTCTCCCAATGATCAACGCAGTCTCCGATGTCCGTTTTGTGACTCCACCTACGTGGTGGAGCTATCGTCGGAACAACGCACATCACAACGTCCCGAATTTATCATTGGCTTTGAAGTCACTCGTGAAACAGCACAGCAAATGTTCTTTCAATGGATTGGCAAGAACAGCTTCTTTCGGCCCGGCGACTTGGTCCGGAAAGCCGCGACCGAGAAACAACAGGGAATTTACATTCCTTTTTGGCACTTCTCGATGATCGCTCAAAGCGAGTGGTCTGCGCAGATCGGTGAATATTGGTATCGAACGGAAACGTACACCGTAAAGAACTCAGACGGCAAGACAGAGGTCAGAACGCGAACGGTCCAAGAAACCGAATGGTGGCCCTTGTCGGGAATCTATCGCAGATACTATTCAGGCTACATGGTCTCCGCCTCCAAAGGCTTACCACAAGAGGAAGCACTGGCTATTCAGCCGTATAAACTCAATACGATGATGCGATATCGACCGATGTATCTGGCCGGTTGGATGTCGGAGGAGTATTCCGTTAGCAAGGAGGCTGCACTAGCGACAACACAGCAGGAATTCCGAAACCGAGAACGCAATGCAATAAGCCGGTTTTTGCCCGGCGACACTCGATCCGGCCTAACGGTACAGACCGATTTGGAAGTAGGCGGTTCGGATTTAATTTTGTTACCGATCCACGTTTTGAGCTATCGATATGGCGACAAAGTTTATCGATTCTTAGTCAACGGACAGACTGGCAAAATGGTTGGTGAGAAACCTTGGTCCGGGTCGAGGATTGCTGCCGTTGTCATTGCAGTCGTATTGCTCGTCATGATATTCATAGGTTTAGTAATCGTCATGAACCAACCGGGATTTGGCGAATGAACGTAGAGACACGTTGTACCGTCTGTCGTACTTATCTCGATGCCGAAGATTTGTTTTGTAGCAACTGCGGAACGGAGAACACCAAAGGAGTTGATGCAGAAGGCGTTGGTATCGCCATTCCGCCGACCACGACGACTCAACTGGCAAGTGTCATGAGCTTTCGGTGCGAGCAATGCGGTGCCTCGATGAGCTACGACGCGTCTGCGAAAACGCTTCGGTGCCCGTTTTGTGGCAGCGAGAAAATGTCTTCACGGTCGGATGCCCGAACATTAAAACCGTCTGGAGTCGTTCCTTTCCGAGTCGATCAGGCACAAGCGGAATCGCTTTTGCGCAATTGGCTCAATCAAGGGTTTTGGAAGCCCGGCGATGCGTCACAGCAATCGACTGTCAGCAAAGTGACTCAGGTTTACGTTCCCTTTTGGGTGTTCTCAGCTACGACCGAGACCGCTTGGACGGCAGATAGTTCGGCTGTACCGGTCGGCGCGAGAGGCAATTGGTACCCAATGTCGGGGACTCGGGCTGGCAACTACGAGGGGGTATTAGTTGGAGCAAGCGGGACGCTCACACCAACGGAAGTGCAAGAGATAGCTCCATTTGATCTCTCTGAAGCTGTCAGTCCAGAATCGATCGATTTGAACAATGTAATCGTCGAAGAGTTTCGCGTAACTCGCAGAGACGCTCGAATGAATGCCTCAGCGCTAGTTGAACAATACGAGGCAACGCAGTCACAGCAAACAATACCAGGCCGCGTTCGAAATCTAGATGCGAATGTGCGAATTCAAGACATGAGGAGCGAGCCAATACTCCTGCCCGTGTGGATATTGGTCTATCTTTATCGTAATCAACCTTTTCGTGTCTTGGTCAACGGCCAAACAGGCGAAGTATTTGGAACGGCACCGTTTTCTTATACGAAGCTAACGGGTGTGATCGCGGCTATTTTTTTGCTATTGCTATTCCTCATTGTAGCGACGGTATTGTTCTCTTCGATGCGATAGTTGTTTGCGGCTAATGTTTAACCCGCGCAGCGGCTGACACGCATTGAACGCTTCCATCTCCGCGGCAAACGCAAACACTCCTGTCCGCCTCCATAGCGCCCGCGATCGAGGCTTGAGGCCTCGATCGGTTAAAAATCAGACCAACTTGTTCCAATTGTAACGACTGTTCCGGTCAGTCATGGCTTTCTGAAACGCAAGCCCACGGATCTCGGATCGCTGGAAATATCAAATTTGCTCTCGGTCCTTTTTCGAACTAACTTTCCCCTTGTATCGAAACTTTCTCAACAAAATCGAGGATTGGGCTTCATGTCAATTCGTTCCGAACGGTCTCAAAAAAGACAGAACTCAAGCCGCACGACGACAAAGCTTGGAATAGAACAGCTTGAATCTCGATTGATGAACTCGATCGATAGCATCGCCTCAAATCTACAATTGCTTAGCACGCCTGGGGTGTTCGGAACCACACAGATTGTTTCGAATTCTCCGCCAACGGTCGCGACCCCTCTGCAACTAACCAGCGGCACAGTTGTTACGGGAAGAACCGCGTCACTAAACGTCTTAGGGGCGGACAACGGGGGAGAAACATCGCTAAAGTACAATTGGCAAATCGTTGAGATGCCTGCTGGAGGATCTGTCTACTTCGCCGCAAACAAATCCAATGCTGCGAAAAGCAACTTGTTGACCTTCAATAAACCCGGTGCGTATCAAGTTAGCGTGACGATTTCGGATACTCAAGGACTTTCCACCACGTCTTCACTTCAGTTCAACGTTGAGCCAACGCTGACTAGCTTCGTAGTCAAAACGCCCGATGGAAAGGCTGTTGTTCCCGGCAATACCGTCCGAACTGGCGAAACAAAACAGAGCCTTACCATTCAAGGACTCGATCAATTCGGCGTTGCGTTACCTTCGCAGCCGAGTGTTAGCTGGCGGTTAGCAAACTCACCAACGGGCGGGACCGCTACGTTGACACCAAACGGAAATTCTGTAGCTGCATCTTTCAATAGAGCAGGCACCTATACTCTGCAAGCGCAGACAGGCTCAGTAGCAACAAATGTAAAGATAGAAGTCACCCAAAGCCTTACGTTTATCAATTTAGCGACGCCATCAGGTACGGCTGTCGATCCAAGTCAAACAGTTGAAGTCACGTATATGGCTCAGCAGTTTGTCGTTCGCGGATTCGATCAATTCGGTAATGCGATGACAACGTTGCCACGAATAAATTGGACTGCAACGACAGCACCCAGCGGTGGCACAATAACTGCTCTACAAGTTAATGGCGTGACGACTCTGACCTTTACTCGCGCCGGTGAATACTCAGTTCGAGTTCAAAGCGGACCGACGTCATTTAACTTCGCTGCCAAGGTCATCCCGACACTTACGAGCATTGGTTTTCGAAATGCAGCAGGCCGCGTCATTGTGCCGAATAGCTCCATGATTGTTGAAGGCAGCAGTCTCGGTCTCTCCGCCGTTGGACTCGACCAATATGGAAAGGTTTTGGAAACACAACCGACGATTACCTGGCAGGCAAGCAGCGTTCCAGTCGGTGGCACAGTGAGTTTTGTAATTAATCTAAACGCCGCTACCGCTACCTTCAATCGAGCAGGCGCTTTCACGCTACGCACTCAGTCCGGGACGATTCAAGCGGACATTGCGGTCACTGTAAACCAGACTCTTACATCGATTACTTTGTTAACTCCCACAGGTACGACTGTGAGTTCCAGTTCACCTATCTCCGTGGCAGCTTTAAACCAACGATTAATAGTTAGAGCCGTCGATCAATTTGGAAATACAATCGTCACGACTCCAAATGTGACTTGGTCCACTCTTTCAGCGCCCTCTGGTGGATCAGCTACCGTAAGCATGGTTTCGAACGTCGCTACCGTTACCTTCAATCGTGTAGGTTCGTATTCGCTGAGAGCCAAATCGGGTAGCGCTAGCTATATCGTATCGTTTGAAGTGTCTCAGGTCTTGACCAGTGCAGTCGCAGTCTTAGCCAACAATCGGCAAGTCAGCGGCGACACAGCAGTCTCGGTAGCTGGACGCGACGTCAAACTCGCAAGTCGTGGCTTGGATCAGTTTGGCCAACCAATGGCCACGCAGCCAAGCTTCAATTGGACAACGGTCACGTCACCCACTGGATCTTCAGCAACCCTCATTCAGACAGGAAATGAAGTCAACATTTCGTTTGATCGAGCCGGTACCTATTCCATTCGCGCTATTTCAGGTACCACAACTTTAAACAATGTGATCAACGTATTACAGACAGTAAGTGGCCTTGAAGTGACACCAGGTACCGCGAGTTTGGAAACCAATACAAGTAAACAATTTCGTTATCAAACTCTAGATCAGTTCGGACAGTCTATTGCAAATCAGCCATCCGCCACTTGGAGTACCACAGGTGGAACGATCACAAGCAATGGTTTACTGAGTGCTGGAACACGATTGGGCACCTTTACGATTACGGCCAAGGTTAGCAAATTTTCCGCGACAGCCAGCGTTACGGTAACCGCACCTGCCCCTGCACCAACCCCTACACCAATTCCTACACCGACTCCTATACCCCAAGGTCCACTTCACAACTCTGCGCTTGCAAGTCTCGTCAGCACACTCTATTCCGACAGCCAGCTTACGCGAACGGAAATGATCCAAGTGCTTCGCAGCGCTGGCAGCGATGGCGTTGTGGACGCGACCGAATTGGAGGACCTAAAGTATATTTCGTCAACCAGTTCGATTTACGCGATGCCTGTGTATGTGCGAGAATTAGCAAAAGACGTAGTCAACAGCAGTCCAGCAAATGGTGTCTTTAAGGGGCAATCCGCAGGAAACTTAGCTGCAGGTAGTTCGTCTACGCTTCTAAACAACTTGGTCGACAAGTGGTTTCTTGGAGCCGATGAGCCGGTACTAGCCGGTTCCGGCTTGAGCTACCAAACTGTGGTTGGAAATCTGTTCAATGGGACACCTTCTAGAAATGATGCCAGACAAGGTCAACTTGGAGACTGCTACTTTATCGCCTCACTTGTATCGATCGCAGACCACAATCCAGACGCAGTTCGAAACCTGTTCATCGATAACAGCGACGGCACTTACACTGTTCGTTTTTATCCGACGGCTTCTGGACCAGCCGACTATGTGACTGTTAATCGCCGACTACCGGCGAACTCGAGTGGCCAACTGCAGTACTCGGGCTACGGTCAAAGTATTTCCAGTACAGCTACAACTGTCTGGATAGCCCTGGCGGAAAAAGCCTACGCTCAGTGGAACGAGACTGGCAACGAAGGACGAGACGGTACTAATCGTTATTCATCCATCGAAGGCGGATGGATGTCCTACGTCAACGCACAGGTCTTGGGGGCCAATTCATCCAATTACGCATTTTCAAGTACACCAAAGCAGACGCTCGTTGATGCAATATCTGCGGGCAGATCGGTGACCCTCGGAACTGCTTCTAGTACTACGGACGGTGTGGTAAGCGGACACGCCTATGTTGTTACGAGTTACAATTCGTCGACGGATACTTTCTCGCTTCACAACCCATGGGGAACATCACATCCATCGCCACTAAGCTGGTCGCAACTGCAAACCAACTGCACAATGTTCACCGTTGCCGATCCGACCGGTTCTGTGGCAAATAACCTAGCAAGCGTCCGGTCATCTTCGAGTGTGACTTTTGTAGGAAACTGGACAACAGTGGTTGTCGAAAGGGTTCAAATATTGCCTTGCGAGACTCTGGCTATAGAAAACCTGAACTCTCAAGACTCGTTTCAATCGTTACTTAGCAGTTCATTGGGCGACGCATCGCTTGCAGCTCCCGCAACCAGTAAGACGGCGCCAAGAATCGTTGCTGGCATGGATGAAACCAATGACGAGCAGCTCTCAATCCCACTGGCAGCGAACTTAGTCGACTTGGTAATTAGCCAGCTAGCGGGATTCCAAAATACCGCAGGCTAGACTAGACCTGGGCTGTTAAGAAACTGGTATCGCAGCAACTTTACTTTGCGCAGTTTTTTTTCCCAAACAACGAATTCATGCGATCGCGACTGCAACATCGCGAAGCTCATGTTCTAACTCCCCTTCTCCTCCCGAGGAGGAGAAGGGGAGAAGAAATCTCAAGATTCAACTCACCGCATTGCACGCAGCGTAGCAGCCAGTTGTGCCTCCGCCGGATGAAATCCCAATTCAACGCCCTCGGTTGAATTCCGACGGAAGGCCGATTTTCTGGCGTTGCACCTTTCGAGTAGTGTTTATTCTGGTCGTTTTACACTATCCTACGTGACATCACAAAGCGGTTTTTTCATACAAGCACTTACTTTGAGGGATGCAGATCGTGGAAGCTCAACAGGTACGTCAGTCGTTGCGAGAAGGTAAAAGGGTTTATGCAACGGCGGCCATTTCTCCGTCATCGAATTGGCCTCGTGCCTACCAAAAGATCGGCGGGATCGATTTCGTATTCATTGATTCAGAACATACGCCGCTGGATCGTGGAACTCTGTCGTGGATGTGTCATGCCTATTCAGCTATGGGCATTCCACCAGTCGTTCGAATTCCCAGTCCCGATCCGTATGAAGCTTGCAAAGTGCTCGATGGCGGTGCGGCGGGGTTCATAGCACCCTACTTGGAAACCGCCGAGCAGATGCGACAGTTGGTGGGCGTTGCACGCTATCGACCGCTGAAAGGTGCAAGACTGCAGGAAGCGTTACGTGATCCGACGTCACTTGAGCCAGAACTGCGAAGCTACTTGGAGGCTCGAAATGCTGCCACCATTTTCATTGCGAACATTGAAAGCGTGCCTGCTATCAAAAACCTTGATGAGATGTTGGCTGTCGGGGGTGTAGATGCTGTGCTTATCGGACCTCATGATTTGTCATGCAGTCTCGGCATTCCAGAGCAGTACAATCACTCACGTTTTGCTGAAGCCTCCCTGACCATCTTTCGTAAAGCCAGAGCACACGGCTGCGGTGCCGGCCTGCATTGGTGGCAAGGGGTTGGCGATGAGGCATTTTGGGCTAAGTCAGGTGCGAATCTGATCATGCACAGTACAGACGTAACGCTCGTCACTCAGCATCTTCAGCGTGAACTGAATGACCTGAGAGAGCGACTGGGTGAGTCAGGTTCGCCGGCGGAATCTGGTGCAATTGAGAGCGTTTAACATTGAACAGACTCGCTTTACTCAAAGTTTTCTGACTGAATCTCAATTGCCCGTTTGGCAGACCGCAGACCAAAAAGCCAGAAGAGTGCTGGGTGCACGAAAAAATCGAGCAACGTCGAACTGATAACTCCTCCGAGAATGACTGTCGCAACGGGATACAAGATTTCCTTGCCAGGTTGGCCAGCGGCGAGTACCAACGGAACCAAGCCGATTCCAGCTGTAAGCGCGGTCATGAGGACTGGCGCCAAGCGTTCTAGTCCGGCTCGGACAATCATCTCGTGGCTCCATGTTTCTCCCTCATACTTAACCAAATGCAGGTAGTGCTGAATCAACAAAATGCCATTGCGCGAAGCAATGCCTCCCAATGATATGAAACCTACCATGCTTGCAATCGTCAGATTCTGTCCGGTAAGTACAATTGCTGCAACCGAGCCGATAAAGGCCATCGGTATCGCCGCCATGACTTGCAAGGACAGATTGATGCTGCGAAACATCGTGAACAGCGTCAAGAAGACGCCAACCAATGCAAGTGCAAACAACCAAAGGATCGCCCTCGATGCCCTCTGCTGGCTTTCGAATTGCCCACTGAACTCAAAATAGTATCCTGCCGGTAACGTCGCACCAACCGATTTCAATTTGGTTTGAATTTCTTCCACGACTTCGACCAAGCCCCGGTCCGCAGTGTTGCATTGGATTACAATTCGGCGACGGATCTTTTCACGCTGGATGGTGTTTGGGCCCTTGGACTGGGATATCCTTGCAACGGATTCCAATGGCACAGTTCCACCATTTGGCAACTCTACTGGCAACCGCCTCATGACGTCAAAATTCTCACGAGCATCGTCCTTGAGCCTAACGACTAAATCAAACGTACGCTGTCCTTGCATCACTTCTGAAACAACCTGGCCATTCATGGCCGTTTCTATCAGTCTGTTCAGATGGTCGACGGTAAGTCCCACCGACAGTAACCGCTCACGGTCATACTCAATCTTGATTTGAGGGATGAGCGTCTGCTGTTCTACGATCAGATCGCGAACACCACGGACCTCTTGCATAATTCGCTTTACGTCATTGGCCTTGCGTCTGAGGAGATCGAGATCATCGCCATATAGTTTGACTCCAATTTGAGCCTTAACGCCAGACAGCATGTGCGAAATCAAATGTGAAATCGGTTGCTCAACGGCATATACAATTCCCGGAATCTCCTTCAAGTCGTACCGTATTCGATCGAGTTGCTTCTCGCGTGATTGCGTTGAATGCGGATCAAGGTCAATAATGTATTCGCTCGCGCTAACCGGTTCCGCATGCTCATCTAATTCGGCGCGGCCTGTTCGTCGGACAAAATTCAAAACGTCTCGGTTGCCAACCAACGACTGCTCAACGGTCTTGTTGATAGAAATCGTTGTCGCCAGCGAATTTCCGGGTGGAAGCAAAACATTGAGTTGAATGGCTCCTTCGTTAAAAGGGGGCAAGAAGTCACGGTCCAAGCGAGTTACGCACCAAGCGGCCACAGTGACCATGACAAGAACCGCACCAATGTTAAGAACCGGAAATCGCAAACTGAAGCGGATTACATGGGCAATAACGCTCTTCAGCATCCGCAGGAGAATACTGTCTGCTTTATGAGCTACGGCCCGAGACGATGGCAAAAGCCAGTATGAAAGAACAGGCGTAACCGTCAGCGAGACGACCAGGGACGAAAGAATCGAAACGACATAGGCGACACCGAGCGGACTGAAAAGTCTCCCCTCCATTCCAGATAATGCAAACAACGGGAGGAAAACCAAACAAACAATGATGGTACTAAAGATGATGGAGCTGCGAACCTCCAAACTCGCTTCGTACACGACCCTTAACGGTGACTTGGGCACCTCAAGATTGGAATTCTCTTTTAACCTGCGAAATATATTCTCCACGTCCACTATCGCATCGTCGACTAGTTCCCCAATCGCGACCGCCAATCCGCCAAGCGTCATTGTATTGATCGAAAGACCGAACCAATGAAATACCAGAACCGTCATCAATAGCGACAACGGTATGGCTGTAAGCGAAATAAACGTGGTTCGAAAATTCATCAGAAACAAAAACAGGATGATCACTACGAGGACGCCACCATCGCGAAGTGCCACCATGACATTCTCGATTGCTCGGTCGATGAAGTGCTCTTGTGCATAGAGCGATTCAATTCGAATACCGGCTGACAGCGACGGTTTGATTTCGCGAATTGCAGCTTGAATTTGCTGTGTGATACCCCGCGTATCGGCCCCAGGCTGTTTACTGACCGTCAGCACTACTGCTTGGCCACCGCTAAAGCGATCGTCGCTCTCACGAACAAAGGCCGATGCGTCCCCACGTTTCAATTGAGGTGCTTCTACAACGTTGGCTAACATAGACAATGCGACCGGACGTCCGTTGCGTACTGGGACCGCAATTCGCTTTAAATCATCAATCGATTCAATTCTCCCGATCGCACGGACTAACAACTCATCGGCGCCACGTTGATCTAAATACCCACCAGTTGCGTTTTCGTTACTGCTTTCAACGGCAACGCGTACGCTTTCTATGGTTAGTCCATATTTTACCAATGCATCCTGATCGATCTGGACCTGAAATTGCTTGCGTCCACCCCCCATCGTAAAAACCTGGGCAACACCTGGAATTGAAAGCAGGCGTTGTCTCACAATCCAGTCAGCTTGCGTTCGAAGCTCGATCGGATCCGTTGTTCCATCCTCGCTCCACATACCGAGAACAAGGATTTGCCCCATGATAGAGGAAATAGGTGCCAATTGCGGTTTGGAGTTTTTGGGCAATCGACCTGAAACCATCGCAAGGCGTTCGTTTACGATTTGCCTTGCGGTGTGAACGTTGGTTCCAAAGCTAAACTCTACATAGATGATCGAGAGCCCGACAGAAGAGGTGCTTCGAACGGCTTGCACTCCGTTCGCTCCGTTCATGGCCGTTTCGATCGGAAAAGTGACTCGCGTTTCGGTTTCTTCGGGAGCCATCCCGGGGGACTCGGTCATGATCACGACGCGAGGGCGATCCAGGTCCGGAAATACATCGATTGGAAGACGGAAAGCCATCCAAGCACCGTAGCCTGACAACAGCAAAGCGATGGCAATAACAACAAGTCTTTGCCTCAATGAGAATTGGAGGACGGCGTTAAGCATGAATGGTTATTTGGTTGAACTGCTAGTGGTTGTGTCCCGCATGAGGATCTACACCTCCGCTTGACTTACTCTTGAGTGCCATTTGCATCTGATGTGCACCCCGCAATACGACAACATCCCCCGGGAATATAGCCCCGTCATTTTCAACAACCACGTAATACTGATCACGATGTTTCTCATGGACTGAAATTCGTTCAAAGCGGTCGCCATTCTGCTGAAAAACGAAACTCTCAATGCCGTCTCGGATGACTGCATCGACTGGCAGCACAATCTGTTCTAACCATTCGGCCACTGGGACTCCAAGCTGCATACGTTGGCCGACACGGTATTTCCAAGCGACGTGGCGTTGGCCAGAATTGTTTCTATTGTCGTCAATCAGTTCGTTGGCCAAAGTGACATAGAATTTGAAAGTACGCGTCGCCGGATCGATTTCGTTGTTTAGCCAACTCAGCGATAGGCCCTCAATTCGCTTGATTTCATCCGCAGCTCCTACGGTAGCGGAAAGGGGCCATTTGGCAATCTTTGCCTTGGCAATCAAACCCGCTTCCGATTCGAACGCTTGACCCTCGATCAACAAAACTTCGTAGTCCGCTAGCGTGCAGAGAACCTCGCCAGCGTTGACGCTTTGGCCCTTCTGGACTTCGATGTCCTGTAGAACCAGCGTATGTTTTTTTTCATCGGGATGACTGCCCTCAGGATGACTCCCCTCAGGCTGCCTCTTACTAGCGCCAGATTCGTCATCGGAATGTTCATCCGGACCCGGTGCAAAGACCTTCATCTCAGCAAGAAGTCTTCGATCGGTTTCGATCTTCGTAATCTGCAGGTCGGTGAGTCCATGCAATCGCAACGATTCACGTTGAGAGCGCAACAACGAGTCTAGTTTGTCCCGGCTATATTGTCTATCGAGCAACGTCTTGTTCGAGATCGCACCCGAGTTGGCCGCGTTCTCAATTCTCGCGATCTCCTTGAGTTCGATGTCGCGGTCACCCAGTGACTGCAAATAGTCTTTTTGTGCAGTGACAAGATCTTCGTGTGTCAATCGCATTTCGAGGATTAGATCGCCAGGCTCGACCGCTTCCCCGGACACTGCATGGATGTGAGTTACGATCCCAGTCATCGTGGCGCTGATCGGCAACCGAGTCCGGCCGGGCCTATCCACGACGATTGCAGGGACGGAAATCGACTGTTGAAACGACTGAAGCGAGATCGGCTTAAGAAAATCATCCGACAGTCCTAGGTTTTTTTTTGCTGTTTCCGACAACTCCAAGAAATCTCCGCTTGCAGCGTCAGCGTGGCCGTGGTCATCATGACCATGATCGTGTCCAGCGTGATCTTGCGCATCACCAGAGTGGTTCCCAAGCTCGGACTCGTAAGGCTGGCCGTCTTTGAACGGCCAAACAAAATCATAGTAGTGTCCGTGGTACCATCCCGCTCCGTACAGACCAGTGCAAAAAAGCAAAGCAAACGACCACATCAGCAGGTTCTTGTTTTTCATCGACTATCCCTATCGCCTTTTCGAAGGGACAACCAAAGGTTGTTGCGCGTGATTATGGCCAGAGTGGTCATGTTTGTGAATGATCTTGGTAACGTATGCCTTGTTGCGAATTCGAACCGCCAACTTCAGATCCGATTTAGCAGCATGCAGCGCATCGATCAACTCTGGACTTACTGCGCCAAAACACGATGACAGCCCATTCTGGTCGAAATCTTGCGGAATGGATTTCAATTGGACCTGAACTGGCTTGCCAGCCAACATGAAATTGACGGCCAAAAACGGTGCTTCAATGGCAATGGACGACTTCGCGTCCTTTTCGAGTAGATAGATCACCATCTGCTTCTTAGACTCGTTCACGACCAGTTCTGCGTGGAATTCTTCCTTTCCTATTTCCAAGAGTTCGCCACCATGCGGACCATGCGTTGGGTGCGCGTGTTTTGGAGCGTTAGTCGCAGCGGTCGCTTGTTGAGCTCGTAGTTCTGAAGCAGATGAATTGAACAGGAAGACTCCAAGGACGAACGAAAATACTATTTTGTATGACATCTTGAATAACCCCAATTGATATTGATTCGGAGAAAAAAATCGCTTTACGTCAGTTATCAGTTAGGAACAGTCCCGAAACAAAATACGCTTTTAGCGGAACGGCGAGAGCCGTCCGGTTCGGTGAAACCGGAGTGCTTGCGCACTTTCTGTTCTCGTTCCCTGGTTCTACAGGGAATGCACTGCTTTCGAGGCTCCGCCTCGTTTCGAATTGAATGCGATACGAGAACGTTTGTCGGGACGGCAGGCGGAGCCTGGGCTGTGCGACAAATAGCAGTTTACGAAAAATGCGTTGATGCGAGTTTTGTTCCGCTCTGCGATCTGGCCTTTCAGGTTGGTCGGGGGCTTGTCCCCCAACAACCTTGTTTTGGCGTACTAACGGCCGGCATTCGCGAATCAACCCGTTCCCCTCGGCTTTGCTCGCCTCCGGCGGGCAAGGCCGAGGGGAACGGGGGTTGGGACGCCCAATTGTTTTAGTACGCCAAAACGCATCCGTCGGGGGCAAGCCGGGCAAGCCCCGAACGGATGGGTTAGCGATATTGTCTAACTCTATTGTTGTTCCGAACAAAAAAGACTCGATATAAATCAGAAAAAATTATCGAAACTGCTATTTGTCGTACAGCCCCGGCGGAGCCTGCAATTCAATGGGTTTCAAGGCAGAGCCTTGGAACCAGTTGGTGACGTTCAGCCAGAACGTGTTGAAAAAAGTCGCTTTACGTCAGTTAACGTAAATAGACTTGAATCAAATACGCAGATGCCCAAGAAGCAATAGAAGATTCGATTGGGCGGCAAAACAAAGCTGGTTGTACGCACGGCCACCAAGCAAGTGATTCGAGCAATTGGCCAGATCAATTGTCCATGTTCTCATGGGCACAACTGAATCAGTATGCAGCCGCGAATTGGAAGTGATTTTCGGTTGATGCAGCTGGCAAAGATGACGGTGAATAGGGCCATTATGATCGCAATCGACGCAGCAGTCGCAGACCGAGTAAATCCGATCTTGCCTCAAGTGACTTTGTTCGTCGTGGTATTCACCATCATGAGAATGGAAGTGGGAATTCTCTTGATCAGAATCACAGCACGATATTCGAATCGAATGTTCCAACGGCAATTCGAAATAGCCAACGGTTCCGCAGCCGCAGAACACAAACTGCAAGCGGAGAAACGACAATAGCATTACGAAAGAAACCCAATGATTCAATTTGCACCTCTACCGGGAGTATATCGAAGGCAAGTACTGGTTGGCTATAGTATCTTTGCTCTTTATTGAATCGATTTCTCTAGCAAATTCATAACCAGCTCTCGGATCTGTCGCATAAAGATGTTTAAGCATGATTAACAAGCTTGGCGGTTGTACAGCTTTTGTTTCGCTAGCAAAGGCATGTGTGGGGTGGCACGCTCAGAGGCTTTGATTTTATAGTACCCATCACGCTGCTATGTATAGTTTGGTGTCAAGGGTGGTCGGGACAATTGTTGGTAAATTTTCCGTCGTACGCCGCAAGCTGCTA
>JAYTVL010000424.1:0-4317 GCA_043744075.1 Pirellula sp. | reverse complement strand
TTTTTTCGAGTGCATCAATGCGTTGTCGAAGTTCAGCGAATTCGCTCAATGGTGCCAAAGTCGCTAGGATCGCTTTTGCCGCTGCCAAGCGGTCGCGTGGCTCTGCGGAATCAAGCAATGCAACCAACGTATCAACGGCATGGATAGCGGCACTAGACAACCTGCCAACAGCCTGGGATGTCGCCTGGGAACGCAACTCGGCTACCCTCGATTGAAAAGTCGGATCGATCGAAAGATGGTACCCCACGCTCTCACTGCAACCGATCGTTTTCGCGCCCTGGGAAATGGTCGAACCGCTCGAAACCTCGACAGCCAAAAGTTCTTGAAACCTGCTTTTTTTAGCCGTTGGCATTTTTGGAATTCCGAAAACAAACAAACTGTGTCTATGAAATATGGGGCCTTCGGTCGCACTTGGTTGAGATCGGTCCCCGGAAGTACCTTTAGTATAGTGGGGGATGGGTGACACCTTTTTATTTTCTCTCATTGTAACTGGTGACACATTTTTTTTGCATGAAGTAGGAACGGGTGGCACAATTGGCGCATCGTGTTGTTTTGCGCCTCCCGACTTGATTGCCGCAATCGCAACGTCAACGCCTGACTGCGCGACGATATGTTTTGTGCTTCGGTATCCGATGCCGTTCCGAGTAGAGCTGTCAGCGTGACAGCACTACTATTTTTGTGAGTTGGCTTATGAGCGTTACCGATAACGCCAGTCTCCTTAGCCTCAATAATCAGAATGCCAATATGTCGCTCACTCCAAATCGACAACTCGCTCCGCTAACGCCTGACTGCGCGACGAAAGCTTTTGTGCCTCGGTATCCGATGCCGTGCCTAATAAGGCTGACAGCGTGTCAGGCTTATCTTTCGACGGCCTGCAATTACCGATAACGCCAGTCGTCTTCGCCTCAATAATCAGAATGCCAATATGTCGCTCACTCCAAATCGCCAGCTCGGCAAAGTAGTTGCGACGCTCAGATGTCTTGTTGTCGGCCCCGTGGAAGCGTAACCGTCGCTTCTTTTCTTCCCGCAATTCGACAATGGAACGTGGCTGTTCCGTCCGTCTCTTCGCACCAGTCCAATAGCTCGTCTGCGTCACCTCGCCCTTGCACTTCGGCATGGTGGGAGAATGTCAAATTCTCCCGGCGCCGGGAGAATTCAAAACAGTCACAAACACTTTTTGCATTCGCTGTCGACTGGTAATTCAGTTCAAAACGCTTGCATATTTCTTCAAGCGTTCCTTGCTCCCACTTCGGTAACGCAGCCCGCAGCCAGTCCCCGACGTACCAGCTCAACCGTGCCGATACTTGTCCCAATGCCGTCCCTGTTTCCTTCCATCGATAAGTTTCTTCTCTCGCTCTACTTCCTTCGCTGCCCGTTGCTCGATAGTCAGCGTCCGAATGAAATCCGTTTGCGTCGGCACGTCATCTATGGACTTGTAATATTTTTCAAGCTTGCCTTTGTTCGCGCCGAGTTTGCGATACGCCGCGATTGTCATTTTGTCAAAAGGTAGTAAGTCTGGCTTACTACCTTTTTTTCCTTTCATGGAACCAGTTTCCTTCGGCGTCTTCGCCGGCAACAGTTCGCCAATGCCCCTAGCACCGCGTTTCCCGCGTCGGAACCGTGCTAGGCTGCGTTTGTTCCTGGATGGATATGCAGCGCAGACCGTAAGCCCGCAAGAGCCCTTTCAACAGTCGCCTGAGTGCAACCATTCCGACTAGGTGCCGGCTGTCGGACGGTAGCTCCAACGTGAGCGTTATCCGTCGGCGCCTGGGTGATGGTGTGAGCATTGTTTTTAGTCGCATTTCTTTTGAAAGAGTGTGCTTTTGCGTTTCGTTTGTCGAGTAACTGCTACGCCCCTTATTACATAGGGGCGTGTAGCAGTGCTACGCTTGATATGTTTTTAGCGCGTAGCAGTTGCCGTAGCAGTTGCGCTGTAAACTGCCACTTTTCGCCCATTTCTGCGGACAGTTTTTTGGTGCATGGAGTCGGACGATACAGCTCTGCCAATCGCTCGAGCAACACGACATGGCCCCATACCCGTGGCTCGGACTAGCTGGCTCTCGGATAGGTAGCGTTCGTTTTTTTCGAGCGCTGCAAGCAATATCCCATCGGCTTCGGTATCTTCTTTTTTGCGTTTTTCGTCGTTGTGTTGGCCTAGTTTCTTGACGCTGGGCGCCGTCGAAACTGCATTCCACAGTGGCCAGTCGAAACGGATGGACACCGGCGGCGGACTGCGAAAGCTCCGCGTTACGCATTCCAAGACAGATAGAGCAGTATCTTCATGGGGCCTGATGACGATGTGAGTGTCGGCGGCGCGACTGATGGCGCCGGCCCCGCTGCCTACGTCCGTGACGCTCTTGTCCCCCTGCGCCCCCTTGCTTGTGTGATGGACGACTGCGATAGCGCTGTCCCACTGGGCGGAGTAGTAGTCGAGTCGATTGTAGATTGCCATCATCGCGGCGTTGTCGTTTTCCGACGTTCCCGCTGGCAATGTCCGGTACAGGGCGTCAATTATTGCCAGCGAGTACGTACCGGGCTCTATCGCGTCTAGTCGCGCCCCTAGGCTGTGGATGTCGATATTCTGCCCGCGCAGGCTGATGACATGGATAGCGTCGTCGTACTCATCTACCGATATCATCATGTCAGTTGCGATACGGTTCAGTCGGCTGGCTAGCGTCTCGGGATGGAGCTCGTTGTCTATTATGAGTACGCGCCCCTGGACTACCTTATGCGATAGCCAGTCGGCGCCCGTGGCCACGCTCCATGCCAGTCCGCCGGCAAGAAATGACTTGCCCACTTTGGGCGACGCGATAATGTTGCACACCTCGCCGCGCCGTAGTATGCCCTCGACTACCACCGGTCGCATGTCTGGGTAGTCGGCGACTAGTTGGCCGATGGCGATCGGCGAGATATCGGACGACGATGGACCGCCCCCCGATGTCGCCGCGATGCGGGATACGCTTAGCGTCTTGCTTTTTGCTGCTTTCGCTGACATAATATTGTTTCCAGTTTTGTTAAGTCGCCTTTGCCGGGCGCGAAAAAAGAGAGAACCGCCTGGCTGACTACCTGGCGGTTTTTTATTTGGCCTAGACATACTGCTTTGGCGTTTGCCGTTTTTCGCGCTTCGGCGCAACAGTCTGATTGTTGGCCGCTGGATTGCGTCGCGCAAGCAAAAACCGCCCTAGCTCGCCCTCGGCTAGTCGCCACGTAGGGCGTTTGCTCTGCGTTGATTTTGCGATATTGGCCGCCGCCAACTCACCCGAATGAATCCAGCTCAGTACTGTCTCGTCATCGCAGCCTAAGATCTCGCATGCCTGCTGTATCGTGTAGTATCGTCCGTCTACCATTTGCATTTCCCCCGGTTCAGTGATTTGTTTTTTTCTTGACTGAAACAATGGTAGGGCGGATGATACAGTTTTCACTATCTACTAAGAAAATAGTGTGTTTTGCCTCGTTTTCTCAATGAAAAAGGGTCACTACTAACAAATTTAGTAGCAACCCTAGTAGTGATGTTTTTAGTATGAAACGACTTTTACGTTCTGTCGTTTTTCCTTTTAAGTCGCAAGTTTCGGCATCGGTTTGTTAGGATATCTATTGCCTCGTACTTTCCATTGGTTAACAACAGGTTGCGTTCTTTGGGTGATCTGGATTCAATCCAAGCCTTTGCGATGTCTTTATCTGTTGCACCTTCGTTTTTCATGCCATCATGAAAAAATTCGAACGGATCAACATTCTGCCTCGGCGTCGATGCATCAATTGCTGCCAGTTGGATCATTTCCAATTCCGCTACGGCGTCAAACACTAAGTCTTTCGACAGCTTACGTATGTCATGTCCGATTGCAGCTTTTACCCTCGCGCAACCCGGCAACGCTTCCTTGCTTGATTTCGTTATTGCATCCAGTTGAGTCGCAATCGATTTTAAGTATGCATCCCGTTCTGAAAACACGCTCTCTAGAAACTCAATGCATTGTCCTTTGGTTGGCTTCGTTTTTGATTTGCTGTTCAGTTCTATTTGGGCGTTAATTTTCAATTGGCATTCAACCTCAAACTGTTCCAGCAATAACGGTAATGTCGTTAGCTCGTTTTGCAATGTTCGAATTGATTCGTTCACTTCGCCACCTCGCATTGCAGCATTGTCAAGCACCATTGGCGAACATGATCGACTACCGCTTGCAATCGCTCCGGTTCAATCCACTCGCGATAGTTAGCGCCCATGCTGTCATCGGAATGGCCCATGATGCGATCGATAGCTACACGGTCCCTGCAACCGTCGGCAACGGTTCGGAACGTGTGGCGCAATGCGTAGAAGCCCCTGCC
>JAYTVL010000423.1:0-15681 GCA_043744075.1 Pirellula sp. | reverse complement strand
CGTTGCCTCAAAAACCAAAGGTTTTTGAACTGCGGACGTCACACGGAGTGTGACGGGTACTATAAAATCACAGCCTCTGAGCGTGCCACCCGGTCCCCGGGTATATTCCAGCCTGCCGACCGCCTAGGCGAAATCCAGAGGCATCCCCTCCTATGAACTTAGCGGTCCGAAAGGCGCAGACGTGAAATAGTATTGAAAAGGGAACAATGTAAAGGAAGTAATCATGCCTACATGTCTATTGAATCAGTGGTTCAGACTCAGTCTTGAGCAATTGAAAGTCTTCAAGGGATTTATTGCTTGCTTAACAGCATTGTCCTTGCCGCTGATTGCCGATCCGGCTTTCGCGCAAGTGAATTCGCCGATAACTGGTTTCCCAGTTGGCAAAAGGGACTCACGACAGTATGGCCTGGCGCAGAGGGCTTCGTGCGTTCCCGAGGCAACTATCCATTGGATCCTCGCGTTCGCACTTTGATGCAAATTCGCTTTGAAGATCAAGACTTCCGTCCGTTTCAAGATGACTTCCGTTTCATGGCAATCCCGACGGATATCGAACGGCTTGAGGCGGCCCAGGCTCTAGAGACAGTCATCGGCTTGCCAGCGCTGAATGAAAAGGCAGAGTTTTGTTTGGTCGTGATGAATCATACAGGCGTAGTGGTTGCAAAGATCGACGCATCGCAGATCTGCGTTGGAAATGAGCTATCGAAGGAGCGGCTGCTTGCGGAATTGGAAAAACATAAAACGGTGCCACTCGACGCTCGTGATCTGTTGGAAAAAGCGCTTTCCAAGGCGACCGTTGAAAACAAACGCATTCTCGTTCAAGAGACTGCCACTTGGTGCGGACCTTGCCACCTGTTTAGTCGTTTGCTGCAGGCCAATCGTCAATGGGAAAAGGATTATGTGTGGGTGAAAATGGATCACCGTTGGACTGGCGCGTTGGAAATTATGAAGGAACTCCGCGAAGGGGCAGACGGTGGTATACCATGGTTCGTAATTCTCGACGCATCCGGAAAGAAACTCGCCACATCGAATCTTCCTGATTCTGGCAGGAACATTGGCTTCCTTCCGAAGATGAGGGGCAAAGGCACTTTGCTAGTGTATTAAAGTCGACGCGACTACGCATGACGGATCAAGAGGTAGAAGATCTGGCAAATGCAGCTGCAAACCAGAAGTAGCCAAAATTGGCTTGCTCGTTTGATTCTTCGGCGCTTGCGCATGTCCTGTGCAAAAAGTGCGCTCCGACGATTCTCGGATCGAAATCGCCCGATTCAGAGGCAACATACGCCTTAATGCTTACTGCGTTGCTTATCCAAGTCTATCAAATCTACTACTCCTGAAGGATCAAAACTGAACAAAGCGGGATCAACTTTTTCATTGATCCTCAGGCTTTTTGAATCAACGAAAACCCTTGATTGAGTTTTGTCCGGCCTTGTTTTGAGAAAATCCGTCCCGATTGTAGCTCCGGAAGAGAAATGCTGCACAATTTTCAATACGTCCAACTTCGATAGCTCGCCGTTTCTTTTGGATTCAACCTGAATTGGAAAACCGTCCACGTCAATTGCGACTAAGAACACATTATCGTCAGAATATGCGATTTCATAGACGCAACATTCATGACCGCGAATTGCCAAAGATTCCCGAAATGCCATGCGCTTGATTACCGCATCCCACATTTCGTTCGATTTCAAATCAGACCACTTGCCTTCGCGGATATTTTCCCAAAACCAACTGTAAGGTAGTATTAACGGATGAAGGTCCAATTGAGCGAATGATGACACCTTAATCTTGCTAATGACGGCACCTTTTCCATCGTTTACCTTCGACCAATGTTGCACTCCATCGAATGCAACCGTCTTCGTCATCTTTCCGGTGCTTAAATAGAATTTATCCCCGTCGACAGCAAGTTTCCTCGGTTCTAAACGACTTACTTCACTTGCATATACAAGTTCACAAGTATCAAGATGCATGGGCAGCAATCTTGCTCGCTGGAGCAGCTCGACATTTTGCCCAAGCAAGTGCCCACTGTGGTACACGATAAGAAATTGCAGCAACAAAAAATGCCCTGCGCTAGTCAACATAATTCTCTTGCAGGAGTTCATCGACGCTGCCCTCTGCTCACGATTTCGGAATTCATCACTGTACACTTTTCCTCAACGCGGTCAATGTAAAAGTGAACTGAACGAGAATAACATCAAGTCAGAAAGAGATAACTTTCCGCGGGACTTCGCTCTTTTTTTCGATTGTCTTTTTGACTCAAGCGGCGCGTCAATCTAAGGAACGCGATAAACTCGAATTCCGCCTTGTACCTGCTAACACGATTTCGATCTTAAAAAAAAGGACTAGTTTGTAATCTTACTGTCGAGAAAGGTTTCTGACAAAAGGAAATGCCGGTAATGACAGAATTATCGAGGTCATGACGAACCATAAAAACGCTACAATTTCACTAGCGAACGACGCTAGCATTCGGAATTGTCGCAATTTTAATCGCACGGGTCGAGGATTTTTTGGACTTGGGCCGAAAATCCGCGAATCGTTGTTTTCCCCCGACTGTGGGCGGTATCGGTTGAAGCATGCGGGGTCAAGATGTCTGCTAACATGGGCAAAGAGGCCGTTACATCGTGGTGTCGGGAGTTTATGATCTTGGCTCAGAGATACTTACAAAAAATGAATCGCAAGCGCATTGCATTAGAAGTGAGAGAACTATGAAAACAACCGTACAAAATCGTCGATCGTTTCTTCGCGGTACAGGTGTTTGCCTTGCCGTTCCACCGATGCTTTCTCTTTTGACGCGAACCGAGGCTGTGTCAGCAACCGCAGCATCTGCGGAATCAGGCGCGCCGCTTCGAATGGCGTTTATGTCCATTCCGAATGGAGTGCAGCAAAGCCATTGGTTTCCAACGCAAGTAGATGGCAAGTTTGAATTGAGCCCTACATTGCAGCCGCTCGAATTGGTCAAGCACGAATTGCAGGTCATTGGCGGACTTAAACATGACAACGCTACCGCCGGCAACGACGGGGCAGGCGATCATGCCAGGGCCAGTGCGACTTTTCTGACAGGAGCACGAGCCCGGAAAACAGCCGGCAAAGATATTCATGTGGGAGTTTCAGTCGATCAAGTTGCCGCTCAAGGTATAGTTAACTTAACACGATTTAGTTCTTTGGAGCTCTCAAGCGACGCTGTTCGCAATTCGGGAAGCTGCGACTCGGGCTATGCGTGTGCTTATCAATACAATCTTTCGTGGAGTTCCGCGACCACGCCAGTTACCCCGGAACCAAACCCACGGCTCGTATTTGAGAGACTGTTTGGCGCAGGGGATCATGGCGAGCGGCAGAAGAACTTCGAGCTTCGGCAAAACTCGAATCGTTCGGTGCTCGACTTCGTTTTGGACGACGCGCGTGACCTGCAAAAGAAACTTGGCGGAGACGATCGTCATAAGCTTGATGAGTACGTGTCAAGTGTTCGTCGAGTCGAAGAGGGAATCCAATCCACTGAAAAATTCGGCTCCACCCCCGACCCTAAGCAGCAGACACCTGCGGGAATTCCGGGGGATTTCGGCAAACACATCGAAATTAATTTCGACTTGATGTTGCTTGCGTTTCAAACCGACTCGACTCGCATTTCTACGTTGCTTATCGGTTACGATGGAAGCAATCGAACTTTTCCTGACTTGGGAATTAGCGAGGGTCATCACTATTTGACTCACAACCAACGAGTCCCTGAACTCGCAGAAAAGGTTGCCAAGATCGATCGTTTTTATGTTGAGCGGCTCGCGGCATTTTTACAAAAAATGGATTCAATTCAGGACGTCGATGGCAAGTCGATGCTTCACAATAGCATGGTCGTTTACGGTGGAGCGATAGCCGACGGGAATCGCCACACTCACGCGAATCTCCCGGTGATTCTGGCTGGGTCGGGTGGCGGGAAGTTTACCACGGGACGATTTTTGCAAGTGGAGGACAAACCGATGTCGAATCTCTTCGTCGAGATGCTGAATCGTTTTGGAGTACCAACCGATTCTTTCGGTGACTCAACGGGGCGTCTCGAAGAAATATGCTAGGCTTTGTCAGCATCAAGAATTAGGTTTACTAGTGAGCGGCAAGCCGCCGGTGTATGTAGGAACCGGAGGCTAGCGTCTTGTCGCTCACAACCCTAAAATTAAACGTTGACGAACCACTAAGTGCACACATTTACATTCCCCCAAAAGAGTCGTGAAAGAAAACGGATCAATGGACATAGAAAAGCTTCGAGAGGCAGCCACTAAACTTAAGATTGGCAGGTATTCTCGACACGTTTTTTTGTGCGTCGGTGAATCCTGTTGTTCTAAAGAACAAGGCGAGCTTGCGTGGAAAGCGCTCAAGGACCAGCTCAAGGAACGCGATCTATCGCTTTCGACTGGCCCTGCCGCTTGCTATCGTACTAAAGCCGGTTGCTTGAGAGTCTGCATGGAAGGCCCAATACTGGTCGTCTACCCAGAAGGCAACTGGTATGGTGGAATGACAGAGGAAAGAATTCCTGAATTCATTGAGCGGCAGATCGTTCAAGGCGAACCAATCGAGGAATGGATCTTTGCAAAGAATCCTGTCGGAACGGGATCCCATAATACGGCGGGCTAGTCCCTTCCCATGGCTAAATCATTTCGTCCCTTCAGGACTAGGCTTTGATTCTAAAGCCATCCATCAATGAAAGTAGCTTAGGCTTCCAGCCTGAGATTCCAGGATAATCACTCACAGGCAAGATGCCTATGCTACGTTTTGATACAGAGCCTAGGATCACCATCACTTCCTACCCCAAAAGTGCCTTCTGCACAACTCCATTCACATCTGTCAGTCGATAGTCACGACCCTGAAATCGATGAGTCAAGCGCGTATGATCGAATCCTAGTAAGTGCAACAATGTAGCATTTAAATCATGTACATGCACCGAATCCGCGACTATGTTGAAACCGAATTCGTCGGTTTGTCCGTGAACATGCCCTCGCTTGAATCCACCTCCAGCAAACCACATGCTAAAACAACGATTGTGATGATCGCGGCCGTCGTTACCTCCTTGGACCATCGGCGTTCTACCAAATTCGCCTCCCCATATCACTAAGGTGTCATCAAGTAAACCTCGCTCCTTCAAGTCTTGAACCAATGCTGCGCTCGGTCGATCGGTTTCTGCGGCGTTCGCTTTAACACCTGCAGTCAAGCCGCCATGTTGGTCCCAGACCTCATGGAACAACTGAACAAAGCGAACACCTCGTTCTGCAAGCCTTCGAGCAAGCAGACAATTTCTTGCATACGACGATTCGTTTGGATCTTTGATTCCATAGCGTTCTAACGTCTCCTTCGATTCTTTGCTCAAATCCATCAGTTCCGGGGCGCTGGTCTGCAATCGATACGCCATCTCGTAGCTGTGAATTCTTGCAGCAATGTCCGGATCTCCAAACTCATCACTGGAGATCAAATTCAGTCGGTTAATTGCATCGAGCGATGATCGTTGTGCAGTTGCATCAAACCCTTTTGGGTTGGACAGATACAGGACTGCGTCTCCACCGCTTCGCAATGGTGTTCCGCCATACAGCGTCGGAAGGAATCCGGAACCGTAATTGCTGGCGCCACCGCTGGTCCCTTTTGCACTTGTCAACACCACAAAACCAGGCAATTCCTCGCATTCGCTGCCCAAACCATACAACGACCATGAACCAAAACTCGGACGGCCAAATAATTGCGATCCGGTGTTCATCATGATTTGCGCAGGTGCATGATTGACAGCATCGGTTTGCATCGACCTAACGAGGCAAATGTCGTCAGCTATCCTTGCTAAATGGGGAAGCACCTCGCTCAACTCCATCCCACATTGCCCGTGTTTCTCAAATTTAAATTTGGGACCTAGCAAAGCCGAATTTGGGTTAATAAATGCCGCACGGTAACCAGCAAGCAACTCCTTCGGCGGCAGCTTGCCATCGCTGCGTGCCAGCTCAGGCTTGTAGTCAAATAACTCTAAGTGACTTGGAGCTCCAGCTTGAAACATGTAGATCACACGTTTCGCTTTGGCTGGAAAATGCGGAAGCTTCGGGGCCAACGGATTCGCTTCTACTCGACTACCTGCTGACCTTGCCTCCGCTCCCAAAAGCGTCGACGCAGCCATGCCCGCCAAACCCACGCCACACTCGGAGAAGAACCACCGTCGTCTAATTCGCCCCTCGATTCTTGACGTGTCGTTTCTACTCGATGAAATATTCATTATCTAACTCTTTGAAATGGTTTCGTCAGAATTGAGCAAGACCCGAGATACAATGGTCCACGCTGCGGCATCCTGCGGAGTAACTCCTTCAGGCAAATCCGGAATCTTTGCAGAGTCACCCGTTGCAACTTCGCGTGGATTGAGCCATCCCTCTGCCAATCTTTTGCGATTTTCGCTTAATAGAGTTGCAATGGCCTGATGTTCGCCAGCGTTGGGTTTGCGACTTGTACATAATCGAAAGGCGTATTCCGCTCTCGAAAAATCGTCTTTACCACCCTCTTTTAGCACACGCAAAGCCATCGCCTGCGCAGCTTCGACAAAGACCGTTTCGTTCAAGCCAGTTAGCGCAGCAAGTGGAGTATTGGATCGAACCCTACGTGCACAAGCGACATCGCCGTTGGGTGAATCGAAACTTGCCATTACCGGATCAGGCATAGAACGCTTTCGAAAAACGTACAATGCACGCCGATTTCGGTCCGCGCCAGTTGCGGGCGTCCAATAACTTGGAACGACGTAGTTGTAATTAAGTACGTTCTGCGGGACAGGGGGAATGATACTGGGACCGCCCAGTTTATTTGTCAATAGGCCAGATGCAGCAAGGGCTATGTCGCGAACCACTTCCGCCTCGACTCGAAATCGTGGGCCTCGTCCGAAAAGCCGATTCTTTGGATCTATTTCTGAAAGCTCTTTTCGGAAAACGGAACTCTGTTGATAGGTCTCACTCATCAAGATCGTTTTGATCAAATGCTTTTGGCTCCAACCGTGTTCCATGAAATCAACAGCTAAATAGTCCAGCATATCCGAGTGTTCGGGAATTGCAGTACGAGTTCCAAAATCTTCTGCGGTTTCGACAAGCCCGTCGCCGAAGATCGCTTGCCAAATACGATTGACTGCGACGCGGGCTGCAAGCGGTGAACGGCGATCGACAAGCCAACGCGCAAACGCCAGCCGGGGTGGGACGTCTCCTGATCCTGACATCGGATTCAAAAACGTCGGCACACCCGGCGCAACATTGTGTTTAGGCCGGTCCCATTCTCCGCGGTCGAGCAATTGGGTGGGACGAGCTGCGGACGAGTCGCGTTCGGCTAAATGCAAAACAGTGGTTTTTGGCTCGGGCAATTTATCCATTTGCTCATCGACCCCAGTATTAAGTGCTTTGAGCTCCGGCTTCGATTTCCTCCATGCGGAAAAAATCGCTGAGCTTTCGTATGAATTTCGCTCTTGAAACGTTTTCAACATGGCCAATGTAGCTGCATGATCGCATAGAGGCGGCGAAGGCCGTTCCGATTTCGTCAAACTCATTCTGCAACAACCGATGTTATCCGCCATGTGGATGGACACTTTGAAACGCGTCCCAATCGGAAGCGAGAGGGGCTGGTCAAATGCAGCAATCGCGACCGACGGATGGTTTCTTCGGCCCTTGCCTCGATCGGATGTCCAGAATGTATCGGGTTTGTCATCGAACAAGAAAGTGACAGGGCCGTACGTTTTTTTGCCGTCCTTATCTTTTGTTTCTTTGCTAGAGAAGTCGGCATCCACCTTGGCTATTTTTAGTTTTTCCCATTCTTTGCTTTCCGGTTTTTGAACTTGCAAATCGATCGAGTGAATCTGCCACATCCCAAGTCCGTTTCGGCCTGGGCCGCGCATCGGTAGATCGCCGTGATTCAAGATCTCCAATCGAAGGCCGGTGACTCCTTTAAGATCCGGAGAACCGACCATGAAAACCTCCGAGCTCGAATGGCCGGTCATCAGAATCGAGCCATCACGTTGAGGAGCTGGATGATTAAGTCCACTGACACTATTCAAGTCATCGAACTCAATGGTCCTCCAACCCGACTGGCTAGAAATAATCGATTCTTGCCAGGCCTTCATTTCGGACTCCCAAGCCGGGATATCTTTCTTGATTTTGTTTTCTATTCCTGTGATCGACTCGCGTACATTGCGAACGAGTTCTTGCTGCTCGGCGGTGTAAACCGGTGACTGGGCTTCGTAGCAGTTGTTCAAGAACGCAAACATGCCGTAGTACTCATCATGAGTGAGTGGATCGAACTTGTGCGTATGACATTGAGCGCATTGTGTTGTCAATCCCAGCACTGCTTTGCCGACGCAATCCATTCGGTCAAACATCTCTGCCATCCGAAACTGCTCGGGCACAATTGCTCCCTCCTCATTGATCATGCTATTTCTCAAGAAGCCGGTCGCTACCATTTGATCTTGCGTTGCATTGGGCAGCAGATCGCCAGCGATTTGTTCTACTATGAATTGATCATAAGGCATATCGCGATTCATCGCACCAATCACCCAATCTCTCCAGGCCCATTGGTCTCTTCTCAAATCTTTTTCGTAGCCGTTCGTATCAGCATAGCGAGCGACATCGAGCCAATGCCTTGCCCATTTTTCCCCAAAGCGATCACTGGCCAAGAGCTCATCGATAAGTGATTCAATCGGTAACCGCCCGAATGACGCTGTTTCAGTCGGCGAAGGGGGAATGCCAACCACATCAAGATACTGGCGCCTTACGAGCGTTTCGTTAGAAGCACGTTTCGCTTGCAAAAGACCGACCTGCCCGAGACGATATCGAACGAAAGCGTCAATCGGGTTCTTGGTTTCAATCGGTAAGGAATTCTTGACTGGCGAAGTAAACGCCCAATGCGAATCGAATTTCGCACCTTGGTCGATCCATTTCCGAAGCAGGTCAGACTGCCTTCCGCTGATCGCTTTGTTCGCTTGTGGAGGCGGCATAACCGAATCGGGATCTGTCGACGTGACGCGTTGGATCAATTGGCTCGCGGCAGAATTGCCCGGCAAAATAGCAGGAGCACCTGACTCGCCCCCTTGGTATGCGAACGAAGCAATATCGAGTCGCAATCCCCCCTTTCTATTGGATTCGTCGGCACCATGACAAATACTGCAATGTTCAGACAGTATGGGAAGAATTTGCCGTCGAAAGTCGACTACGGACTCGGTAGCCAACGCGAAATTGAAATCCGAGAATGCGGCGAGCAAGAGCATCAGCTGAATAGTAAGCAGCTTTTCAATCATTCGGTTGTGCTTTCAAGTAGGTGCCGCCTGCCGGGCGGCATTGAGCGTGTTAACAGTTCAAGTCCTGCCCGGCAGGCAGGACCTACTTGCCAAGTCTCGCTCTAAGTCAGCTTATCCACCCATACTGACTAGTCAAGAACACGAATGCATCCGCTAATAAGAATACCGTCAATAAACGGTCAGCTATTCCCAAATCGGCCTACAAATTTAGTGCAAATTTAGTACGAATGGAGGAACGCATCTTGGGCGAGTTATTCGCATTGGCTCTTGTCTAAAGCCCCCAACAGTACCTATGTTAGAGCCATCACAAAAGTGGTTTGCCCCCGTTTTTGGCCAATCCCCTCCCTTGTCCACTCCTATTTTATCTATGTCCGAGCCAGGTTCTCGAGTCACCAAGACCATTGCTACCTTGCATAGCGCATGTCCTGCCGTGCTCCCCTCTTTGCTATTGTGCGATTTCGCCAATTTGGAAAAGGAGGTTCGTTCGTTAGAGGAGGCCGGTGTCGAATGCCTCCATTTAGACGTAATGGATGGAAATTTCGTACCCAACTTAAGTTATGGGATGCCAATCGTCGCGGCCCTTCGCAAGGTTACAGATCTCATGCTGGATGTGCATTTGATGATAACCAATCCCACTGCGTATGCACCTCAATTTGTGGACGCGGGTGCAGACTTGATTACTTTTCACGTCGAAGCGCTAAAGCAACCGAGTGCTCTGCTTGCTCAGCTTCGGTCGCAGGGTGTTGCAGCTGGTTTGGCGATAAACCCGTCGACCGACATGAGTTTTGTTTCGCCCTTCGTGGCCGAGTGCGACTTGGTCTTAGTCATGAGTGTGGAAGCTGGTTTTGGCGGACAAAAGTTTAATCCGATCGCATTGAGTCGCCTTTCAGAACTTAGAAAAACGCACGGTGCCGATCTGCTTTTAGAGGTCGATGGCGGCGTGAATGAAACAACGATTGGCCAGTGCACGGCCAATGGAGCGGACCTGCTTGTCGTCGGTTCAGCTATCTTTCGTCAAGCAGATTACTGCCAGGCGATGACTCGATTGCGTCTTGAAATGCAGAACTAAGGTGATGCAAATGGACTCTGTCGTATCGATATCTCTTCAGAAATTGCGTTTATGTGTAATGTAGTTGTTGTGCGTCCTGGATCGACGCTTTTTGACGAACAAGAGCGAATCAAAGGCAGTCTCGACATGCCACTATCCTCCTCCGGAGTTGAGCAAGTTCATCGCATTGCGATCGAAATTGCGAAGTTGCCGATTTCGACAGTCTACTGTGGACCGTGTGAATCGGCCCAAAGTACGGCTCGTGAAATCGCAGAGCAAACTCGATCTAAGTGGAAGGTTTGCGATTGCTTTCGCAATCTGGACCACGGATTGTGGCAAGGCAAGTTGATTGACGAGCTCAAGCGACAGCAGCCACGGCTTTACAAGCAACTTCAAGAAAACCCACGTTCATTTTGCCCGCCAGGTGGCGAGACCGTTGCCGAAGCCGAAGCGCGCGTTGAAAAGATGATCATCAAGCTCTGTAAGAAACACGCGAATGATACCATTGCCGTCGTCATTCCTGAACCTCTCGCAAGTTTGATCGCAGCTAAACTAAAAGAGACCGATCTCGGTGATCTTTGGAAGTCGGAGTGCGACAATGGCGCTTGGGAAGTAATAGATTCCGATACGCATGATACGATTGGGGCGCATTTAGGTGCTTCTATTCGGGACGAATCGATAGCAGAACTGCCTCAGCCAGCAGATCCTTTTGTTTGATGATTGGAAAGCAAATCAAATGTCCGCTGTAGAAATTCCGAAAACCTCCGACTCGACAAGAACAGCTCCAAAGCGAGGCGTACCAGAAGGACTTTGGATTAAGTGCCCGGGTTGCGGCGATTCGATCTATCGCAAAGAAGTCGAACGCAACTTGAATGTTTGCCCAAAGTGCAAGTACCACATGTACGTCTCTGCAAGAGAGCGGATTGTACAACTGCTGGATGAGGGAACGTTCGAAATATGTGATGAGCATATTCTGCCGACAGACCCATTAAACTTCTCGGACAAGAAACGCTACTCGGAACGATTGATTGCGGAGCAAAAACGGACTGGTCTGACCGACGCCGCCATGTGTGGAACAGGGATGATTCGAGCTCGTCGAGTCGCGATCGCGGTCACCGACTCGGCCTTCATTATGGGAAGTATGGGGTCCGTCGTTGGCGAACGACTAACTCGATTGATCGAGCGAGCCACGGAACACTCATTGCCGTTGATCATTGTTAGTGGCTCCGGCGGCGGAGCACGAATGCACGAAGGGATCTTATCCTTGATGCAGATGGCAAAAGTTTCGGCGGCGTTGGCTCGCTATCACGCGAACCGTGGCCTCTATATCAGTGTCTTGACCAACCCGACGATGGGAGGCGTCGCTGCAAGCTTTGCAAGCCTAGGCGACTTGGTCATTGCTGAGCCCAAGGCACTCATTGGGTTTGCAGGTCCGCGAACGATCAAAGCCACGATCAAGATCGAGTTGCCAGAAGGATTTCAGACGAGCGAATTCCTGCTTGAACATGGCTATATCGATCGAATCGTAGATCGCTGGCGTTTAAAGACGGAAATCGCAGCAGCCATCGACTACTGCGGCAAATTGTAGAACTACTTGCGGAAAAACGGAGCCACTCATCGTGGCGGGAATTGTCGTCAATTCTCGCGTCATTGCGCCACGCAGCGATGCATCCACCGAAGGAATTGAGGACAATTCCTTCCACTTTAGTTAGCCGTGAATAAAGGGTTTGCTTTGCGTAAAGAACGTCTTTGGGTTCTCGTAGACGACTCGTTGGATGAGTTCCCTCGAATGTCCACGTTTCTTAAGTTCCATGATCAGATCAGGAATGGCCGTCGGTTTGCTTGGTCCCCAATCACCGGCTGAATTCGCCATGAGACGTTCTGTACCATAGCGTTCTATCATGTCTGCCGCTCGCTGCGGAGTACACTTGCTTACCGGATAGAGTGTCATTCCAGCCCAAAATCCGTTTTCCAAAACATGCTCGATCGTGTGCTCCTCAACATGATCCACCAGCACTCGCGATCGATCGATGCGAGAGTCTCCCATCAACATGTCCAGAATCATTCGCGTGCCTTGATACTTGTCTTCGAGATGAGGAGTGTGAATTAAGATTTGCTGCCCGTATTTTACGGCGAGATCGACGTGCTCCATAAAAATCGTGGCTTCGTTGCGTGTATTCTTGTTCAGCCCGATCTCTCCGATTCCTAGAACATTGTTGCATCCGAGAAACTCGGGGATCATCGCAATGACTTCTCGCGACAAAGTTACGTTTTCTGCTTCTTTCGCGTTGATGCACAACCATGTGTAGTGTGAAATTCCATATTGAGCAGCACGCTTCGGTTCGAATTCGGTCAACTGGCGAAAATAGTCGCGAAAACTATCGACACTGCCTCGATCGAATCCTGCCCAGAAAGCTGGTTCGCTAATGGCTACACAGCCCATCCTAGCCAACGTCTCATAGTCGTCGGTGGTGCGAGAGACCATATGCAAATGAGGATCGATGTAATCCATGGTACTAACTACCCTTCTTTGAGATCGACATTTGAGATTGCCAGTTTGGATCGTATTGCCGACTCATGAGTATTTGTACGCGTTTGGCTTTTTCTGGCTCATCGTCACACAGTATTTGCATCCCATGAATCAGCAGCTGCATGTTTCTGGAATCCTCAACGTCGCCCGCTGCCCGTTCGATTCGGTCAAGTGTTGCTGCCAACTCTACAATTTTTGCCCGAGCGATCATAAACTCATCAGCAACAATCTGCTCGGCGCTTCGCTCGGCTAATTTTGGATTAGTACTCATGACTTGCTACCTCGGCTACTTTCGGCTGTTCAACTTCCTTTGGCACTTTTGGTACCGCATGACGAATTCGGCGTTGATTCACTTCGTCTGCCAATATCGATAATACTTCAGCAACGGGTTTTGTGCCAAGTTCTCCTTCGATTCGGTCTCTCAATGCGATGGATCTTGTTTCCGCTTCGCGAGGACCGACAACCGCCATGTAGGGAATCAAATCGACCTGGGCATCTCGGATCTTGGCTTGCACTTTTGCTCCTCGCAGATCTACAGTCACGCGAAATCCTGCCTCTAAAAACTTTTTTTCAAGTTCCAACGCATAATCGTTTGACTTTTCGCTGAGCGGACAGATGCGTACTTGCTCGGGGGCAAGCCACATTGGAAATGCGCCCGCAAAGTGCTCCGTCAACATTCCAACGAATCGTTCCATCGATCCAAAGGGGGCACGGTGAATCATGACTGGCCGATGGGTTTTGTTGTCCGAACCAATGTACTCCAATTGAAATCGTTCAGGCAAATTGTAGTCTAGCTGAACGGTTCCTAACTGCCATTGTCGACCGATGCAATCTCGGACCATGAAGTCTGCTTTGGGGCCGTAAAATGCTGCTTCGCCCTCTGCGGCCTCAAAATTCAAGCCCGATTCTTCGAGAACTCGCCGCAACCCTGCTTCTGCTTTTTGCCAGTTCTCTTCGCTGCCGACATATTTGTCGCTCTTCGGATCTCGCAACGAAAGCTGAACCCGGTAATCTTTGAGTCCCACCGACTCCAAAACCATTGTGGTCAACTCAATCGTATTGCGGAATTCCTGTTCTACTTGATCTTGAGTGCAGAAGATGTGCGCATCGTCTTGGGTCAATCCGCGAACGCGCAACATACCATTGAGTTCTCCGGTTTGCTCAAATCGATAAACGGTTCCAAACTCGAAAAGCCTTAGTGGCAATTGCTTGTAGGAACGAGGCATCGCCTTGAAAATCATGGCATGATGCGGGCAGTTCATCGGTTTGACGAGATAGCGTTCGTGAAGATGTTGCCAAGCATTCAAGGCGGCAACGCGTTCTGCGACGCTTGCAGACGGCGTGTAGTTCTTGATTTCGCAACCGAGCACTTCTGCGGCTTGCATGAATGCCTGTTCGTGGGCGACCGGAAGCCCTTCAGGAAACTGTTTCGGATCAAGACGGCGAAGCCAGCCATCGACCAACGCACCACCGTCGTTCACAAACAATGGAGGGAATTGACTGTCGCGATAATAAGGAAAGTGGCCACTGGTTTCGTAAAGTTCGACGCGGCCAAGGTGTGGACTATACACCGGTTCGTAGCCCCGCTTGAGCATCTCCTTGCGCAGGAAGTCCTCAAGCAAGCTTCGGATACGAGCGCCTTTCGGAAGCCATAGGCACATTCCTGGACCAACTTCGCTAGATATTTGAAAAAGCCCTAATCGTTTGCCAATGACTCGGTGGTCACGTTTCTTGGCCTCTTCGACTTGATCCAAGTGAGCCTGCATGTCTTTGGGGCTAAACCAAGCAGTTCCATAGACTCGTTGAAGTTGAAGTCCACTTGCATCCCCTTTCCAATAGGCACCTGCGATGCTCATCACTTTGAATGCCTTGATTCGGCCTGCGTCGGGAATATGGGGGCCGCGGCAAAGGTCGACGAATTCACCTTGTCGATAGAAGCCAAGCGATTCGTGCGCCGCCAATCCAGTTTCAATATGCTCGACTTTGAGAGTCTGCTTCATGTCCTTGCACAACTCGATCGATTGCTCCCGGTTTAATGAAAACTGCTCAAATGGCTCTGCAAGTTCCACGATCTTGGCCATTTCCGCTTCGATCTTGGCAAAGTCGTCTTCGTTTAGTTTCTGAGGTAAATCGAAGTCATAGTAAAAGCCGTTGCTGATTGTCGGTCCGAAAGCCAGCGAAACATTTGGGTAGAGTCTCATGATCGCTCTCGCCATGACGTGCGCCGAGGAGTGCCTCAAAACGTCCAACGCCTCCGGATCTTTTTCCGTGAGCAATCGCAAGGGGATGGGTTTTTTGCTAGCAAAAAACCTCAGGGGGCGTGAGGCATCCACAATCAAGTCACCGATTTTGGCGGCTATGACTGCTTTGGCGAGCCTCGAGCCAATCTTTTCGGCAACGGAGAGTGGAGTGGCATCATCTGGATGAGAAACAATTGTCCCATCGGGCAGTAGAATTTCCAGCATGTTACAGCTTCCTGGCACCCATCCAACGCGGCAGATGTGCGTTCGGAAGGGGAATATGGGTGGATCGGTTGATTCGTCAAGACAAAAGACGAATCTCTTGAAAGAAATGTTCGCTGGTGCGTCTGCAATTGGCAATAGGGGGTAGTTGTTTCCCCCTGCGACATCGAGTCCATCACAAACAAGGATAAAGTAACGAATGGATCGAGATTTGGAGTTCGCAGTTGTGCTAACATGCTTTCTTGTCTTCCTGCTAACGCGACGGGCAAGCTAGTTGTCTGGGACAGCTAAAGATTAGGGTAGTGGACGAGGCAACGAGTCCAGTATGCGACGCAAATCGCAGGGACTCGTCGCCTCGTCCACTACTATCAAACCC
>JAYTVL010000422.1:0-15684 GCA_043744075.1 Pirellula sp. | reverse complement strand
CGATCATAAGTCGGGCTGAACCGGACGCTAGCGCGTTGCGGCTGATTAGCCGAAGGGCGCTAACCCACGGTTTGCGGCCCATGTTGTGATCGATGCCCGTCAGGGCTACGATAATAAGTCGGACATCGCGGTTTGTTAGCCTTTCAGAGCGATTCGGACTGGCCGATGCCAACCCTGGGCGTCGTTCTGCGGCTCTGCCTGGACTGTCGACAAATAGCAGTTTACGAAAAATGCGTTGAAGCGAGTTTTGTTCCGTTCTGCGATCTGGCCTTTCAGGTTGGTCGGGGGCTTGTCCTGGGCTGTTAAAAAACTGGGGTTGACATGCAAATCTAGATCGCACAATTTTTTTGCCTTTTTTTTTGCCCTTTTTTTTGAATTGAATTGAATTGTAAATAATCACGTGTTAAAGTAGGATCCTTGATAAACCACAACTGATAGACGCCTTTTTTGGAGATGATGATGTTTAAAAAAGTATTGATGGGATTGCTTATGGCCGGTGGCCTATGCCTCGGGCGGTGTGATGCAGGGTTTGTTACGATGACCTACGGCAGTATTGGATTGACAGGTGGTGGTCCAAACCTCGCTAATAATGCTCTTACGGTAATCGTCGACGACGTAACTGACACTGTAAAAGTCGATTTCACGAATGGCCCGGCAGGTGCAGTGCTTAAGATCATAGGTTTCAATACATCATCAACACCAATAACAGGGGTTGTTGGTACTCCTCTTCAACAATGGAGTTGGAATCAAAACAATATTTCCGTCACTTCCATAACGGGTTTTGATTTGCTGTTAGATTTTCAACCACCAGGTCTTGATGCCGGAACCATGGCAACATACTCTGTAACTCCCATCGGGAACGCACAGGACTTTATGAATTTGACAGAGGCTACCAATGCACAATCTGTACGATACATGAGTGCTGCTCACATCGGGGGTTTTGCCGGGGGTGTGAGTGGAACCTACGGCGTCACTTCATCCTCATACACACCATCTAATGCAGAAAACATTGTTCCCGAACCCGCAACCATAGGCTTGCTATTTGCAGGTTTGGCTTGTTCAGTTTTCGGCGGTAAGTCTCTTCGAAGACGCACGCTTGCGTAAGGTAAGAGGCATCCGTTGGGCGATGATCTAGATTTCATTTCTGTTCCGATACGATTCTCAAAAAGCCCTATTCTCCCGTTTTGGCGATTCCAACCAAAACGAGAATTTGCTTTTCGCAGGCCGTCTTAAGCCGGACTTGTATCGGCCGACTGCCTCGCGGTTACGCAAACGCCAAATCTGAGAATACGGCATCCAGTGCATGCAGATCCATGTTGGTGATTCTGGAAACGACTCGGTTTTGATTCGACTGGCAGGTTGGAACTGCAGCCGGGCTGGTTGATCTGTTCCCGGTTAAATTCGGAGAAACGGCATTGTACCGCACACCATGAATTTGGGTGCGAGTTTCACCGCGCTGGTTTTCCAAAACCAATTCCTGGTTTCTCTCAGACGATGAACCCGACGACCCGTTTCGATTCGTTGCAACTTGCGCCATAAATAAATCGGTCGCTTGCTGGTTCGTGAACGAGCCAACTACTACATCACCTTTCTTGCCACTAGCCCGTTCGTTGTCTTGGTTAGTTACTTGAACGTCCGCAACTTGAATACCGTTGTAATTTAGATCCGCGCTTTGCGTTGCTGCCAAATCAACTAGGTACGTGATGTTTCCGTCTCGAATCGTGTCGTCAACTCCGGTCACCGTTACGGTTTGAGCGACGTTCCAATTGCTCGTGGTGAAGCGAAGAAGGGAGGTACTGACCCGTCCCTCCGTCGTATCCAGCGAAGTGACTTGGATCGTGACGTCCGATGTCGGCTGTATCGTTAATACCACTGTGAATTTCGCGGTGGTCCCGCTTTCACTGGTTAGTAGGCCGGAGGTTGGAGTGACGGTAACGCCCGCGATATCATCGTTGACGGACAGCCCAGTCACGGTCGCGGTGCTAATCACCGAGGTTCCCGATGCGTTGGACAGTACGACCGAAAAGGCTTCGTCCTTCTCGATCGATACATCTCCTGTGATCCACACGGTTATCGTCTTGGAAGTTTCTCCCGCCGCGAATGCTACACTGCCGCTGGGGAGTATTGCGTTTTGGAAGTCAGATGCGTCGGCTGGATTCGTGCCGCTCCCGATAACGGAGAATGCAACCGTGGTGGAACCACTGATGCTACCACCCCGATTGACGGTAAACGTATACGGAGAACTCCCGGTGTTCCCCTCGATCTGGCTTGTATTCGAGGCTGCAATTGAGAGAAAATCGGTTTGAGCTTGGACGATGGTTCCGCTAATGAAATATTGGCCCAAGCTGGCGTAGTTACTGTATCCATTGAGTGCTGGATCACCATTTCCAGTACCACTGACACGCAAATAGTATTGTGAGGCCGGTAAGGTCGCATTGATGCTGGCGCCGAGCAAGTCGGCTGGGTTTGAGCTGACAATCAAATTATTTGCAGCGTCGTAGAGCGAAAGAAAAACATCGAGGTTCGGTCCTCGATCAATGGGCGAAACATTGAGCGATACGATGCCATCACCTGTCCAAAAGGAGAAGACGTCTACGTCGTTGGTGCGCTCGATGATTCCCCAATCAGAGATCGATGTACCAGAAGTTTGGAGCAACGAAGCAGTGCCAACGCTATTTCCCCGATCATCATTGCGGTACGAAAATCCATTTTGAGTCGTAATGATCGTCAGATCGTCTTGGGTCTGATTCGCGTACAGATACTCACCCTTGCTCCATTGAGTAACATTTTGGTAGTAAGACCCTCCCATGATTGGGGCCCAACCGGCATTGCCTGAGCCTTGACCGTGGTAATATTCTTCAACCGGACTACTTCGTCCATCATGGGACAGTCCGAGGGCATGCCCTGTCTCATGGCTAATCGCTTCTGAAGTATATTTTTCGTCGCCACCACCAAGTTGTGCTGGGAAAACGAAAACCGGAGTATCCGAAGACCAGTTGAATGAACCTTCGTATCCTGTGCCACCTGCTGCATATCCATACCAGTCATAACTGCTGCCGCCAACGACGACTCGAATCCCCCATTCAGTGTCACTGCCACCGCTATTTGTCAGAGCGGCTGTCCCAGGGTCCTCGGTTGTCACGTCCACATTAAAGGGGATGAAATCCTCCGATACCCGTTCCCAAATCAATTGTATTCGCTGCCTTTCAAGATCGCTAAAGGATGCGGCGTTTCCATCCAGATCGAACGCACTCGAAACAATATTGGTTCCTCCTGCAAAGCTTGAATTCCACATGGTTCCTGACGTAACATTGCCGTCGAAGTCGAGGTGAATTCGTTTAAGTGCTCCGACGTTGCTATGCAATCGAAAAGTGTCGGCTAGGGAGGTCGGGGTCGGTGTCGAGAGCGTATTCTGCGGGTTGACCGGATCTGCATGCTGATTCGTCAAATCGATAATTGGATCGACATGAAAGCCACCTATATCATGATGCTCTAGGTCATGTGCATCAAACATTTGCCCAGCATGGATTAGATCAGCGCTAAATGCATACCTGTGTTCCAAGGACTCGAAGGAGAGGAAACGGCGACGTCTCCTGTTTCGATCATTTTTTTGGTTCTTTTGCGTGCGGCTGGGTTTGTTTTTGAAAAACATGATGTACCTTCTAAGTTGAGTTTTTCCGCTTTTAGGGAGGGGACCCTGTTGGTGCAGTAAAAGTTTGGTGCAGTTTGCGTTAACCATTGGAACCAGAGCAAATACGGCCCCAGGAAACTGATCTACCATGTAAAGGGCTGGTACCTTTTGCGTTTCCCGTAGGAACTCTAGTTTGCTTTTCTTCCTTCGTCAAAGAAAATACTTTTTATTCGGCTGATGGGTGTCTACATCCTGATAGCGCCCCCCTTTTACTTAGGAACTGTCCCGTAACAACTTCCGGTTTTTGCGTTAACAAAAAAGATCCTAACCCGAATGCGTAAGCGAGGGATTTTGGTTAGTATGTCGCTTACGCGTTCGGGTTGTGAAATCAAGATCCCTCGCTTACGTGTTCGGGTCGTGCTAATGTAAATCGAAATCCGCTGCTCGCCTTAATGCAGAACAAGTCTTTAACTAACGCTTGCGAGTCCGATCGTGGGAGTGCGAATGAGTCATTGGAAAATCAACTAGAGGAGATCCTAGTGATCGTATTGTTGGGTTCGAGCGGATATGTGGGGAGCGAGTTTGTTCGCTTATTAGAACAACGAGGACTTGCGTTCAGGTGCATTCGACGGGCGGACTGCGATATCTATCAACCCAGTTCGTTGGCCCAGAAACTGACGGAATTGCAGCCAGATTTCTTGATCAATTGTGCTGGCTACACAGGCCAGCCAAATGTTGACGCCTGTGAACTGCATCGCGTTGAGTGCCTTATGGCAAATGCGGTCTTGCCAGGTAGAGTTGCGGACGCATGTGAAATGGCAGGCATCCCATGGGGACATGTATCGAGCGGATGCATTTATACAGGAGCTAAGCCCGATGGAACCGGATTCGTCGAAACCGACTTTCCGAATTTTTCATTTCGCACAAATAATTGCAGTTTTTATTCAGGCACGAAAGCGTTAGGAGAAGAGATACTCTCGGACAAGCAATGCTACGTTTGGAGGCTTCGTATCCCCTTCAATCATCGCGATTTCGGTCGCAACTATTTGAGCAAAGTGCTGAATTACCCTCGGCTGCTTTCGGCCACCAACAGTCTGTCGCACTTGGGCGAATTCGTGAATGCATGTTTGGAATGCTGGCTACATCGCGTACCGATCGGCATTTACAACGTCGTCAATACCGGCTCGATTACGACAGAAAGGGTTACCGAGTTGCTTCAGAAATATCTTGTACCAGATCGTCGCTTCGATTACTTCCAGGATGAATTGGAGTTCATGAGTTTGGCGGCCAAGACACCACGCTCCAACTGCGTACTCGACAATAGCAAACTTCGTGCAACCGGAATACCGATGTCCGATGTCGAAGAAGCAATCGAGCGGGCTCTGAAAACTTGGAAAACGAAGACAAAGAAGGCTTGAAGTTTTTTTGAAAAGTCGTGACGTTAACATCGGTAGTATTCCGTAGGAAAAATCTTAATCGCTACGATTTGATTTGAATATTAAACCCAGCACGGTACTCTAGATACACCCAAACATCTACGGGTCGCAACCACCGCAACCCAATACCATTTCCCCAAAGGCAATTCATGGATTCAACCATTCTTGTAACCGGCGGCGCTGGTTTTATCGGTGGTTGCTTCGTTAGGCAACATTTGGCCGCTGAGAAGGTTCGCATCGTCAACCTCGACTTGCTAACCTACGCGGGCAATCTCGATTCGGTACCGCCGCCCGATTCGAATCGTAATATCTTCGTCGAGGGAAACATCCTCGATCGTGAATTGGTCGACCAACTGCTTGACACCTATAAACCGAAGGCGATTGTCCACTTTGCTGCTGAGTCGCACGTCGACCGATCGATCGATGGACCGGCCGCATTTGTGCAAACCAATGTCGTTGGTACGTGCAATTTGTTGGATGCCTCGTTGGCTTACTATCGCGGTTTGGCAGGCGAGTCGAAATCCGCTTTTCGATTCTTGCATGTCTCGACCGACGAAGTCTATGGTTCGTTGGGAGCAACAGGCAAGTTCACCGAATCGACTCCCTATTCGCCTAATTCACCGTATTCCGCTTCCAAAGCTTCGTCGGATATGTTCGTCCGAGCCTATCGTGAAACCTACGGGCTGCCTATTCTCGTGACCAATTGCTCTAATAATTACGGGCCGTACCAGTTTCCTGAAAAACTGATTCCACTCATGATTCTCAATGCAGTCGAGGGAAAGCCCTTGCCCGTTTACGGTGATGGCCAAAACGTGCGTGATTGGCTGTTCGTCGAGGATCATTGTAGAGCGATCACCAGCGTGCTCGAAAAGGGACGGTTGGGCGAAACGTACAACATCGGTGGTGACAGCGAACGCAGCAATCTGCAAGTCGTACACTCAATATGCGACTTGGTCGACCAACAAATGGGGCGTAAGCCAGGGCTCGCCCGCTCGTTTATCCGTTACGTACAAGACCGACCGGGACATGATCGCCGATATGCTATCGACGCCAGCAAGATCCAGAGCGAGCTAGCCTGGAAACCGAGCGTGGCCTTTGAACAAGGATTGCGAGCGACGGTCGGTTGGTATCTCTCCGAGAAATCCTGGGTACAACGGGTCAGCAGTGGTGACTACCGCCGCCAGCGATTAGGCATCGTGGAGCCAGCCTAGCTGAACTCTTGGTTAGTGCATCCACGCCAAGAGTCAACTTCGATATTACATTGTATTGTTTTTGAATTGTTTTTGATTTTCAACTTTAATAGAGACCTCATGAGCACGAACGAAGCGACACCGACCACAAACAAGGGGATCATCCTGGCTGGTGGCTCAGGCACCCGGCTTCATCCATTGACGCTCGCGACCAGCAAGCAGTTGTTGCCAGTTTACGACAAACCAATGATCTATTACCCACTCTCGTGTTTGATGCTAGCTGGGATTCGAGACGTATTAATTATTTCCACGCCGCACGATCTGCCACAATTCGAGCGACTTCTCAAGGATGGCTCGCAATGGGGCATGCAATTCCGGTACGCACAGCAACCACGTCCTGAAGGATTGGCTCAGGCATTCTTAATTGGTCGAGACTTTGTGGGTTCCGACTCGGTTGCGCTTGTCCTCGGCGACAATATTTTTTACGGACAGGGCTTCCAAAAGTTGCTGGCGGAAGCAGCATCGCAATCGCGTGGCGCAACAATCTTTGGCTATCCCGTGCGAGACCCACAGCGATACGGAGTAGTGGAATTCGATGCCGAAGGTCTGGCGATTTCGCTCGAGGAGAAACCGACTCAGCCGAAATCCAACTACGCCATTCCAGGTCTCTATTTTTACGACAACCAGGTTCTGAATATTGCTGCGAATCTCAAGCCGTCTATGCGAGGTGAGCTAGAGATTACGGATGTCAATCGAGTCTATTTGGAACGAGGCGAATTGAACGTTTTGCGTTTCACTCGAGGTTTCGCTTGGCTGGATGCTGGGACGCACGAATCGCTCTTAGAGTCCGGGGAGTTTGTGGCTGCAGTGGAAAAACGCCAAGGTCTGAAAATATCCTGCCCCGAGGAAATTGCGTTTCGAAAAGGCTTCATCTCCGCGGAACAGCTTCAAAAACTTTCCAATCAATTCGGCGGTGAATATGCAATTTACCTGCAGGAGCTGTTGAAATAGCGATGGACCATTTTGATTGCCTTACATTTGACTGGCCAAGTTTTTAAAGGCGGCGCGTTCTTGCGGATGAAGCGTCTCGGCAGTGACGCCGGCCTTGGGCTCCTGACCACTCAGCAATTTAAGGGCTTCATCGATGTTGCCGGTGCGAGCATGAAAACTCGCCAATTCGAATTTGCGCTCGGGACCGGACTCCGAAAACTGTTTGAACAGTTGCGCAGTAAGATCCGAGAAGCGGGCGGCTTGCTCAGGCGGCTTGCTACGCAATAAACTTGCCGCGGCAAACTCCGAAATTTTCCCGTTTGGTGATCGGCCATTGCAGCTATTCACGACCGGGCAAACCATCCGATCGCTCCACCGAATCAGTTACGAACGTTTGTTCAATGCAGACTTGCTGGATGTCGTACTTGATGAAACCATGGATTTGACCGGTAAATACAACGAACGTTCCGAATCGATTGGATTCTTTGCAGGTGACCGAGACATGTTTGCCTATTTGGTCGATGAATCGTCATGGACTCATTACTGGGGCGAGCGGTTCGCAACAGCCTTCGTGGTCTACAACTCCGAAGTTGGTGGACGAAGCGTTGGTATCCAAAGCGGCTGGTACCATTCCGGTTCCAAGGGATTTATGCTCAATGGCGATTCTTGCCCGATTCGCTTCTCGCGACGTCATTCGATAAGAGTCCAAGATGCGTTGGAAAAAATACGCGATCGCATCCACGTCTGGCAAAATGTTGCTGAAGACCAAAGCGACCTTCTCATGAAGCAGCTTGCCGAAGCCAGGCAAGAAATGTTTGCTAAATCGAATGCGAGCATGCAAAAAAAGTTGATCGCATATGGAATCTGTACAGAGCATGCAAAGGCGATCGATAAATGGCTCGTCACCGAAGGTCGTTCCTTTTCGCGGCTGGATGTCGCCATTGCGATTTCTGCGGTTTCCAGTTCCTTGCCGTTTGCATCGACTGGTTTTGAACTTGGGCAAGTCAGTGGAAAGCTTCTGCAATCTTTCGTTTCCGAAAGCAGTTCGCTTCCATTGCAACAAGCTTAGACCACTTATTCCTGTTTTACGAAAGGTTGGATGCGCGATCGAACCTTTCCCTAAAATCACGGTGCCGCAATCTCGCTATGAGCCCGTCCGGAATCTGCACTCAAAAAGCAGGTCGAGGAAGGTGTGGGTAGACATCGCTCATGCCACGGGCGCATACGCCTTCATCGTCCATCATCCATGCGGGGCCAAGGGCCTTGACGGCCTCAGCGAGGCGAGTCCCGATGGATGACAGCCGATGAAGGCAGGTTGATCAAAAAGCCTCACTATTATTGATAACTTCCTCGCGGCTGATCGTAAAACCCTCGATATTGTGCAAGTCCTGTCAGCTGAAAGTGTTTTCCGATTGCATCCAAAAAAAATCCACACAAAGCCGTTCTAATTTGGTCGGACCAGAGGTAAACTGCAAATGCAAAGATCCACCCAATTCATACAAGAGCGATTCCATCCGCAGAGCTAACATGTCCATTCAACCAAGACAAAAGACTCGTCAAGAAATAGAGGAACTTCGAAGGGAAGTACTTCGAGCTCAGCAATTGACTCCCAGAGATCGATTCTTTGCTGGGGCAGAGCTGTTTGACTATGCATGTTCCATTACTCTCGCGGGAATCCGAGCTCAGAATCCAGATCTTTCAGACTTGGAGCATCAAGAAATTCTCAAGAATCGCGTCCATCGTCGAAGAAGTGACCGCTGGCAGGTGGCACAAAACAGCAAATGAATTCACCCGAAATTGTGACGGCAATAATCGAGGCTCTGGAAAAGGCCTCGATTGAATATGCGGTTGTAGGGTCGTTCTCCAGTAACTTCTATGGCAAACCGAGATCGACAGCCGACTTGGATCTGGTTGTTCATCTTCCCAATATCGACGCGATCCGATCCATCGCGCTGCATTTACCCGCCCAATTCAAGCTTGCCCGTCAAATGTCGTTTGAATTGGTTACGGGTACTAATCGATTTCAATTGGAAATTGAAGGCACTGCTTTCAAAGTTGAATTCTTTATTCTAAGCAGTGATCTTCACGATCAGGCACGTTTTAGCAGACGCAAGCAAGTGGTGATGGACGATTTGCCCCTTTTTGTTCCATCCGTCGAGGACGTCATCATTACGAAACTTCGATGGGCGAGGCCCAAGGATATAGAAGACATTGAGGAGATACTCCTCGTGGGCTATCCTCTCGACGAGCACTATTTAAGCAAATGGTGCACAATGCATGGTACTTCGGAATTGTTGAAGAGCATTCGCCAAGCCATTGATTATTCGGATGAGCAATCACTCTAATTCTCATGCTACGACTGCTAGTGGCAGCGTAAGGCTAGATTCTTGGCTAGCTCACCTGGTACAGGTAGCTAACTTGGCTGGCGTTGCTTACATCGCAGTCACTTTGCGACGCTACCTGGCAGTCGAAGAAAAAATTCGGCACATTCCGCTCGCACTGGCTCGGGACGAACCGATGTTCGCATCATTTATCCAATACTCAAATGCACTGCGGCAAATAAGCCAGATTCCTGATCCCGTCTTTCGTAATGCTGCATTGCAACAACTAGACGCCATCGGCAAAACACTCGACAACCTGGGACAAGGTACTCTTATCTTTGACAACACCGAATCCTGGCGACTAGTCTATGAGCAAATGCTACGTAGTAATGTAGTCTACCTGTACAGGTCAGTTGCCTGGATAAGAGATTCCAGCTACTGGCAGGATGAACCCGGCCAGAAAAGTCTGCGCCTCAATGGCGAGTTGGTCTCCAGTCAGCAACTTACCATGGAACGTATCTTCATCATCCGTGATTCACTGTGGCCTATCAACTCTCAAGAAATAATTCCAAAACTACGACGACTGCTCGAAGATCATCGACGACATGGAATTAGACTTCAATTGATTCGAGAATCGTCGCTGACGAATGATCAAGACTTGATCGCCGATTTTGGAATCTATGGATCGCATGCAGTTGGCTACCAAGTCACCGACGAACAGCAACATTCCACTCGGTTCTCGCTCTTGTTTGATTTCGATGCGGTGGCTCAAGCCGAACAACGTTGGGATCGTCTGCTCGCGTACGCAAAACCTTTTGAAGAAATTTTTGAACGTCCTCCTTGACCTTTGTGTGTACAGCTTGAAGAATGTCATGACATATCATGCCGCAAAACAACCTCTATCTCGACGACGCACGAATCGGTCGCTTCCGCCCTCAAGCGAGAAAACTCTACCAGAGCTTTCTCGACTTCGTTGCGGACTCACCTAGCTCTCGAAACGTTTTAAACTTTCTCATTGACGGAACTGGCAACGCTTTGTCAATCAAAGTGAAAAACCAACCCTCATTGAAAGCATGGCGTGGAGTGAATCGATTGCGAGAATCGCTCGCTAAGGGATTCGCCAATACAACGACACGCGACGTGTATTTGGCGAGTAGGTCGCGGGCGTTGGTGCAACTCGGTGCAAGGATGTTGACGAGAACGTGTCATCGATGCTTGTCTGTCGATCTCAATTGGCCTGTCTACCAGCATGAGCTGGCCGAAGAGGCCAAGCAAGTCGACTGCGACATTATCGTTGGTCGCATTCAAGATCGCATCATTGCCGATCGATGGGACATTGATGACATATGCAGCTACTTAAGCGATGTCTATTCAAGATATCGATGCGATGGCCTCTTCTTGCCGGCGGTGGATTCCATGGGTATTCGCTTACCCATCGTGGAGATAGTCGATCGACTGCGAGCCAACAACGAAGTCCGCTTCGTCGTAGTGGATGCCGCTCAGGCGTTTGGACACACGGACCTAAGCGAAGTTGCTTCCGCCGCTGATTTCATGGTTGGAGGTACGCACAAATGGGTAGGAAGCTACATCCCGCTGGGTGTCGGACTGGCAACCAACCCGAAAAGCCAGCAATGGATTGCGAATTTCCTCAATTCAGCCATCGATGCAAAGAGCGGCGATGACTCCTTGATGCACATGTTGCATGCAATCGACCATGGACGTGACACTCGCTTTCCCGAGACCGTAAATCTCGGCGGGCTTTTCGCTGGATACGGTGCCTGGATGGCAACTCCGTCACCGCGATCGGTATTGCCAAATCGGATATCAAATGCCGATTGTGTGGCTTCCATCGCAGAATACAACGGCTGGAATGCACTCAGACCAGATGAATCCCTTCGCACCGGATCGCTAATTCTTCAGTCGACCGATCCCCAAACGCGAAAACGATACAGCGACTCGCTTCGAGACTCATTTGCCGAAGCCGAAATCGTGCTATCAACGTACGGCAGGGGAATCATTCGAATGGCCATGCCCGACCAATTGCTTAAGACTGAGCAGTTTCTATTCATTCAGTCAGCTTTCATTCATGTCGACAATCCGATGCGAGTCGCTGGCTAGTGTCTTGCATGCATCACGCGGAACGTGATGTGTACGTAACCATCACGCTCCGCGTGATGATCCCATGAACTCTAGAAAGAGATTGGTTTGCATTCTCCGGTAATGCATGATAAAGGACCTTATCGTGCGTTAACCCGACGTAGATGGAATTTGCAAAAAAGTACATTGAAGCATGGAGGTAGTCAGGAATGGAGCCATATAGAGATCTTGCATTTATGGGAATCGCAGTGAGATTCCCTTCGCTCAACGATGCGCCCGGCGTAATGCCCTGGAGCCCAAACGAGCTCGATGAATGGGCGGCAGGTTTAGGACGAGACAAACAAGCCGTTCACGCCGCAAGGTATATTCTCGGAAAGTGGAATCCGAGTTTCGATTGGGAATGTGGCAAGTTTGATCCACGGTCAGCCCTCGAAAGTTGGGATCGATCGCACCGCATGATCTTTCTCGATCAAGTGACGAGGCAGCTAGACTATTCGGCTTAGCCAAGTACTTCCGTGGCTGAATACTTGCTACCATCGCTCCGCGACCAACTGCCGTTGTTGATCGAAGTTGCTGGTGACTCAGCAAAATTCGCATGGGAGGAATTCTTCTATGCCAAGATCAGAAGCGAGCACACGCGGCGGGCCTATATGCGAGCAGTCCGCTACTTTTTGCGATGGTGCGAAGCTCAATCGCTTGAGTTGTGCAGGATAAGTCCCGCACATGTCGGGCTCTATCTAGATGATTTGCAGGTTTCGATCTCAAGTAAGAAGCAAGTTCTCGCAGGACTGAAGCACTTCTTCGACGGAATGGTGACGCGACATACGATCGCTCTCAATCCCGCCTTGTCCGTGCGAACGGAGCGCTATTCGGTGCTTGAAGGCAAAACGCCAGAGATCACGGTCAAGCAAGCGAGGGGCCTGTTGCATTCGATAGACACAGGCAACATTATCGGGCTTCGAGATAAGTGCATTATTGCCATCCTCATTTACACGGCAGCCAGAATCGGAGCGGTTTCGAAGCTCAAAGTTAAAGATCTGTACGACGCGGGTGATCAATTCTGCCTTCACTTCTTGGACAAGGGAGGCAAGTCTCGGGAAATTCCGGTGCGACACGATCTGCAAACTCTTTTGTTTGAATACCAGCGAGGTATCGATACGTTACTCGGACCGAACGAACATCGCCCGCTGTTCACAACCACAATCCGCAGGTCTAAAGAGCTAACACTAAGATCTATGACCACTAACGACATAGGTCGCATGATCAAACGTCGAATGAAATCGGCGGGTCTACCAAGCCGGCTTTCGCCACATTCATTCCGTGTAGCGACGATAACGGACTTACTTGGGCAGGGAGTCCCGCTAGAAGACGTCCAAAACCTAGCCGGCCACGCCGACCCACGAACAACGCGGCTTTACGATCGAAGGCAGAGGAAAGTGACAAGGAACATCGTAGAGCGAATTTCGATCTAGCCATTTCGCTAAGAATACGCGCAGACTAACGCTTGTACATTGGGATCTGATTGAAGGTAGCTTACGAACTTTACGTCGAGATCATATTCGCGGAATATCTCGAGCGATCGGCTGATGGCCTCCACAATCCAATCCGTGTTGTTACCTTTTGCTGGAAACCCAGCCGCCGTTGTTCCTCTCGATAAGTGGTACGACGGCCAATGGCTTCAGAACGTGGCGATGGAAATGAATCTTGCAGAGACAGCCTATTTGGTCCGCAACCCAACGGGTTACGACCTGCGATGGTTTACGCCGAAGGTCGAGGTCGATCTCGGCGGACATGCAACGCTTGCCTCAGCTATCATGTTGAGTCACCTGGGCAGTCGCCCATCATCGTCACGAGCAGCAAGGTCCGCAGAATCCCGTGAACGGTTTCGACCGCAATGATGACCAGCCAAACAAGTAAGGCTCGAAGAAGGACCATGATTGGCCTTGATTCAGCATTCGCGGGGTTCGTTAATCATGATGTGGCACTCTGATCTCAATTCCATATCTGGGTGCAACGGCGAGCAATTTCGCGATCTCTTCTTTCGTTGGCGGTAAGGCGGTAGTCGCACCTTCGGTCAACGGCACACCGACCTCTATAAACATCTGCTCCAGGCCAGCGGGAGCAACTGAGATCAGCATCTTGGCAGGCCGATCCGATTCGTTCTTGAACGAGTGCGGCGTCCCGACCGGCACATTGGCAAACATTCCTGCTGTCGCCACAATCTTCTCGCCGTTAACCGTGAACGTGATCTCGCCTTCGAGGATATAGAAGCCTTCTTCTTCCCGGCTGTGGACATGTGGAGGCGGTCCACCGCCAGGAGGTACAATTGCCTCCCACATAGCGTATTTGCCGTTGGTATCATCGCCGATGGCCAGGAAACGGTACACGTCACCGACGACAGCGATGGTGCGGCCCTCGTTCGGCTTGCGAATTAGAGGCATGTTGGTCATTCGAGGGGTTCTTTCGCGGCTAAGGCGTTAATCTGAACTTACTCGTAGTCTTACTCTGGTTCAGCCCAGATTTTGCCATTCCCATTTTCATCAATTCGGACATGGATTGTATTCGCTCGGCAGCAAACCGGGCAGTCCTCTACATACACTTGTCGCGAGCCTTCCGTAAGGTCCAGCGGAATAATGATTTCTTCTCCGCAAGCATCGCAGACGTAGCTGGCTTCTTCCTGAGAAGAGGCATCTACAAACGATGGCTTCTCACTTTCCAGCCATGGAAACTTCTTGCCTGACGCAAACAAGTTGCAGACCCACAGCATCACAGACAAAGAAGATCCATCGGCCAAGCGGTGATCGTCTCCGATTTCAATCAACGTCTCTGGTGGTAGCCCGCTGCTGGCAACCAATTCTTCCGAGTCCGAGAACGGTACGACATCATCGGCCCGACTGTGCAGTATAATGGTGTCCGGTCTGACAGTCTTGGCCACTCCCCATTTCTTCCATGCCGGGCAGAGCAGGACCAGCTTGGTGTTGCTGGTGTTGATGTTCATTGCAACAGCACCACCACGAGAACTTCCAACGACAACATGCGGCTTGTGCTTATCAAACTCAGCTTGAGTGGTAGCAACTGCAACATCAAAGTCATCTTCATCTAGTATCGGGTTAATGACTTCGTAACCGTGGTCTTTTAGATATGTCGGTTTAACGCCGCCAGGAGCGCTGCGCCAACCGTGCAGGAAAAGAATTTTCGTTGCAGGTAGTGCCTTTTTCTGTTTCGTTTTTTCTTTGCCATTTGATCCTTCAGCACTGCCCCTCAGTCGCTTCATGATTTTGTTTCCAACTCCATCCTTTGCCCCAAACCATTTCATTTCACCAATGTCAGCAGCATCACTACAGGCGTTTCTGCTTTGATGCTATGAGGCGTCTTCGCAGCCATGTGAATCCAAGTTCCTGTTTTGCCTTCCACGGATTCATCACCAACAGTCAGCAATGCCGTTCCTGAGATAATTTGAATCGTTGCATCGAATGGAGCCACATGTTCCGCCAGTCCTGCACCAGCAGCGAATGCAAACAAGATGACTTTGGTTTTGGCGTTGTCGGTTAGAACAACACTTTGCTTGCCTGATTCGGGAAATGGAAGTTCATCGGCTAGTTGTTTGATTTGGTATTTGGATTGGTTCATTGCTTTGGTCCTTTTGAACCATCATAGCGTGGATTTGAGGAGGGGGAGATTTCGAAATCCGTTGCTTATGCCAGTCAAAGATCTAAATGATCTTATCAAAAGCTATCGCCATCCAGCAAGGTTGCCCCAAGCAAGGAACCGACGGTACTTGCTTGCTAATTGGCAGCAGGGAAAGTGACATGGGATTTCAATACCGTTCGGCAAGTGATCCTGCGACCACTCGATCTAAAAAATCCTTTCCTCGTGCCATCGTCACCGAACTCATTGCATTGACTTTCAGTTCTGCCTCGTAGTTGGCCAATATCAACTCACGCTTGAATCCGTGGTGCGGGCTCGACCTGAATTGCAGCCGTGCGCGGTGGCTTGTTGCCACTGCGGGATTCGCTTCT
>JAYTVL010000421.1:0-15695 GCA_043744075.1 Pirellula sp. | reverse complement strand
TGTAACAACTTGTGCATCCGGCATGCAATCCATCTTGGCGGAAATGCACCCCAGGAATCAACCTCAATTCGGTAACTTATTGTTTAGCGACGCCTAAGCACCGAAAGGCTGGCACAAGCCACTTGGCAATTAGCAAGTCAGCCAAGAAAATTCGGCAGTTGCGGGGACCAAAGTTCTGGAGCCGAATTTCCAGCGAGCAGTTCAAGACGCATTGCGTTAGCTAACAACAATCCGTGGATGAATTCGCTGTACCGAATTCCGTACATGCGAGCAGCCGCATTAACTCGAATAATCCAAAGGCGACGGAAATCACGACGCTTGCGGCGGCGGTCGCGATAAGCAAACCGTCCTGCTCGGACGAGATTTTCTTTTGCTGTACGATATAGACCGATATAGACGACGGCGGCCGCCAACCTAACCTTCGGCTCGTTGAAATAATCTTCGCTTGGCCTGCTGACGGGCTGAGCCTTTTCTTGTTCTCATAACTAAGGAATTTTTCGTTGCAAAGGGCGTCTCAGGTCACCACGAAGGGCTGCACGAAGGGCTGCAATATCTTAGCAGCAACGGCCCGTATCTTCGAGCGGTGCTTGAAACGCATACGTGTCATCCGCGTTCTTACTAGCATCGCCAACCGAAAAATCGCCCTTCTGCAAATTGGTTTTGTCGGCATCGCCGTTGTCGGCATCGCCGTTGTCTTCGTCGGCATCGCGCGTGGACATCAAACTATTCCTGTGTTATGTCAATTTAACGAATTCGAGCGGAAGGGAAGCAGTATTTCTAGCTTTCGAGACTGTTCAGAGCAAGATCCTGAATCATCTGGTCATCTGGTCCAAAAGCATCTTCAATCTCCACGCTTAGCGCCAAATCGACAGCACGACTTCGCGCTGAGTTCTTTGATGTCGCCAGGTTTTGCGATCGCGCGAAGCTTCCGGCTACCGCGCCCGGCTTTCCTGAGGAGGCATATGCATTTGGGATAGTGCTCATAAGGTCACGACCGGGCTTACTGCTACCGTTCGCGACATCGGCGGCCGCAAACAAGGCATCTCGGATGGAATGGCTCTGCCCAACGCTGGCAGGTAACGGGAAGGCCACCACCAAGAGGGACTTCACCTGCTCGACAGTGACAACATTGGACGAGGGGTTGAACACTGCGTCGCCGGCAACCCGTAGCGGCGCGGCAACGTCGTCGTTAATAATCGTGGCGATGCCTTCCGGATCGTTAATCCCCGCGTTGACCGCAGTGGTGAGTCGAAGCACGAAGTTTTCATCAAGCTCAGGCACAGAATCGCCCACAACGGAAACGAGGAGCGTGGTGCTGAGCTGGCCGGCCAGGATAGTTCCTGTACCGGTCTTAGTGAGGTAGTCGACGCCAGCGGTCGCTGTGGCGCCAGCGGTCGCTGTGCCTGCGATGGTCCCGTAAGTAAACGTGACCGTATTGTTCGTGGCCCCGTTGAGCGAGACCGTGAACGTGGCATTCTTCAGGCCTGAGTTTCCCTCGGTGACCGACACGTCATTAACGCTGAGAAGCGTCTCGCTGTAGGGACGAACCTGGATGTTGCCGCCATCGAGCGTCTGGAGCACCGCTTGGCCAAGATTCCAGTTGCTCGCAAACTTGAGCAAAGCTCCGTCGGTAAGCCTGACGGCGATCTGGTCGTTGCCCTTATTGTTGCTTCCTGTGCCCGGTTCGCCGTTATCATCGACGTTCAGCACCAGGTCGAAGTTGCCGATGGTCACTGGCAAGGCACTGTTGGTAACGTCCGTGAGGTTTGCCTTCGCATTAAAAGTGGCGATTCCCGTAACCGGATCCACGCCGAGTGCGCCGCTGGCGGTGCTCTTGATCTGGTAAACTTTGGGAACGCCCCCTCGGTCCGGCGGTAAATGATGTTCACTTTCCCCTGGACATTAGTCTGGTTCTTGTTGTAGGTGATGCTGATGCCAAAATTCATCCGGCTCGAATCGTCGGCCTTGAATTGGCCGGCCGAGGCGTCGGGTTTCGTGATGATGTAGCCGCCGCCCGAGACAGAGTTATCCAGTGGTTTGGACACGGTGATCAGCGAGTCGTCGGACGTGTTGTCAGCCGCGTAGTAGTTGGAAACGGTGGTGTGGACCCGGTAGGTCGCAGCCGCAGCCGAGCCGATGTTCGCCGCGAAGCTGGCCTGCGCCAGGGCAATGCGCAGATCGCTTGCGGAAACCAAGCCGAGGATCGCCGTGATCGGCGTGCCGACCTGGCTGTTGGTGAATGCGTCGTAAACCGTGAAGGTAACGGTAGCGTTCCGAATGTCACCGGGGTTAGCATCCGCCGGGTTGACGACGCTGATGTCGCGGATGAGTGCCTCGAGCGGCAACGTAAGCGTCGTAGAGTTCACCGACGAAGTGTTTAGGTAGGTAGCCCCGGTATAAACGACGTTGGCGTTCTCCTGGGTCACGGTGAGGGTGTTCGTTCCAATGCTGCTTGTATACGCGGAATCGGAACTCGTAAACACGGCTTTGTAGCTGTAGTTGCCCGGGGCGAGGAGGACTTGACTCGTAGTAACCGTGACTATGGCTGGTGTGGCTTGATTGGTCACGGTCGCCGACGCGTACTGGCCCCAGGAACTACCGACGTAGATCGAAAATGCCAATGTTCCACTGACATTCGCAGCAATGCCGGTGTTGATGGCTGCGCTGAGCACAACCGTATCGCTGTACTGCGCGGTAGACGCAGCGACAGTTGTCGACGTGTCGTTGTCCGTGATCGTGCCCGCGCCGGCGAGCGTGGACCCACTTCCCAAGAAGCTCACACTGCGGCCCCCCGCCGTCAGGCTCGACAGAATCAGTCGCATCTGCTCATTCAATTCAACGTTTAAGTCGCTTGTCGTGCTTACGTTGACAGTCAAAGTTGTCGTCGATCCCGCCGCAAACAGCGTCACGTTGGCACTGGCGAGAGCAGTGTAGTCATTGTTCGCCACTGTCGCTGGGTTCGTCGTGCCGTCGGCCGTAGCCCGGTCCGCCGTCACGGCGACATCCACCGGGTTGTTGATCGTCACATTGAACGCCAGCGTGCCACCCTCTGTCACCGACGGGTTGCTGATACTAATCACCGCGCTGTCGTCATTGGTGATCGTGCCAGCAGCAGTGGCCACGGCCAGATCGACCGCATTGGTCGCAAACGTATCGGACGGGACGCTCAAGGTGACTAGGAAGTCTTCGTTCAACTCCACAGTCCGATCGCCAATCACATTGATCGTGACTACTTGACTGGTCGCGTTAGGTAAGAACGTGACCGTGCCAGTGGGGAAGCTGCCACTGAAGTCAGCCACCGTCGTTGGGTTACCGCCAGTCCCCTGGACGGTATAAGTGGCCGTGGTCGTACCGGTTAAATTACCAGTCCGGGTCACCGTGAAAGTGAACTGCGTATTGCCGCTATGACCTTCCAGCTTGCTGGCTTGATCGGCGGCAATCGCCAGATCAACGTCATCGTTGAGAATTGTGCTGGTAGCTGTGGCTGTTGCAATATCGACTGCGTTAGTAACTACCGTATCAGCAGCCGTACTCATGGTAACCGTAAAGGCTTCGTCTAGTTCCACATCGCGGTCACCGATCACATTTACCGTGATGGTCTTACTGGTCTCGGTTGGTGCAAAGGACAGTGTACCGGTAATCGCGCCAGAGAAGTCAGATGCAATGGCAGAACCGCTAACGGCCCAATTGACGGTGGTGGTTCCTGTCAGATTACCTGTTCGAATGACCACGAAGGTGAAAGGCGTAGTACTTGTATTCCTTTCCAGTACCAACGCTTGAGATGCCGTGATTGCCAGATCAACGTCATCGTTGAGAATTGTCAAAATGGAGGTCGGATTCGTGGTGCCGATGTTGCCGTTGCCGCTTGCGTTGGTCAACGTAAGCGCGATCGTCTCGTTCAGCTCAACCGTGGCGTCGCCCAGGAATTCGATCGGCACCGTCTTGCTCGTTTCGCCATTGGCAAAGCTGACCGTGATCGGCCCGGCGGTGAAGTCGGTGCCGGCCGTGGCTCCGTTGGTCATACCGGACGCCAAACTCACTTGGACGCTGGTAGCGCCCGTGATATTGACCGAACGTGTCGTTGGTCTCTGCGGCAAATGGCAAAGCCACACCGGCATTGGCGCCGATTTTGAGTGTGCCGCTGGATACAGCCTGCACGATGAAGGCAACCACCGTCCCATCTACATCCGCTTCGTTGCCCTGGGCCGTCAACTCAGCAAAGGTCAGTTCGACTTGGGTATCTTCGTCGGTCGTGTCGATCACTGCGGCAAAGGTTGTCAGCGTGGGTGGATCATTGACGTTGACAATTGGTCCGACTGAAGTCGATGTTAGTGGGCCTTCGGTAGTCGCATTGCCATCGGTGTATGTCACCCGTACCCGAATGTACTTGCCAACATCCGCATCACCCAAGGTGTAGGTTGTCGCGTTGCTGCCAACAGTGGTTACGCCTGCCGTGAACGTAGCATCGGTGGCCCGTTGCCACTGGTAAATGAATGTCCCCAGTCCATCGGCGTCACTGATACCAGTTGCGACCGCGGTCAACACTTGATCCTCGGTTGCCGTTCCTGCAATCGTTGGAACACCTACCGGAGCGTCATTGACAGCCACGACGTTGCTGGTCACATGACCTGTGCTGGTCAAGCTTCCATCGCTGAGGGTATAGTCGAAGCCAGCCGTTCCGTTGAAGTTCAATTCGGGCGTGAACGTCACGGTTCCATTTAAATTGAGCAAAACATTACCGTGAGTGGCACCCGAGACGGAAATCACGGAAAGCATGGCGTTAGTGTTGTCTACGTCGGTGTCGTTCCCCTTCAGGTCCGTTTGAGTCAGGATTAGCGGTGTATCTTCGTTGGTCGTAACCGTGTCGTCGACGGCCACCGGAGCGTCATTGACTGCCAAGACGACGATGGTCGCGTGACCTGCTCTGGTCAAACTTCCATCGCTGAGGATATAGTCGAAGCCAGCCGTTCCGTTGAAGTTCAATTCCGGCGTGAACGTCACGGTTCCATTTAGATTGAGCGATACGTTACCGTTAGTAGCACCCGAGACGGAAATCACGGAGAGCATGGCGTTAGTGCTGCCCATCGGCCGGTAGGACAACGTCAACTGGCGAGTTTCAACGTCAGTTCATTCGATTGAATTTGAGGCGTTGTTACAGCCAGATTGAGCGAGATCGGCGCGTCGAATCCGAGGAAATCAAGCGTGTCGCGGCCCGCACCTCCACTGCTATCGGTAATCGTATCGGAGTCTAGCCCATGCCCGCGGAAGACATAAATATCACTGCCACTGCCTCCATCGACCGAATCGTTGCCTGAGAGCAACTCGAATCGGTTGTCGAGTGCATTTCCCACAATCATATCGTTGCCAGAAGTTCCTCGGACATCTTCCAGTTCGCCAAGACTTGCATCCATACCGCTCTTTCGAACGGTCAAGTTGGCTAAACCGCCAGCGAGTACTTGTGCGGATGCGATGTTCATATCGAACGAACCGAGTCCGGTTGGCAGCCCCGAAAAATCGAGTAGATCCGTTCCAGAGTTGGCGTCTTCGTAAATCCGATCGTTCCCCAGGCTGACCCCTAGTTCTGTTTCGAAAAGGTATTGGTCGTCGCCAGTGCTACCATTGAGCGTGTCGTTGCCAGTGCCACCGATCAAAACATCGTCGCCTGCCAAGCCCAGGAGCGTGTCATTGCCGCCGCGACCGTCGAGCCGATTCGGCTGGTCTGTTCCGGTAAGCGTATCGTCGCCGCCCGTCCCCTCGATGTTTTCGAAGGAACCCGAAAGGACTAGTGTCAGTTGGCCAGCGATAACCGACTGAGCAGATTCTGCGTTGCGCAGATCGAGAACCGCGCCGCTTGCAAATGCAGACAAATCGACCGCATCGGAGCCACGCGATTCCGATTCGAAGTTGGTGGTGTCGATGAACTGCACTTCTCGCAGTCTCAGCATTGTTGACGCTATCGACGACGTCGGCAGGATTTTGTACCGATCATCGCCATCGTCGCCATAGATATCGGCATTGCGGCCAGACGCTTCGAGCGTGTCATCGCCATCCCCACCGGATAAGATGGCATTGACCCCCGAAATGTATTTTAAATAGTCGTTGCCGGATTCGCCGAGCGCGATCGGTGACTCGCCACCGAAGACCGAGATCTCGTCTCCATCCGATCCACCGCCTGCCAGAATTCCGAATCCTCCGTAGACATTGATTGTGTCGAAGCCGCCTTCCGTTGAGACAATCAAATTGCGACTCGAATTAACATCGACGGTGTCTTGCCCTTTACCGGTACGAGCGTAGCTTTGATCCGCGCCGTTGAACATGACCGTGTCATCGCCCTCTTCGGTGAAGGCGGCCAAGCGTATTCCGTTGTTAATTTGGACCGTGTCGTTCCCTTGGTCACCGAAGACTTGATTTTCGACCCCCGAGGAATCGATCGTGATGTTGTCATCACCTGCACCGCCCACCGCGAAACTGCTGCTGCCGAATTTCAACATGATGGTGTCGTTGCCATCGCCTCCGAGAGCATACAGCCGCTGATTGCCCTCCAAGTACAACGTATCGTTGCCATCGCCACCGATCAGGGCGGCCGAAGATGCTCTTCGATTGGCGGCTGGAGCGCTGAACGCGACTGGCAGAATGATCCAGCTCGGCAGGTCAAGCAAGGGATCCGGTTCAGAGCTACTGGTTCGGGATTCCAATGTGAGCAGTGGACGAATTTCAAGGTTATCGTCGCCTGCTTGACCATCGATAATGGTGGTCACCTGGCCTGACTGCGATGCCGCTCCCGAGCCACCAAAGAGCTGAATGGTTTCGTCGCCCTCACCGCCGCTAAAGAACCCAGTTGCATCTCCGAAGATCTTTTGTTTGTCGTTGCCTCTGTCACCGCGCAGACTTAGTAAAATCCCACCCGTTACGATCATCGTATCGGAACCATCACCGCCATCGAGATCGACATCGGTGCCACCTGCTGCGTAAAATTCATCATTGTCTTCGGCACCGATGACTCGGATGTTCGAACCGCCGTTGATTTGGGCCCGATCTTTGCCTGCCGCAAGATAGAACAGCATGTCTGTTCCAGAATTCACAGTGACTTGATCGTCCCCTGCGTCCGTAATCGCAACTAGGTTGCTGACGTCGGAAACGGTAATCGTGTCGCTTCCTCCTCGCAAATCCATCCTGATTCCGAAACCCCCAGTGGCGGTCACGTAGTCTCGCACGCTAGTGCCAAAGATACCGATGTCTTCGCTATCGCCCGCTACCGAAATCGTGATTCCGTCTTGATTGGGTATGGCTGTTCCAAACACGCCACCCTCGATATTCACTCGCTTGGAATTTGTCAAATCAACGTCATCGCCATAGCCACCGTAAATAGAAATATCTTCCGAGCTAACGACTTCGATACTGGCCGTTCCCAAGGCGCTGCCGAAAATGGTGATATCCGAACTATCCAGCAGTGAGGCTTGCAAAATAGGGGCGGTGTTGTTGGCGGAAAGGGCACTGCCAAATACTCCACCAGCGATCGTGCTGTGCGTCACTCGATGGAATGTGACGCGATCACCAACGTAGGTGACGTTGTTGAGAGTATTGACGGCGGTGCCGCCGAAGATGTCGACATCGCTGCTATCGATGATTGTGATGTCAGAATTGCGAGTGACACCACCAAAGATGCCGATATCCGAACTGTTTTCTGACACATCGATGTTGAGTCGGTCCATGACGGCCGTTCCAAACGTTTGGGCGAATATATTGCCACTTACTACGTGCCGCAAGGCAACTTGATCGCTGGCTTGTGCAAAGATACCGATGTCCGAGCTATCGATGGCTTCGATGATACCGCCCGCCACGACTCCACCGAAAATACTGACATCGCTCGAATCGGTAATGGTTGCATTCAATTGACTGGAATTGGTTTCGCTCGACCCAAAGATGCCAATGTCGGATGAATCGTTGACGAAAATATTCAACTCGCTACTGGCGATCGCGGAGCCGAAACCTGCCGCTTCGATATTAGCCCTTGTAACTCCTAGGCCGCTTTGATTGTTGTCGCCTAGTTGAATGGTTCCACTGACCACACCAAATATGCCGATGTCTTCACTGCTGATTACGTCTAAGGTAACGTCGCGCGACGACGCACCGAATATCGAAATGTCTGAGGAATCGGAAATGGATGCGGTCAGCGGTGCAGCCGTTAGAGACGCGGAACCGAAGATACCAACGTCTTCGGAGTTGCTGATTGACAGTAGCAGTGCGGGCATCGTTTGGACGGAACCAAATGCCGAAACATAAATCTGAATGCCTGTCGAACGCTGGTTGACCGGTGCGTTGATGTCGATACGGCCAACACTCACTCCGAAAATCGAGACGTCGCTGCTATCGATCACCCCTATCTCGCTGCGTGCACCGCCGAAGATAGATATGTCGGAGGAATTAGTCACGATGCTGTCTAATTGCGAAGCAAGGCTCTCGCCACCAAAGATATCAATATCGCTCGAATCGGTAACCGAGGTTGTCATGGGATCCGCCGTTGCAATCCCTCCGAACAGACCACCTGAGATTATTCCGCCTATGACTCGTGTCAATGCTATGTCGTCTAGACTGCCACCAAAAATGCTCACGTCGCTGCTATCAAGCACATCGATATTGCTTTCGCGAGAGTAGCCACCGAAGATCGAGAGATCACTCGAATCGGTGATGGTCGCGATCAACGTGGACTCGGTGTTGACGGATCCAAACTCACGCAGGAGTCCTGACGAATTGCCCCCTTGAGCGGAAATCTTTCCGTTGATTCTCGATGCGACTATTGTGTTGACGCCCGATCCGCCGGTGATGGCAACGGTAGCCTTCGCGATGGAGCTTGGCCCAACCAGAGTCCAAGTGTCGTTGCCGCTCCCTCCATCAAGGATGGTTGTTTGTGTGTTGGACAACGTGCCGATAAACGAGTCGTTGCCATCGCCACCTTGAATGACTCCAGATGCGTTTGTGAGGACCAGCGTATCGTCACCGAATCCTCCATCAAGTTCACTACCCGGTCCGGTGGCTTGCAAAGTGTCGTTACCTGCGCCCCCGCTGAGCTTCATGCCGGGTGTGCTTGCGGAGAGGATGTCAGCGAATGGGCTGCCGATAAGCGATTGAAACGAACCGTTGAGAGTCAGTGTACTGCCATGATAGGCGTCGCTCGCTTGGCTGGTTGGGAAAACAGACTGCGCGATGTTGCCGGTTTGGCTAAAATCGAGCGTAACGCCTGCAGGGGCTCCGGTAAGATCGACCGTATTGGTGCCGCTACCGACCCCGGTATCGTTAAGGACGACTGTGCTGAAGTGCACTTCATAGTAGTCATCGTTGATGCCGCCCGTCATGGTGTCGTTGCCACCACCGACGAAACGGTTCTTGCCATTGCCACCGACGAGTATGTTGGTGCCGGACCCGGCGATAAGAACATCGTCGCCGGATCCTCCGATGAGCGTGTCATTGCCGTCACCACCGTCGAGCAATACCGGAAACGTCGCCAAATGGGCGTCGATGGTATCGTTGCCATTGCCACCGAAAACCACAAGTTTCTTGTTGACTCCGCTTGCCAGGGTGATGGAATCGTTGCCACCGAGCCCTAGGTAGACGATCTGATTGGCAGTACCTGACGCGGTCACATCAGCCGCATCGATCGTACGAACATCGTCGCTTGGGGTTCCAACGAGTACATAAAATGAAAGCGTTGTCGCCCCGGTATCGTCGTTGACTCGAAGTGAAACATTCGTGGGTGCCGTCACCGGGGTGGTGAACTGCGGAGTTAAGCTGGCAGTTGAAAAAGCTCCGCCATTAATGCTCCATTGGTAGGTCAACCCGGGTTGGTCAGCGGTGCCAGGATCGCGAGCAATAGCTGCAAAAGTGATGTTGGAGCCGCTCACACTGCCAAAGCTTAGCCGAGTGGACGGCAATGCGTTTGCCACCACGATTGGCAACGTCGACGTGGCCGCGAGCCCTTGTGAATCCGTGACGGTCACGCGAACGTTAAAGGTGCCATCGTCAGTTGGCGTGAATCTGAACTGGCTCGGATCCGTTGCGACTCCATCGAGTGCAACAAACGCACCACCAGGTGTTTGCAACTCCCATGAATAGGATAGTCCGATCGGCTCGCCAGCATCCGTCGCGGTTGCATCGAGTGTTACTTCGACTCCTTCGGCGATCGCAGCCACATTCGGCGAAACGATCGTCAAGGGAAGGATCGTGGGCGCGAGGCCCAAGGCGTTAAAAGGCAGAACTGCGGCGTTGGCGACACGACCATCACTGAATACAACACTCAAGGAGACCAAAAACAATCCACCTTGCGGAGGCATGAAATTGAAGTTCGGAATGACCGACGCCGAAGCCGATTCGGCTTGAACAATTCGCTCATTTATGCCTTGCGCTGACCACTTATAGCTTGAAACTGTCACGTTGTTAGGCAGTACACCCAGGACCGAAGAGAACGAAGAGGGGGTTCCTTCCGTGAATGAGCCGACTGGTCCACTGACGCCGAGCGTGATGGCTGTATCGCTTACGTAGAAGACTTGTTGACCAGAACTACGTCCCAATCCGGTGGCCAAAACGAAATCATCGTCGGTCGCGACTGCCTTGATCGTATAGACGCCACCACGAGTGGGTGTGAAGCTGAAATTCTTAGGAAGAATTCCAACGGTACCAGCATTGTTGATCGGTTGACCGTTGCGTGAAACCGACCACTCAACTAAATGAGTATCTGCGGTCCCTGGGTCCGTGATGACCGCCGACGCGTCGATCGGAACTCCGACCGTGCCGTTGTTGCTGGCGGACGTAACGGCGACAATCGGACTGGCATTTGTTATGGTTACAGCGATGGGCGTGGCTAACTGCATGGCATTGGTTGCCAAGTCCGTCATTGTAAGTTCGATGCGGTAGACACCATTATCGTCGGGAATGAATTCAAGCACTCCTCGCGATGGCATGGTAAACGGATAAGGGACGGATGGACCGATAACGGGGAACTTCGTCAGAGTCCAAGCGAATCCAAACTCTTCGGCACGACGCAATTCCGACTCGGGCAAACGGGCTCGAACCGTTTGTCCTTCGCTACCGGATGTGGGGGCAAGAATCGTAACCGTGGTGGGAAGACCAGCCACTTCGATCTGGCGAGTCAGGGTTCGGAAACCGGTTGGGCCACCGTCATTGTCATCGACGGTCAACGTGGCATAGTAGAGCCCACCCTCCGTCGGAGCAAAGGTGGCAATCGATGCGGATGGATTGGTCGATGAATTGGTGCTAAAGACAACCGGCCCCGTGGTCGAACCGAGTCGCACGATCCAATAGTAGCTCAGATCATCTAGCTGCCCCGGATCGTTACTGTTGCTGCGAAGAGTAATGGGTTGGCCAATTCGAGGTGAGGTTGGGCTGTAATCGAATTGAGGCGTGGGAGCTAAGTTGAACACATTGATAGAGTGGGGGCCAAGCAAACTCGTCTGTTGGTCGCCAGCAGCATTGGTCAATGTCAACTGCAACGTAACGACGTAAATCCCTTCGTCATCAGGTGCGAACTTGATGCCCGCTTCGGTACCTGTTGCGTATAAGTTGCCAGCATTGGTTACGTTCCAGCGATAGCCGGTGATCGCATAGCCATTGATGGAGCTAGTGATCGCAAAAGCCTTAAGGCTGATCGGCGTGCCCTCCGGTGACCGCAAGGGCAACCCGCGAATGATGGCTGCCGTTGGGAAGACGCCAGCGGCCATAGGTGATGTCAGCAGCAAATCACCATCTTGAACGGTAGCCCCCGTAATGGTTGCCGTTAGATATCGACCAGGCGGCAAATCACCTAAGCCCGAAATCTCAAAATCAGCGGAGCCATTTTCATCGGTGACAACGGCGCTGGTACCAATGAACTGTTCTGCTTGGCCTTGTAGAACTGCTGCAAAAAACTCGATTGTATAGGTCGTATTGGGAGTCGCGTCAGTGATCGTGCCCACGGCGAAGCCATCGACACGTGCTTGCGTTAAGGTGATGGCAGCCGTCGAGTTGGCTACGGTGATCGAGGCCCCGACGTTGCTATAGATTAGATTGCGAGTCAACTTGGCATCGCCGGAGATGATGTTCACACCGCTGTTGTTCGTCGGGACTCCGGCAGAACCAGATCGAACAATCGTATTGCCGTCGAGCAATGTTCGTGTGCCGCCATCGATCTCCACGCCGTGGATAATATTCGGAACACCTGGAGTGCTAGCGCCTGTTGCTGTTGTACCGAACAAGTTACCCGAGACCAGCGTGTTGCTGCTGGTGCTAGAAATCGCCAGGCCTATTGAGTTTCCGCTGATAGCGTTACCCTCCCCGAGCCCAAGACCTCCTATAATCGTACCCTTCGCTTCTGAAACCAAAATGCCCCTATAATTTGGAATGGCTGCATCGCCGTTTTTATTCAATCCGATCAGGTTGCCCTTCACGGTGTTGTTCTGACTCTGCGATCCTCCGACCAGAATACCTGTCTGGTTACCCCCGATCAAATTGGTCCGGCTAACGCGACCGAGTGGTGCACCACCTATCGTATTATTGGAAGAATTTAGAATGGCGATGCCAACGTTACCGTGCGATTCGGAAAACAGGGCGCTCAGCCCGTCTGGCGAGACGCCGATGGAATTGCTTTGAACAAAATTCGTATTCGAACCATCGGCAATCAGCACACCGTGACTCGAGTACTGCACAATAACGTTGTCCTCAACTGTATTACTAAATGCATTGACAAGGCTCACGCCATTGTCCACATAACCTAGCGATTGAGTCCCGGAGGCATTAATTCCAATCCAGTTTTCGAAAACGCCGTTGAGAAAACTGTTTAGGATATGAACGGCAATCGATCCCGGAGCACCCACGATGCGATTGCCTCCACCTAAACTTGCTCCGAATAAAGTTTTTCCGACATAATTTTGTGATGCACCGTCGCCGATGACCACAGCATTTCCTCCATTGGCCTGGTCGCTTGTTCCATCTTCCGAGAGACCAATGTAGTTCCCAATGATTTCATTGTCGGATGTGCCCGCACCAGAGATTAGCACACCGCCTGCCGTGTTCCCATTGATCCAGTTCCGTGCCGCGGTTGACGTCCCGCCAATTCCATTGCCGTTGGCTGCGTCATTGATCAGCACCCCCAGTCCTTGATTGTTCGTTATTAAGTTTCCAGCAACGACATTAAAGTTTGCATTGTTGATTTCGATACCATTACCGGCGTTGCCTCTTATCACGTTTCCTGCACCGGAAGCACTACCACCGATGATATTTCCGTTGGCGGGTCCCGCAATGTTGCGCCGGATTTGCAAACCACCTTGCTGGTTCGGCCTCGCTTCCAGCCCGCTAGGATCGGTGCCGATGTAGTTGCCCTGAACGAAATTCAGCGATGCGCTATCGATAACCAATCCGACGCCACTCGCGCCCGAAATCACATTGCGGTCAGCGACTGCCGTACCGCCAATGCGCACATTGCTGGCGCCGCTGGTAACAAGCACATTGGTTGCGTTGCGTTGACTGACCGAACCATTGGGAGCCAAGCCGATGTAGTTGCCAGCGACCAGGGAGTCGCTGCTGGAAACGTCGATTCCCGTTTGCCAGCCCGTAATGGATAGTCCGCGAACGCTCGAGCCGGTAGCCGGAGTTGCGAAACGCAAGCCGGACTGGCCTGTAGAACCCCTCAGTTCGATGATCGGCCGATCGACGAATTCGCGTTGCGTCGACGCATCGATATAAACTGTATCGAGGATTGCAGTCAGTGAATTGTTAGCCTCATTGATCAGATAGGTGCCATTGACCATGGAAGCCGCAGGAAGCGCAAACGCAATCAAGTCCGGTCCTGGACTTGCGTTTGTTAGATTGATCGCATTGATAAACGAGCCTGCACCTGTTGCCGCCGTAGATGTCACTATGACGCCGCTCCCCAAATAGGTCAGCACCACGTCGTTGCCGGTACCACCCACATAGCTGATCTGGACGAGTTGGTTAGCGTTTAGCGCAAAGGCCTGACGCTCGGAAAGTCCTGAAAAAATACCTACGATCGGGTCAATACCATCATTGTCGATGATCCGAAACTGCTGGCCAATTACGGGCGTGAAGGACGCACTCAGCACGCCATCGAGCGTGCCGCTAAGAGTCACTGTTCCATTGACGATCAGTTGATCGTATTGCGTACATGCCGTTGAGCCGTTGAGCTCTGTTCGAAGCGTTCCCGACGACAACTGGTCATAGTTCCCCGCGATGGTTAGACATCCCGGCGAGTTACCGGGTGCGACCACTCCGCCTACGTTGGACACATCCGTCAGTATGGTCCCAACGCCACCTAAAGTTCCCCCGTCTATTCGAACGGACTGTGCGGTCAGAGAGCCGTTGATAAACGTCGTACCGGCAGTTTGAAAATAGGTCCCACCAGCAATGATGGCTTGGACCTCATTGGCTGCAAGACTACGATTATAGATCAGCACTTCGTCGATTCGACCATTCCAAAACTCGGTGAATTGACCTGCCGCATTGACGTTGGTGCCGATTCGAACGGGAGTTGCGCTGTCGGCAATGGAAGTAATGGACGCGGCTGATCCGGCAACCAGCGTACTGGGAATCGCGACTCCATTGACAAAGATGCTCGCGGTCTGAGAGGCAAAATCAAAGCTAGCGGACACATGTTGCCAAGCGCCCGTTTGCAATACAACCGAATTCGTCACTACCCCGCGAAAAACGGTTCCGTTGAGCGCCTGATAAATCACCAATTGGAGTTTTCCGCCTTGAACAGAACTGAGGTTCCAACTAGTTCCTTGTGTAGTGGTATTCAAGTTGTATTTAGAAGCGATTGTGCGATTGCCGCTGACTGCGGTAGGGTAAACCCAGGTGCTCAATCCAACTGAATTGGAAGTAAAGCTCGCTGCATCCGCAATTTGTACGTAGTCGTTGATACCATCGAATGCGAACGACTGTCCAATTTTTCCTTGCTGGCTGAACGACGTACCGTTGACGAGCGTTCCCGAGTTGTTATTGAAGGCATCCAATGCGTTGGCTTCGGCGTGGAGGGAACTCAATAGCCCGTTGGTGGGCACATTTCCGACACCAATCACACTTGTTGATTCGACAGTTGTCGTGCCTGTGTTTGTCAATGCTCCGACCGATACCAAGCCAACAGAATTGTCCATCGTCAGTTTGCCGCTTGGAGACGTTATTGCGAGATTCCTAAGTGCATCCAAACCTGTCGTGGAATCCAAAAAACGCGCGTTCGGATTCGACAGAACAATATTCGCGGCATTCGTAACAATATTCGCGCCGGGAAATTGCAGTACTCCTCCCGACACTCTCCAAGTGCCACCTGTCAACGTACCGGGAACGTAGTTTGTAAAGTTGGTTGGATGAATAAAAACCGTACCTCCATCCGCCGCTACGACAATGCTGTTCGTAAAGGTTGAAGGAGGAATGTCCAACGTTCCCGCAGATGCCTCCAGCGTGCCAAGGTTGGTGACGCTCGATCCCGTGACACGCAGCGTTTGGCCAGAGGAAGTAGCCTCGACGCGTCCCTGGATCGTCAGCGGCAGCGCCGGATCGCCCAGGGTCGTGAACGTGGACGTGGCCGAGTTGCTGACGGTAATCCCGGTGTCGACGGTCAGCGAGGCGCCGGCCCCGGTGGGACGCACACGAACATCCTCCTCGTCGCCAATATTTGTTTGTACGACGCTGTG
>JAYTVL010000420.1:0-1363 GCA_043744075.1 Pirellula sp. | reverse complement strand
ATTGAAAAATCGAAACTATCAAATGATGAAGCATCGATCCAATGGCTCCCGTGCGAGTTGATTACTGCTTCGCAGTTGGCCGATCTCCTCAACATCTCGGAGCGAACCCTATATCGACTCAAGAGCACTGGCCAGCTTCCATCACCGATTCATCTCGGTTGCAGCGTACGTTGGCGGCTCACCGAGATTCGTACATGGATCGACCAGGGTTGCCCGAAGGCAAACTAGTGCAATTATTGGCTCACATTTCATTTAATCATGGAGACCAACATGTCGAGTATTTACAGACGAAGAGTGGACCAAGGTGCGGCGAATTTTGGATGGGTGTAAATTCACAACATTCGGCAAGATCAATTCCGATGGTGTTCAGAATTTTTTGGAATCGGTTCGAAAATCAGAGGACTTGGGAAACAAGACCTATAACCATTATCTTCAAGCCATTGACACATTCCTCAATTGGTGCGTCAAGTCAAAGCGAATCGTTTCGAATCCCATTGTTGGATTAAATCGCCTCAACAATGCGGTCGATGTTCGTCATCAGAGGCGGGCTTTGACTCCCGAGGAGGTCGAATTGCTCGTTACGAAGGCCAGAACAAGCGGAAAATACATTCAATGCCAGTCGCCCGAACAGCGGGCTCGCGTCTACACGGTCGCTTATATGACTGGCCTACGTAAACGCGAGCTATCGAGCCTGTGCGTTTCGAGTTTCAAATTGGATGAGAATCCACCGACCGTAACCGTTGAGGCAGGTAGCTCAAAGCATCGAAAGAAGGACGTTCTACCGCTTCACCCGGACCTCGTACAAAAGCTGCGAAGTTGGACCAAGGGGCTTAAGCAGACTCAGCAACTTTTTCCAGGTTTGGAACGCAAGAAACTTTCGTTGATGATCAAGAAGGATCTTGAAGCTGCTGGAATCGCTTATGAGACCGTCGATGGCATTGCCGATTTTCACGCTGCTGGTCGACATACGTACATCACTCAACTGCTTCGATCGGGAGTTTCTGTCCCGGAAGCGAAAGAGCTAGCGAGACATTCGGACGTCAACATGACCATGAGATACACGCATATCGGAATCGACGATCAAGCGGAAGCGTTGGCACGTTTGCCGAAGCTGGGAGCAGTCGCCGGGCAGTCTGCGCTGCACGGGCGCTGCATTTTCGGCGGCTTTGGGGGGCATTCCGTGTCAGCGGGTGGCACAACCCCCGAGGATAAAAGTACTTACTCACCAATGAAAACAAAGGAAATTGGCATTAAAAGTCAGTTTTTGTCACAAACTGTCAAAGCGGAGGGCACGGGGATCGAACCCGCAACCCCTTACGGGGCACTTCATTTCCAATGAAGCCGCTAGCCATTCGCCTACCCT
>JAYTVL010000419.1:0-4328 GCA_043744075.1 Pirellula sp. | reverse complement strand
GCGTACAAAACCGGACGCTAGCGCGTTCCGGCTGATGTTGATTGGCTTTTTTCCGCTTGCGAAAGCGGAAGGGAATTAAGGTTTTTGGCACTAGCGCCTGCGTAAAGCCAGTGGCACTCAGTTTACTTCAAAGTAGCAGGCACACTCCTTGTGCCGTTCGCTAACGTCCACAAATCGTAGGCAGACGGCACTTGGAAAGTGCCTGCTACCGTCTAAGACCACCACGCCTCTGGGTTTATCCCGGTTCCCAGGGGCTAGTTACCTACACGCCAGCGACCGCTTAAGTGAATGTTAGCGAAATGCAGCTCCGGGATTATTTCACAACTAGGACTCGCTGGGCCTTAGCAGCCTTGTCATACGGATAATAGCTTGAATAACCTGTCGATGAACCGCCGATGATGACGGTACCAATAACTGGAATTCCATACGATTTGAGAATGTCACACGCTTGGGTCGCCAATGGCAGACGCGATCGATCGCGTACCAACGTCAGAATGACACCGTCGGTGAACTTGCCGATGACCCGAGTATCATGGACAGGCAGCACTGGGCATGCGTCCACAATAATCATGTCAAACGATGAACGCAAACTCTCGAACAATTCGTTCACAGCTCCACTGGTGCATCGTTCGTGTAAATGCCCCTTCCAATTGCCAGCCGAGAGAATCGTCAAATTAGATAAGCTGGATAACTGTAATGCTGCCTCCAGCGGAACGTGGCCAGAAAGCGTTTCGGCTACTCCAGGTTCCAGCGACACGTTCATATATCGATGAATGCTTGGTCGTCGCAAATCAAAGTCGACCAGAGCTACCTTTTTTCCCGACTCAGCTAGGCCCTGTGCCAACTGGCATGCAACAGTCGATTTTCCCTCGCCAGGTACTGCGCTGCTAATCATAAAGACCTGTCGATTTTCGAGTTCGGCGCAATGCAGAAACATGGCAGACATGGCGTCCAAAGCCTCGTCCAGTTCCGCATCTTTCCGACCCATTCGTCCGAGCGGATTGCGATTGTCCCGCTGCAATGGATTTTTGGAGATAAACGGAATCGTTCCCATTGTGGGAATCGAAAGGGAAAAGATGACTCCCTCGACGTTGTTGACTCGCTTGCGGGTCAAATCCCAAACAATCAATAGTCCAAAAGGAGCTACCAATCCAAAGAGCCCCATCGCTGTCACGCGGGTTAAGCGTTTCTTGTTATCCGGAGGCGATGCGGAGGCTGCGGAACTCAGCAATTTGATCCGTGAGGAAGTTTTTAGTTCGATGGAGGTCCGTTCGATTTCCTCGCCAACCCGCCGCAATACTTCGCCTAGACTGGTGATTTCCGCTCGCATCAACTCCACATCGATCGACGATTTGCCGAGCTGTCGCGTTTCGTCCGCCAATCGATCCACTTTCCCGATGAGAATTTTTTCCTGGTTTTTCAGTACGGCCACTCGGGTGACGAGAGGAATCAAATCGAATATCCGCTCACCCGACGGCACGACCGGCTGGACGAGTTTGGACCGATGTTGAGCATCCTTTTTTCGCCTCGCGAGCAATCGCTCTTTGGTTTCCACGTCTTGTTTTGCCTGCAGATACACAGGATGCCTTGTGCCAATCTCGTAGCTCAAGGATTTTAACCTTACTTCGGCGATTGCAACTGCATCTTCGAGATTACTCAATTCAGGATATGTCTCGGCAAGATCTGGTTCGACCAGTGTTGGCGAATCCGCCCCAGTCCCCGCATTAGTCTTCTCTTTGCGCTGCTCAGCAAGATCCTTTTGACGTTTGTCAAGTCCCTCAGCGATCTGGAGTTCTCCTTCGGCTTGCATCAGGTCAAACTGAATGGTCCCGAGCTTTTCCTGCATATGTCCGAACTGCGTCAATGCACTTTGTTGAGCTACGGTGAGCGATTCCTTGTCGCTAGTCCCTAACGAAGCAGCCAGTGATTTTAATTCATTCTGTTTATTGCGGACCTTTCCTTCGGATTCGCTATAAACCTTTTCCAATCTTTCTAAGCGGCTTGTTCGATCTCTTCGCTCATCCATGACTACTTCTTGCATAAATGCTTCGACAACTACGTTGACGATCTTGACGCAGGAGGTTGACGTTACGGTTTCGACAGAAACCTGCATTATTTCCCCAGCCCCTGGAAAACTAACTTTCAAATTTGCCTTCAACCAACCGATCGGATCCTCTTCGCTCCGAATTTCCTCTAGTCCAGACAGTTGGGCATCGCGTAAAGCAGCATTCAAAACAAAAGGAGTAACCATCAACTGCTGTTGGGTGTTCTTATACAATTGGAAATCCGATCCTCGACCAGCCGTTTCGTCCGCCGTTTTGAAAATCAACGGACGGTTATCGGAATCGATTCTCAAATACGCCGACGCAGAGAATTTGGGCTCCATTAGTTTCCAGCCAGCATACGCACTGATGAGGGATAAACACAATCCCATTGGCAAAGCGATTCGCCAGCCCCTTCGAACAGCGCTCAGCAGTGAGGCGAGATTGTGTGTCGACTGTTGTTCGCCGGACTTACTGCGATCAGACGAGTTCGCCATGACCACCATCGACGAAGGCTTGCGTGTTACCATTGGAGCATTAGTCCCGATGTTTAAATCTTTTGCGTTATCTTTGATCATGCTATGTCGTTCTCAGTGCCCGGTATTATTACAATCGTGTTTCCTGCGATATGGATTATCGCAGACTTCCTTGAATCGCGAAGCTTTCGTCTGGCACAATGAGCCGATCCAGGATTGCCAAAACGCCCAACAATATAGTAAAGCCTAGTGGCATCATGAGCCAACCTGCGGCGTCATGGAAGATATGTTGGGCGGTTTCTGGCTCAAAAAACTCATATGCAACGCCTGTAGCGGTTATGCGGATACAATTGGCCAAAATCGCGATCGGAATGGCTGTCATCGCAATCACCGATTTTTCCAGCCAAGTTCGATCGATCACCATGCAAGCCCCGACGGTCAAGGCAAAAAAAGCATACAGCATTCGCAAGCCGCTGCAGGCCTCCGCGACCCCAATTGGACCACGGCTCAGGGAGATGACATTCCCATTTGCAAATGCGGGAATCCCCAAGGTTTGCAGCGAAAAAGTGCTCACGATGGTTGCGATTTTCTGCAACAGGCCGCTCATCTGCCCCGACAAAAAAGCTGGTAACGGCACCATGAATAGCAGGAACAGGACCGCCGGAGTTCCCCAACGAATCGCCTGGTTGCCCAAAACGATTGTGAATATCCCCAAAATGAAAGGGATCAAAGAGACACCCTCCAGCGTCTGAATCCGCGTATAGATGCCTGCAGATCGAATCAAAAGCCCCGTGAAAACCAGAGCAACACCGATCCAGAGCCCCGAATCCGAGGAAACGGCGGTAGATTGTTTTTGCAAAACGCCTCGGTTCGACCACAGGATATAAGCCGCAAAAACCGGGACGAAAAAGCCGTGGGAATAGTCAGCGTTATCGTACCATACGCCCACCAGCCACCTAAAAACGCTCCAGTAAATCACCAACAAGGCCGCGAATCCTACCGTCAGTGCAATATGGCTATCATACACGGGGTTTTTGCGAGTCGCCGACTGAATGCCGGGATCCGATGCAGCCGATCGTTCCGGTGGGTCCGATAATTCCGTTGTTGCTTCTTTTCCAGACAAGACATTTCCCCTGGGCGTTAATGATTTTTTTGACATACGGACTCGATACATGATCTAAAGAAGAATGTAGGTCGCATTCTTGCCCTCGTCCAAATTATTTGAATGGCACAATGCTGAACAATTGCATCGATTGTTCTGCATTAGGTGTTGAATGTAAGCATTCCAGCTTAGGTGAATGTACTCAACACACTTGATTCATTCAACTTTTGGTTTTCGTACGAAGAGACAAAAAAAGGCCAAATCGAACACACTAAGTTCCGCGATTTGGCCTTCAGAAAACCGCCATTTATTTACAGATTTTATTTTTTCGCAAGCCAAACGCCGCCTCTGCCTGGGCTGTGCGACAAATAGCAGATTCGATATTTCTTTATGATTTCTTTCGAGTCTTTTTTGTTCCGAACAACAATAGGCTTAAATTATATCGCTAGCCCATCCGTTCGGGGCTTGCCCCCGACGGATGCGTTTTGGCGTACTACATACATGGGCGTCTCAACTCCCGTTCCCCTCGGCTTTGCGCGGCTTTGCGCGGCTTTGCGCGCCAGAGGCGGGCAAAGCCGAGGGGAACGGGTCGATTCGCGAGTGCCGGCCGTTAGTACGCCAAAACAAGGTTGGTGGGGGACAAGCCCCCGACCAACCTGAAAGGCCTGATCGCAGAGCGGAACAAAACTCGCATCAACGCATTTTTCG
>JAYTVL010000418.1:0-57635 GCA_043744075.1 Pirellula sp. | reverse complement strand
TTGACTTCAAAGAGATGCTCTTCCCAACTAAACGCTAATGTTTATCCCGCACAGAGGCGCGTGAGTTTGGTTGGCGAGCGTGCCACCCAATTTACAGGAGATTTCAAGCTGCCCCTCGCCGTAGACGCAAATTTGCAATTTGGTGCCAATCGTGGTACTTTAGTAAAACCTACCTAATTCTCCCTCCAGGGTTGCTTCCCCATGAGATTCCAAATTGGATCAATTCCTTTGTTGTTTTTCAGTTTGTGGCTTTCTGCAACCAATTGGTCGATGTGCGTTGGTCAAGAGCCTTTGCATGCTCGGATCGATCAGCTGATTTCGCAACGAACTGGCGGCAGTGTTTCCGAGCAATCTTCCGATGCAGAATTCCTTCGCCGTATCTACCTGGATCTTAGTGGACATCTACCGACCGCAACCGAAGCCCGAGCGTTTTTCGAAGATTCAACTCCCGACAAGCGCCAGCTATTGATAGAGCGATTACTCGCCGATGATCGTTATGCGCTACGAATGACCGACGCATTCAACATTATGCTGATTGAACGTCGGAGCAAGCACGATGAGTGGCTCAAGTACTTGCGATCGTCGTTTGCTTCCAACAAGCCCTGGGATGCGATGGTTCGAGAAATCACCTCGCCTGATGCTGAAAATGAAGTGGATCGAGGCTCCGCTTTTTTCTATACGTCACGACTGGAACACTATGGGCAGAATCCTCCTGACGTTCCCGGATTGGTTCGCGACATTGGCCGAATGTTCCTCGGCGTCGATGTCCAGTGCGCCCAATGCCATGATCACTTATTCGTTGACGATTACAAGCAAGTTGACTATCAGGGCCTCTATGCATTTGTCGGTAATACTCTGCTGCGGCAAGATGTCAAGTTTCCGGCTGTCGGTGAAAACCCATTGTTGAAGAAAGTCGCCTTCAAGTCGGTTTTCGGAGGAGAAGAAAAGATGACTGGGCCACGACTTCCCTTCGGATCAGAGATCGAGATTCCAGATCAGAAGAAAGGGGAGGAGTATTCCGTCCCACCTGACAAAAAAACGCGATCTCCTGGCGTACTGAAATTCAGTCCTATTCGAGTGCTTTCCGAATCGATAACGCGAAGTGACAAACCAGAGTTTTCTCGAAACATCGTTAACCGTCTATGGTGGATGATGATGGGTCGTGGTCTAGTCGATCCGCTTGATTTGCATCATTCAGGTAACCCAGCCTCGCATCCGGAATTGCTCGATCTACTTGCTCGAGAAATGGTAGAACATAAATTTGATATCAAGTGGTTGCTTCGCGAACTTGCATTGTCTGAAACCTACCAACGCAGTGGCATTCAGCCTGCTGATGCAATCGATTCTCCATTTCCCACTTCGTACCGCACCGCACTCGAGCGACCCCTTTCGGCAGATCAGTGGTACACAACTCTTCGGGAAGCGACCTGCGAGAAAACTATCGAGGCAAAAACGCTGACGGATTGGAAAGATCGCTTTGACAAGGTTTTTGCTAATCCACCCAAAGAACCCGAGATTAACGTTGCTCCAACTGTTAAAGCAGCCCTGTTCTTGTCCAATGATCGAGTTGTCCTCTCTTGGTTTGAACCTCAAGACGGAAACCTTGTCGATCGACTCACAAAGATTGAGGACCAAGCGACAAGGATCGACGAAGCCTATCTCAGCTTGCTGACCCGACTTCCAACCGAAGCGGAGCGGACCGATGTTAATCAATTCCTCCTACAGTACAAAGGGCCTCGTGAGAAAGCGGTCGGTCAAATGATCTGGGCTCTCGCCGCATCAACCGAGTTTTTTGTAAACCATTAGCTCACATAGCTCGCTACCCCGACGTGATTCGACGGAGATTTTTATATGAATTCATTTCGTACACTTTGCACTCCAAGTGAACATCGATTTTCCCGTCGTCGATTGCTAGGCACGGCCGCCGGGGCCGGTGTCGCAGCCGGTGCCCTTGGTCTCGGTGGATTACTGCAGCCCTCGATCGCGGAGGAACTCGCAAAAAAGGACAAGCAAGTCTTGTTCATTTGGATCGACGGTGGAATGAGTCAATTCGAAAGCTGGGATCCAAAACCGAACACGCTTTTCGGTGGCCCGTTTCGCGCAATACCGACTAATGTGACAGGTATTCATATTAGCGAACTGATGCCGCAAACAGCAAAGCAGATGCATCATCTGGCAATCGTTCGCAGCCTTTGCACGCAAGACAATTCGCATTCCGCTGGTGTCGCTAGAATTCAACGCGGGGATCCGAAAAATCGAGGTGTTACCTATCCTTATTTTGGTTCCGCTGTATCGAATTTGCTGGGGCCAGGTTCGAGCAATCTTCCATCGTATGTCTGGATCAAGCCCGGCAGTGGCGGATTCATTCATGATGACGCTGGGTTTCTCGGTCCCAAATACGGAGCACTAGCTTTTGGTGATGGTAAGCCACCGGAGAATTTGTTGCGACCAGAATCCATCAGTGAGTCGGAGGATGAAGCGAGGCACCAATTGCGAGAACTGATGAACTCTCGTTATGCCAACCGTCGCCGCCCACTGGTTAGTGAAGCGAACAAGTATGTATTCGACACGGCCCGAACCCTAATGAATCGTCGCGAACTTTTCGACGAGGCCGCGTTCTCCGAACGAGATCGAGAACGATATGGTACGCATGAGTTTGGGCGACACATGCTGATCGGTCGCAAGATGCTCGAGGCGGGCGTTCGGTTTGTAAAGGTGAACTCGTATGGTTGGGATACGCATGGCGATAACTTCAACGGTCATTTGAGCCTAATGCCTAAATTTGACCAGGCGTTTTCGGCTGTAATCGAAGATCTTGGATCAAGTGGCATGCTTGATCATGTCCTGGTAATTGCCATGAGCGAATTTGGCCGAACTCCTCGAATCAATGGCCACATAGGACGCGATCATTGGCCTGAGTCATGGTCGCTTGCGATGGCCGGCTGTGGGGTCAAGCATGGCGTTGTTGTTGGCAAAACCAACGACAAAGGGACTTATGTCGATAGTGAGCCATATGACATCGGTCACATGTTTCACACTTGGTTCCGTGCCATTGGCATTGATCCTAAGATGACCGAGTATTCCAATGCTGGTCAACCTCTCCCGATCGCACACGATGATCTTCATGCATGTGAAGAGGTATTAGCATGACGCAGTTCACTGGAGAATATGCAATGAATGAAACGACTGAATCATTGTTGGAACGCTACGAACCTAAAGAGACAGGGCAAATCGTCGTCGAACCGCAAGTTACGGAAGCGAGGTTTAGCCCATGTGGACGCTTTTTGGCCGCAACTGGATTCGATGCCCGAGTTCGATTATGGAATGTTAGCGAAGAAAAGCCGTCCGAGCTCACGGCTATTTCTGGACACAATGGTTGGGTTCATTCGGTTATTTTTCATCCAAAAGATGCCGTCGTCTATTCATCCGATTCGTGGGGACAGATCCGCGCTACACGCTTGACAGATGAACAACCGCAGGAGATTTGGCAGCGCCCAGAAGCTCACGATGGATGGATTCGACAAATGGATGTTAGCGCCGATGGCAACATTTTGGCGAGCTGCGCACCTGACCGCCGCATCTGTATTTGGTCGACCGAAAATGGATCTCCCATTGCGGAATGGAAAGGTCACGACGCCGACATTCAGTCTTTGAGATTTCATCCTGATGGCAAACAATTGGCGACCGGCGACGCAAAAGGCAGAGTCAAACTTTGGGACGTTCATAATCAAAAACTCATCCGTGAATTTGACGCTGGCTCGTTGTGGCTCTTGCATCGACTTCAAGATGTCGGGGGAGTCCGTCTGATTCGTTTCAAGCCGGACGGAACACAACTGGCTTGTGGGGGCGTCAAACCTTCGAACGGTGGAACCGTTCAAGGCGAGCCGACGTTACTCGTTTTCGATTCAGAATCTTCGGAATTGAAAGCGACTTTGACATTGGGCATTGCCAACGATTGCTTCCTGCACGATGTCCACTGGACGGATGATGGGGTGTTGATGTGCGTCACCAGCGGAACACCGGGGTCAGGCAAACTTGTTATGCGTCGGATCGAAGATGAGAAGCCCTTCTTTGAAACAACCAAAATGCCGAACTGCTTGAGCATCAGCATGATTGCTGAGTCCAAACGATTGGCGGTTGTTACAACCAATCGAAATAGCAATGGCAACGGGCGCATGCTTAAGAACGGTGAATACCCAGGGAACAATTCGCCAATTTTTCTATTCCAGTTGGGAAAGAAAGCATAGGCAACCGGTCCCCTGCCAACTTGCCTGGCGAGACTCCACGATTTTGATAAACTTGTCAACACTTTGGCAGCTGCAGCCAACACCGTTTTTCAACCAGGTTACTACGCCGGTACATGTGGTGAAGCAACAACGGCGCAGATCAAGAGCTTTCTTGAATCTCAATTCGATGCAGTTTGAAGTTGTAATGATGTGGTGACGCACGGGTGGTTGATCGTCCTACGCGAAAGCCGCCGAATTTACTTCGGCGGATCGTTACCACCTCCCTACTATTGGCAGGCTCGTAAGGTCATTTATCCCCGGTATAAAACCGGCGGCTTGCCGACGTGGTCAGTCGATCGTGGCTAGGTTGAATGTCAACTTCCCCCGGTATAAAACCGGAGGCTTGTTTTCGATTTGTTAATTTTGAATATTGATGCTTCGTTCCTAAATCCACCCAGCGACGTTTGATGGCGAGTACCTTATGACGCGACAGAAAACCATTTAGCTCGGCTTCACGGCCTGTAGAGTCTTGTATTGGAATCGTGAAAAAGCTAAGACCCATGAACCACTTCCTTTGTAATCGAATTTTGAAAACGATCACGAGCGGGGGCATGGCCCCCTGCACCCCTTCATAAACAATGAGCGATTGGGGACAATCGCTCTATTCTCGCCGCTACGCCATCGGGCTACGGCATCTACGGTCGCTGCTCCGCAGGCGCTCCCTCCGTGCCTAAGCCTACTGGCTCCGCTCCCTTGACCGCTGACTCACTAGACGGACTCAGGGCCAGCCGGAACCCCATGCTGCCGTTCCGGAGCGTCGGCGCGTCCGAGTTGCGGTACGCTGACCGGCAATACGCGGCTCCGCGGCCCCAACTGCCGCCACAGTGCAACCGAGACGAGATCGACGAAGAGTATTTCTCGAAGCACCATTCCGACACATTGCCGTGCATATCGTGCACGCCCCAGGCATTGGGCAACTTGGAACCTACTATTGATGTCAACTTCGACGGTAGCATCTGACAGAACTTCACCAACAGAGTCTCGTCATTTCCACTCGAAAATTCTGTCTGGGTTCCCGCTCTACATGCATACTCCCACTCCAAGACTCGCAACAAACGGTATCCCGAAGCACTTGGTATCTCTTCCCATGAATCATGCTCCTCAGTGTCATTCGCAAAGCCAATGCCGGTCTTCTCCTTGGTCCCGGTACGTCTGTAGTTGGGAATGCGCCCGTCTTTCACGCTTAACCAGTTGCAGTACTTGACCGCATCGAACCAGTTTACATACTGGGCGGGATGAGCCGCTGTTGGACTGTATTGCTTATTTACACCTTCCCACTTTTCCGGCTTGTCTAAGGTAGGAAACTTTTCATCCGACATGAACTGCCCAAACTGGCCACGCATTACTTCGCAATCCGCAACCCAATACTCATCGAGTGCCTTCCATTTCTTCAACATCGCCACAAACCGTGGATCGCGATGTAAGCTAGCAAAATCCGGATCTTGGATCAAATGAACTAATTTGTCATAGCCCAGTTTGCGCGATCGGGCTAAAAGTTCGAAGGCTTGTTCGGCGAATTGGGTTGAAGCGACTGTTTCCCGATCAGCGGTCGCTTGCGCGCACAATGCCGCAGCGCGTGCGAGGTCGTACAACCCGTTCACATCGGCGGAAAAATCCTTTATGGCAGTCTCCAACTGCCGCGATGCAACTTCTGTTTCTCCAAGCCAAGTGGAAACCTGGATCTCCACATACGCCTTTCGGTATTTTGGCACATTGGCTCCTTGATAGGTGACCAGAGACTCTCTGGCTTCATCCGCTCTACCGAGCTTTGCCAGCGCCAATGTTCGGTATTGCAGGATCGTTGGTTGGCGATCGATAGCTGCGTCCGTCAGAAGACGATCCAAATCCTTTAATGCCTGCTCCGTTTTTTTAGTATGGAAATAGGCGATCGCCCGAGTCTCGCGATTCGTCGGGTTTTCCTTCTCGGGAGCTGCAACGTTTTCTAAGTCAATTACTTGTTGCCGATATTTTTCGATCGGATCGCGGGGCGGAACGGGCCGGATTCGAAGCATGGTGGAACCGACCGAATTTACAAACCAGTCTCGCTGCGGCATGATTTCATTCTGCTTGGAGATCTCGGGCAGGTTGAACTTCCATTGCCGTAACAACCAACTCGAAGCGCTGTGCGTAGAGGTATCTCGCTTTTCAACATACCACTCCGATGCGAAACGCGGTCAGATGGAACGCTACCAACAGCTAGACAAATACCAGACCGTACAGCCGAACTATCGGTTTCTCGCACCGTGCTGGCCAGTTGTCCGAGATCTAATTCCCAGCGTGGAAACTCGTCGATAAACAACGTCCGCTGTTCGGGGTCAGGACGGTTTTCATACGTACACATGTCCTTGGCGATTTCCGCATCATTCAACGCTAACAAGACGATGGCTAGTTTTGCTTTCCGACGCCAGAGCGCTTTATCCGAACACTTTGCTGATTCTGACTTTAATGCAGCGGTTGCTATGTCGCGATCGAACTTGATAGCCGTAACAAAATTGCCATTGTCCGTTTCGGCGATCTCGTCGAATCGCGAGACTAAATATTCTGTTTCCACGCGACCATAATTCGCCAAAGCGAATGCAAGGGCAATTTTATGTCGTGGGTACGTCGCTGACTCGAATCGAATGGTCAATTCACCAAGAGCCAATTCTTTGGGCAACTTTCGCAGTTCTTTAATGTTTACGGGGACCGAGGGGCCAAGGTTATTTTGCAACGATTCTGCGGCAACTCTAGTCTGCTCCTTTTGATTCTTCCAACGCTCGGCAGATGCCCAAGACTGAATCCCTAAGCCCATCAAGAGCAACGCCATCAAACCTCCGCCCCATGTCAAACCATGAACTCTGCCCGCCGATCGCATCATGGCTCGTTGAGAATCGGTCCAACGCTTTGAGTCTGTAAAAGCTCGAATACCGAGCCATTCGGTCAAAGTAGGTAGCTGCTTGTTCTCGCGCTTTGCACCCCACGTCGCGGCACGCTCTTCCAATCTTAGTTCGGCTCGGCCTTTTCGTGTTTCTCGTTGCTTGCGGGTTAGCCAATCGCGAAGGGACGGCACGAGATAATCGTGCGTAAGTTGGTGATTCGGCCCCCTCACCCCGGCCCTCTCCCCCGGATGACCGGGGGAGAGGGAGTTAATATTCTTGTCGGACACTTCCCCCGCGCCGCTCTGATCTACGGGCGTGATCAGACGCAGTTCACTATCAAGAATACGCATCAGGTCCGCGAAATCTCTTGGTCGGCTTTCGTAGCCTGATGCTGCGAGAAGTTGTTGGATGGTACTGCTGTGACCCTTAATGTCGGTTCCGCCGTCTGGAAGCAAGGATCGCAATACGGCTCGCGCAGCGGTTTGATGATAACGATGCTCGGGCGGCGCTCCTTGGGCGGAAAACGTCTCCTCCAAGAACGTGGCTCCGACCCCTGATGTTCCCCCCACTTCCTTTAAAGAGTCCAATGTCCAGGGCCGACTCTTCATCATTTCCGCAAATAGTGCCAAACGAACCGAGATGACTTTGTTCTCTTGCGCCAATCCACGCACCGACTCGGTAACAAACTGCTTGAGATCGGCTTTGTCATCGCTGTCGTTGGGTTGCAATTTGCCAAACGCACGACCAAAGGCCTTCAAGACTCGCTCCGCATGCTCAAGATCGAACAGATCAACTGCTGCCGAATTGTGTCGTTCTACAAGCGGAATATCGAGATCGCGAAAAAAGCGAGTGGCCGCCATCCAGAAATCATCGCGAACCATGACGATCGCTTGCAGTCGCGAACCATCGCACTGCAGCAATGCATCCAGCAGTTTGGTGCTGGTCGATTCGGTGTGGGAATAAAGCCATTGCTCAAACTGATCGATCACAATGAGTAACTTTTTGTTGGCCGGCAGTATGCGTCCGCGACGAATGGCAGTCACTAACCCGACGAGGTCCAACGACTCGTCAAAGCGGATTCGCTCGGCATTGAGTCGTTTGCGTATCAGGCTTACAAGCGTTGCCTCGGTCTGATCGGGAGTTGCCTCCAAATAAAAGGGTATGATGTCCGCCGATAATCGAGGCAATAAACCGGCTTTCATCATGGACGATTTGCCGCAACCTGATGGACCATAAACAAGGCCGACGTTGAATGTCTTGTCCGAGTCCCGTTCCTCGATACGAGTTTTCCAAAAGCCGATCGTATCGGGTAGTCCATTGCGATCGCGAGGGCCCGGTAACAACTCATGGAAGAAATCGGCATCCTGCTGATCGAAAGAACGCAAACCCTTGGGAACAATGTGCAGTGTCTTCGAACCCGACGTTGGCGTCGCAGCAATCGGCGTTTCGAGATTGTTGTTTGCTAATACGGTGTCGCCTAAGGAGCCTGCAACCGGCCGCAATAGAGGAGTTTTCGTGAGTGTCGAATCCAATGTTTGAATCGTTGCGTTGAAGCTGTTGGTCGGTGGCGAGATAGACAACGCCGAATCCACCGCGACCGAGAATGCTCTCAATGACAAACCGCCCGATTTTTCCAGGGAGTTGCTCTGTGGAAGCAAGCTCCGGTACGGGCTTGCCATGCTGCTGTGTGTCATCCTGAGCGGGATCGTTGGGCATGATTTAATTGCACGCATCTTGTTCAAATTCTCGGTTACGATTCAACCAAATTGTAGCATATCGGTTAGACGAAACAGGTGGAGGCGAAGTGATGTCTGCGCCGACGGCTGAAGCTCAGAAATAGCGCTCGCATTGCCCACTCAGGAGGGACGTTACTCTGTCGGCGATCCTGTTCGTTGCGGAAAAGAAATCGCCATTCAACGGAGAATATGCAGCTGTTGAATCGTCAGTTAAATAGTATCCCTGCTCACATCTTTGCCCTTTTTTGCAAATACAAACATACATACACAAATACAAACGGATATATTTGATTCCATTTCTCTTCGGCGAACTCAGCTTCGATTCACATTGAATCAAGTTGTTCACAACTATTATTTCCATTACAGGAGTATTCGCAAATGAAAAAGAAAATGCGTTTCGCTTTTACTTTGGTTGAACTGCTGGTGGTAATTGCCATCATCGGTATTTTGGTTGGCTTGTTGTTGCCGGCGGTGCAAGCAGCCCGCGAGGCCGCTCGTCGCATGCAGTGTTCGAACAACCTGAAGCAAATCGGCCTCGCATTCCACAACTTTCACGATGCTCAAAAAGCGTTTCCAGCCTGCGATCTCGGTGACAACTGGCCGACATGGGCGGTTCTGATCATGCCATACATCGAGCAAAGCAGTGTTTACAACCGGTGGGTCATTGGAGCTCGTTATTACAATCAAGCCGCGGATGCGGGAGCGGACTTGGGGATCTATCATTGTCCTTCTCGCAGTTCGCCTGGGGCGAACGGCACGACGGGCGAAAGTCGGGCCGTCGGCGGTGTGACGAAAGCCGGCCCCTTTGGATGGGGCGACTATGCGGTAAGCGGTGGTGCATCGAACGCAGGCGGCGTAGCGACTGGGTGGGACGGAGCAGGTGGCCGAGCTTGGTACACCGACAAGGCCGCGTACTTAAATTCCGCACAGACGAACATGTTCGAAATTTGGCCGAGTTGGCGGTATATTGTTAAGGTCGCGAATATTACGGACGGATTGAGCAATACCTTCGCAGTTGGTGAGAAGTTTTATCCGCAGACAAGCACCGGCGGTGTGATCTATAACGGCGACTTTCAGAGCCAGTACCTCCGATGGGCAGGTCGCGAAGGAACGCAAGATCCCGTGACGCAACGGTGGACGATTGAACGGGCGCTCATCAACGACAAGAATTATGGTGTTTCGGACTGGACGGCCCGATTCTCAGCGGTGAACCACCCTGGCATCGGGATGTTCGCGTTCCTCGATGGCAGCGTCAACACTATTAGCGCTTCCGTCGATCTTGAAGTACTTCATCGACAAGCGAAACGCGATGATGGGCTTGTGATTTCGTCGAATTAAGACTCCTCGTCAACGACCGACCAACGACGTCTTAGCGCGTCGATGGATCAGATTGTTTCCAACTTCCCACCGATGACTTCGTTTTATTCCCTCGGTCTTACTCACTTCCAAGGATTCCCATGCGTTCTGTCTTGTGCGTGATGCTCTTCGCTGCATGTTTAGCAACCCTCGGCTGTAGTGGACGGATTCCAACGTATCCCGTCAAAGGGAAGGTCGTTTACAAGGACGGGAGAGAGTTCTCGGGTGGTAACGGGTTAACTATCTGGTTTGAGTCGACAAAATCGCCATATCACCGGGCGTCGGGAGAGGTCGACGAAAAAGGCGAGTTCGTCTTGAGTTTCATTGAGGCGAACAGTGGCGCTCCGGAAGGCGAGCATCGCATTCGTTTCGACCCCGGTACCACCCACATGCAAGCCAGTCCGGAGATTGCGTTGGGCAAGAAAATGCCGGTTCGATACTTGGAGTTTCGCACTTCGAACCTCAAGCAAGTGATCGAACGTGGTGCCAATGTATTCACAGTTGAAGTCGATCCGCCAAACAGTAAGTGACCAAGAAGGCCGAAAGTCACCTAAATGCTCACGACCAACACGAGCCTGCTACGCAAACTCTATTCCAGGGCGGACGCAGAAGCTTGGTCCAGGTTTGTCAAGCTATATGCTCCACTAGTACATCACTGGGTCGGGGCCATTGGGATCGATGAACCGGACAAAAGCGATGTCTCGCAAGAAGTATTCATGACGTTGCTCGGCAAGATGTCGAGTTTTCAATACGATGAAAATCGCAGTTTTCGAGGATGGTTGAGAACGATTACGCTGAACAAATGCAGAGACTTACTCCGTTCAAAACGCAGGCTTTCGGAACCGCTATTGATGGAACGGATCGAGCAAGCGAGTCGCGATGAATCCGACTGTTTCACGCAACGCGAATATCGAAATTATCTCGCAGCGAGAGCGTTGAACTTGATGAAGGAACATTTCTCCGAAGCAACGTGGCGTGCATGCTGGTTGCATGTCGTCGAAGGCAAATCAGCGAAAATAATCGCAATGGAATTGAATATCTCAGAAAACGCAGTCTATTTGTCCCGGGCAAGGGTTTTAAGACGATTGCGGAACGAGTTGGATGGACTATGGGAATAATTTGGGGATTTGACGACAGATTGCGTTCGATGACTCCGTAAGTACTAGTGACAATTCGAAAGTCTTAGCGACTTCGAGGCGTTCCTTTGCAAATCCCTCGCTCATGCGTTGGGTAATGACATCGATTTTTTTTGAGGCCGCTCCATGAACGAATCCATGTTACGCAAATTCATCAATGGCGATCTTGACGAAGCCGAATTTCGTCGTACCGAGCTGGTCTTTGAAAGCTCGGAGACGGTCGCACACATCGATTCGACAACCGAAGGAGACTCGATCGTCGATTCCATCAAGTCAATGGCATCACTAGCAGCATATGAATCAAGCGATTCGCATCGATTTACTGAGCGGATGGAAAGCTTGGTCGCCAGACATATACTCAGCGCGGAGGAATTGCGTCGAGTTCTGGACGAACCTACGATGCTAGGCGACCTTGGCCGAATCGGTCGTTATCGAGTTGAGGAGCTACTGGCTGCCGGCGGAATGGGAATTGTGTTTCGCGGTTATGACACTGAGTTGTCCAGGGCGGTCTGCATCAAAGTGCTGCATCCGGGCTTAGCGATGAAGCCTGACGCCAGAATCCGGTTCGAACGTGAATCGCGTGCCGCCGCAAAGCTCCGCAGTGAACGTATCGTTACATTGCTCGATATTGGGATTCAAAAAAATGATTTGCCTTACATTGTCATGCAATTGCTTGACGGTGAGTCGCTTCGAACCAAATTGAATCGCGTGCACAAGTTAGATGTCGAAACAGCGATTCGATACTCGCGGCAAATCGCCGAAGGATTGAGTCATGCCAACCAGTTCGGAATCCTACATCGCGATATCAAGCCTGACAACATTTGGATTACGCCCGAAGACGATATCAAATTACTTGACTTTGGACTGGCAAGAACATTCGATCAGTCAATCGATCTGACCACTTCAAGCGGAATCATCGGGACTCCGCAGTACATGTCTCCTGAACAGATAGGTGGCGAACCCCTAGACGCGAGAAGCGATTTCTTTAGTGTTGGAATTGTATTGTACGAATTGCTGACAGGCACCAAGCCGTTTCAGAAGAACAGTCTGTTCGCCACAATGTTAGCTATTTCAAACGAGCCGCCCGATTTCCGACTTCTTGAGTCTGATCCAGATATTCCTAAATCGGTGCAATGCTTTGTTCAAAGATTGCTCAACAAGAATCGTGACGAGCGACCGAATTCTGCAGATGAACTCATCGTCCAATTGGACTCATTGTTTGTATCGGACAGAGTATCGAGCAGATCGATTGGATTGGGTGAAAGAACAATCGGAATGACTGCGGTTAATTCGCGGCGAGGTAACGGGTGGCGGGTTTTGCTTGGAATGGCGGCTGGGATGGCGTTCGTTCTCTTTGGATTTTTTGCGATCGAATCCACCAACAAAGGAACGTTGGTCGTACGAACGACAGATCCAAACGTCGATATTCGCATCAAGGACCAAACAGTGTCCATCGTTGATCCAATAACGACTCGAAAATATGAAATCCGAATAGGAAAGACGGTGCTTCCATCCGGTGTTTATCAACTGGAAATGACGGATGGTGTCAACGACCTGACTTTTTCGTCAAACGTTATCACGATTCGGCGTGGAAAAGAAACAATCGTTGAAGTTGAATTGCAACCAGCGGTCGCAAATTCAAACATAACTTCGAATCCTGATTCTGGTAGCAATACAGTTGGTCCTGATGGCACAACGCTTGATTCGACTAAGTCAGCTGACACGTCCCATGACCCGATTGCAAGAGGCAGATTCGCGGAGAAACTTGAATCGCTGCCAGCAATTCACTTTGAACTTCAAAATCGCACCACAACAGACTCTGCGACATTAACGAATTCAAAGAAAGAGTTTCCAGGCATCGACGATTGGAAAATCGAGCCAACAGCTGTTGCGATTCGGAAGACCGCAAATGGAGTCAGGCGCAATTGCGATGCATCACTCATGGCTTACTACGATCGCGACTGCGTCCGAATTTGCGATCGCTTTGGGATCGTCAAGTATTTGCTGCCCGCTAGAAGCAACGCGGGAAACGTTAAATTCGATAATCGATATCCAAATTTGTTAGCAACGATCAGTTACGATTTAAAATCGAACAAGAGTCGCGAAGAAGTAAAGATTGAGCGTGAGATACAGATATGGAGATTGAATGCCGAATATGCCGAGATGCTTTTTCGGTTCCCAACGAACGCATATGATCTCGCTTGGGATCAGGGATACCGCCTAATTTACAAGGACAAAGATCGATTGATGGCGTTTCGATTGGATGAAAACAAATCCTATGAACTTGTCGTTCCGGGCAGCGCCAGCTTTTACAATTCGAGTCTATCTCCGGACGGTCGATTCCTTTCAACAATCAACTCTTCGCAATTCGATTTTTGGGATTTGCGAAAAGGCGAATTCGCGATGGCCGTATCAAACGGAACGAGCGTTTCGTGGAGCGCCGACTCCAAACAGGTCGCAGTCAAAGTGCGGAACAAAGGGATTGAGATATGGAACTCTGAACTCCGAAAGCTCGATTCGACTATCGATATCCAATCGGAATCAAAATTCGATGAAAGAGAGCGAACAAGAGAGGGAACGCGCGAGACAGAAACTGCCGAAATGGAACCCAGCTTTCAACGCATTGCTTGGCTCAATGCAAAAGGGGAACTCATCGTTCGTCACTTGAAAACGAACCGTCAAAATGCGATGCGGATCACGCAAGTACCAATCGATCATTTGAATTCGGCAAGCATCCTGTGGGCACCAAATGGTTGTGTTTCGATAAATGTTCCCGCTTCCGTTCAGTCTGAGGCATATTGCGTTCAGTGGATGCCAACCGAGTCGGAAGTACATGGAAAATTTAATAAGAGCGAACCGACAGTTGCGCAACTCCCTCACGAAAACGAATACAACTTTTCACAAGCATACGGAACATTTGGCCCAGCACCGTTGCTTTCATGGGTAAATGAATCGAGCGTACTTCGCAACTCCGACCGAAGTCGCACACCGCGCAGTGGAAACGCAGAATTAGTTCCTGAGCTCATTTTTCGTCCATTCGATTTGGAAGCTACAGAATTCGTACGCAATGTGCCGCCCTTGGAGTCCTATCAATTGCTCCGAGACCCGAGGGGCGTTGTTCAGAACGCCAAAATGAGCGGAATCAGGCTTGCCTCGGTCGACGCCGCTGGACAATGGGCGTTGGTTGAACCGGTTGGCGAAAGAAACTCTCGATCAAATCCATCGTCGGTCAAGTATCAGCTTAGATCTTTGATTGACTCGGATGTGAAGAAGAGAATGGAAGGGGGCAGTTTCGAAAACTCAGATACGATTCAATGGACGCGGGACGGAAAGTACATTGCGTTTGTTAGGAAAACGTCGTTTATCAGGAAAACGTCGGGGCAAAGCAATTCGCCAAAGCCTTCGATCCTTTACGATATCGAAAAAAACAACCCGATTCCGTTCTCGAGCCTCGGTGTTTTGGATCGCAGGATTTTGGCTTTCATCCCCTTTGAAAACCATTTTCTCGCCGTAGTCAAAGACGATAAATCGGAACAATTGCGCGCTTGGTGGTTGAATCCAAGTACATCCGAGTCTCAGGAATGGGAACAGCTTACAGCCATTCTGGAGCCTTTTAACTGGGTCGGTTCGTTGGCTCCTACAGACAACCACTTGGTCATTCGTGCCCAACCTAGAAATGCGTTAGGAACCAACTCCTCGGACACTTTGGTTTGCGTCCTGCGAGTGCCTTTCGACGCTAATTCTATTTCAGTCCAACAAATAATCGTTCCCCAATTCGATGATATGTCATTTTCCTCGAATGGAGAATTCGTATTTACCTATGTTCGAACCAGAAAATTCGATGAAGTTCAACAGCGGCTAAACGACAAGAGCGTACCTATCGCTACAGAAGAAAGCATCAAGATTTGGAAATGGAGTGATGAAGCAAAATCGTTTCCAGACCAGCATGCTTTTCTAGACGCGATGAAGTCAGAGAGGCGAATCGAGAATGTAACAACATCCGTTTCGAATGAATTGGTTTCGCAGCAGCTAAACGGACAACCGGGGGCGCAGTGGCATCCAAATGCCAATTCGGTCTGTTGGCACAATAGCGGCTCGACTTACGTATATGATGCTGACAAAGATCGCGTAAGGATTTTATCGCACGTGTTTGGATTCAGAAACGTCATGCCCACGAAATACGGTTGGTTATGCGTCGAAGGTACACAAATGCGTCATTTTGATTTTGCAGGGAATGAGCTTGGGAGAATCGTGTTTGAACCCAAGTTAGAAAACGGCATGCCTGCGAGTCCGCAATGGATTATGTCAGATGGATGCATTGGATCTCGAAGCCCGCGCGAGGGGCTCACCATTAGCTACACCTCCAATGATCGACTAACTACCGAGAGTCTCGATCGGTTCGAGGCTTCTCATCCAGACATCCGAATTCCAACTTTCGAAACAGTCCCATTTTTGCAAAACAAATAAGTCACTGTATGAAACTTTGCACCAACGGACGCAATCACACGCGTCTCACCAATTGCTTTCAAAGTCGTGACTTTCGACTGACCGAGGTCGCCGGCAAAGTTGAACCGAAAGTATTTTCATCGAGCGGTCATATTTGTAACCCTTATTGTTGATTGCTGGTTCGCAAAGTGGTATGAATTAGGTTCATTCTGTTTTACAAGATCATTTTCCTGGAAAAAGGGGTGGATCATGGCCACAGTCCGTCGAAAACTTGGATTTACACTGGTCGAGTTGTTGGTCGTCATCGCCATCATTGGAGTTTTGGTTGGCCTCTTGTTGCCAGCCGTTCAAGCGGCTCGCGAGGCGGCAAGACGCATGCAATGCAGCAACAATTTGAAACAAATCGCGCTGGCTTTGCACAACTATCACGATCGCTCCAAGAGGTTTCCCATGGGAATTTTTGGAACGTTCATGCACTCTTGGCAGCTTTCCATACTTCCCGAGGTCGAGCAAGGGAACGTGATCGACAAAGTAGTCATGGGGGTGAATTTTGGCATCAGTGGCTCTGGAGCTCCTGAAGGCCCCAACCGATTGCTGCTTGATAAGTGGACTCCGCCATTCAATTGGTGTCCATCCAGCTCTGCGAATCGCTTGATGATTCGCGATACTCCGGTACCACTAGTCAAATTTGCCACCTCGTCATACAACGGAATCGCCGGCGCGTCCACCAGCCCAACCGTCTTCACGGATCCAACAGGTGGCGGTCGATGTGTCACCGGCGGCCAAGGCTACGCATGCGCCAACGGAGTTCTGGTACCAAATCGCGCGGTCCGCATCGGAGACATTTCCGACGGCACGACGAATCAACTTCTAGTCGGCGAATGCTCGGCCTGGGGCAAGACGACCACAGGAGCACAGGTCGAAATTCGCGGTAGCGCCGAGTGGGGTTGTTGGATCGGATCGGGAGCAAATGCAGGGCCGCCGGAAGCAGGTGGAACTTATGCGTGGGGTAGCTCTCCTTGGGCTCGAAATGTAACGACCATGCGCTATGGAGTGAACATGAAGACGCAGTTGACCGGCTCTGGTGGCAACCATCGCGATGGAACTAACAACAGCATTCACTCGGAGCATCCCGGTGGCGCCCAGGCCGCTCGCGCGGACGGCAGCGTACATTTCCTGTCCGAGTCGATGGATTTATTAGTACTGCGCAATGTTTGCATTCGCGATGACGGTGGAGTTATCCCCGGGGATTCTTTATAAGAAACGACGAACAGGAGCTTTGATCATGACCGCGCTACGAGCTTGCAACTTGGCGTGTTGTATCGCATTTGGCTTCGCGTGCTTTTCAGGCTGCTCAACGCAGCCGTATGAAGGACGCTCCGCCAAAGTCGCCGGCAGAGTTACGTTGGGAGGATCGCCTTTGACGGCCGGCAATGTGCTGTTCATGATGGACGACGGACACGCGGCTAATTCGCCACTGGGATCGGACGGAACCTATTCAGTGGATTGTCGTCCCGGCAAATACAAAGTCGCCGTTACACCACCGGAATTGATCGATCCATTGGCTGCATCCGGCGAAAAGGGTGCACGCGTCTTAATTCCCAATAAGTATCTAGATCTAGGTAACAGTGGCCTGATTGTCGAATTGAAGCCAGGGGACAACACGTACGATATCCCGATGAGCAAGTAGCACGACCAACAAGGGGATGCGACTTCCGAGTCGTGAATTTATGTTGACATTTCAAGACAAATTTGTGAGTGGTGATTTTCGCCGCCGATCATTTCTTCGGGTTGGTAGTTTAGGGTTATTGGGCGGGTTGGCATTACCTCAATTGGCGAATTTGAAGGCTCTAGCGGGCTCGAAAAAATCTCCTCTTCGCGACAAATCCGTTGTATTTCTGTTTATGCACGGCGGCCCTTCCCAGTTCGAAACGTTTGATCCCAAGATGGATGCGCCCTCAAGTGTTCGAAGCCTAACTGGAGAGATCAACACAACGATTCCTGGTGTTACGTTCGGAAGCACGTTTCATCAGTTGGCACAACGTGCACATCTGTTCAGCATCGTTCGATCGTTTGTTACGGGCGACGGCAACCATGATATCAAGCCCATCGTGGATAAGTCGACTCTTCGCGCTAATCTAGGTTCTCTCTTCTCGCGTGTCGCCGGACCACTTCGTACCGATACGGCAATGCCTACGAATGTGGCGCTGTTTCCTAGAGCGGTTGAGCCGACGGCAGGTCCAGCTATTACGAGTTTCGGAAATTTTGAGTCGGCAGGCGAGTTGGGAAGCGCTTATGCTCCTTTCGTTCCAGGTGCGGGTGGCGGTCTTCAAGAAGACATGACGCTAAATCTACCGAAATCGCGTCTTCTCGATCGTCGTAGCTTGCTTGAGGCACTGGACAATTGCAAACGTACACTCGAGAGTGAGGCGGTGCGAGGATTCAGCCAACAGCAAGGAATGGCGTTCGATGCATTGCTCAACGGAGTTTCGGACGCATTCGATCTACAGAAGGAAGACCCCAAACTGATCGCTCGATATGACACAGCCTCACGCTTTCCTGCGGATCGAATCAACAAGAAATGGAACAATCATCGACATTATGCGGACCATGGGGCGACGATAGGGAAATTGATGTTGCTAGCAAGACGGCTGTGTGAGCGCGGGTGCGGCTTTGTAACGGTGACCACTAGTTTCGTATGGGACATGCATGCTGATGTCAATAATGCAACGATGAACGAAGGAATGGGTTACGTTGGAGCCCCATTTGATCATGCTATTTCTGCTTTTATCGACGACGTCGAAGCGAGAGGATTGAGCGACAAAATTCTTTTGGTTTGTTGTGGAGAAATGGGGCGCACGCCGACAATCAATAGGAACGGAGGTCGCGACCATTGGGGAAATCTTGCACCTCTCTTGATGTATGGAGGCGGCCTATCCATGGGGCAAGTTATCGGGAAATCGTCTCGCGATGGGGGTACACCTGCTTCTGATCCGATTTCTCGCCAGGATCTTGTTGCCACCATCATGTATGCATTGCTCGACCTTGGCGAAGTCCGGCTCATCGACAGTTTGCCGCAAAATCTTTTAGACGCGATTTCAAAGGGATCTCCAATCCGTGGGCTATCGCGCACGTGAGCACGTCAGCGTGTGTAGTATAAAATCGTGCCTATTGCATCCTTGAATTGTTACAGTTAATTGCAATCGTAATTCGTCCACTTCATCGACTAGATATGAGACAGGCGGGAACGTTCCTTGAGCGATCAAATACCAGAATCAGAGCCACAACCCGTGGAACCAAACACAGCTATCGAATGTCGTACTTGCGGGAATAACTCGCTTTATCGAACCGAGGTAAGCGCTGGCGGTGGCCACGCACCCAATTATCTGCCGCAACTAGGCTCGTTTTGGGGAAGTGCTAAGTTCACGATTGTGGTTTGTGAAAACTGTGGGGAGACTACGTTTTTTGTCCCAGCGGAATCACGAGCGAAACTCAAATCTAGCAGCAAGTGGCGGAAAATGTAGGTAAGCGGAATATGTACGGATTGTCGCGTCCGTAGCAGCAACCGCGGATGAAGGGGCGCGGACGGAAACCATTTCCGTTTTTATTGGTGAATTGCTAGGTTCAATTCCAACGAACCCCTTCAATAACGTCTATAATGCACGCAAATCGGGTGGTGAAACCGCAATCGATCAACGGCCTCTATTCAGTCATAAAAAGTCAGATATAGACCCATGCTTCCGTTTGAACTTTTTGTGCAACTCCTCATCGAGTTCACGGTTATTTTTCTATTTATCTTCATTTTTGGGTATTTGGTGCCCTGTGGGCATTCCTATTACTCCTACTTCATCCGAACGAACGCCGAAAAGGAAAATAGGCGAATTCAAGCGCGTCGGCCAAAACAGCATGATATTCGCAGGGAAATTAGTATGTCCTTGCAAGCCATCCTGATTTTCTCAATCATGTGCACCGCGCTCTTTGAAATGTACAAGGCCGGGATGACAAGTATCTATTGGGATACTTTTGCGTTCCCGCTTTATTATTTGCCAATAAGTTTTTTCCTGTGTCTGGTTATTCATGACACGTTGTTTTATTGGTCGCATCGTTTCATGCATTGGAGGCCAGTCTTTCGATACTTCCACGCCGGTCATCACAAATCGGTCAGTCCTACACCCTGGGCGATCTTCGCATTCCAGCCGTTGGAAGCAATTTTGCAATTCGCTTGCCTCATGCTGATCGTGATATTCGTGCCTCTCAAGCCAATCGTTTTGCTTGCCTATCTTTCGTATGATTCCATGATCAACATTGCAGGACATACCGGGCACGAAGTGATCCCTGGGTGGTTGTCGCGACACTGGATGTTCAAGGGAATGAACAATGTCACACATCACGACAACCACCACACGAACATGCGATTCAACTTCGGTGCCTTCTTCAATGTATGGGACCGCTGGATGGGGACTTTCTTGGACAACGACCTGGCAGAGCTACCGACAAAACCAATGGTTACTCCAATCGCCGATTCTGGGCGAATAACTTTCGAGAATGATTTAGAACCGTCAACTCACTTTAGTCAACGCCCATAGGACCGGGCTGTTTGCATTGCTCAGGTCCTGAAACTTTTCCGCTTGAAAACTCATTTCGCACCGTCCAACCCAATTCGCCACGCAGTTCGCTTCCACTAATCCGCCTGCGTGTCCTGGATAAGCCAAGACGGTTATCAGTCCGCCCGGCCTTACCATTTCAGATGCTTGCTCCATTGCGGCCAAAGTCGTCTCAGGTCTCGTCACAATGGATTTATTCCCTAGCGGCAAATAACCCAAATTGAACATCACAACGGACACGAATCCTACATGAATTGGATTCACGATCGAGCTTAGCTGCGAATGGCAACCAACAACCAATCGACACTGCGACAACATGCCTTTCTCGATTAATTTCTTTCGCACGGATTCAATAGCCAGTTCTTGGATGTCCATGCCGTACACAACACCCGTGCTCCCAACTTGCTCAGCCAAGTACAGGGTGTCGAAGCCGTTTCCGCAGGTCGCATCGATCGCAATGGAACCGCTTACCAAGTAACGCTTTGCCAAATTCTGTGCTTCTACCGTGAAGTGCATGATCTACTTTCGACGAGATCTATTTAACGTTGGGTCGATTGTGCCCCCCTCCATCGCATCGATGATTATCTCGGCCAATCTTGGTGCCATAAGCGTCCCTTTTGACCCCAATCCATTTACGCAAAATGCGTTCACGTGCACATCGTGCGATCCTATCAAGGGATGTCGATCGTAACTCGCCGGACGAATGCCCCAGCGTTGATCAAGGACGACGTTTTGCCCTCCTTGCAACGTACCCGGCGTCAACATTTCCCATCGCCGCATAAGTTCATCCCGAAATCCCTTCGACTTTTCGTTGCTTGTTTCGATTGGTTCATTCATGGCGAAGCGTTCGTAGGTCGCACCAACGAGAAAGCGTTGGTCACCTATCGGCACAGCCCAAGCATCGCGATGAATGACTCGTCCGCAGGAAACTCCGCGACTTTGAACGACCAAAATATCGCCGCGGGCTGGGTGCAGTGGTAAATCCTTAAAAAACCGATTTTCTCTCGCCGCAAAGCCTTGGCAAAACACAATGCGTTTCCCTAATATCTTTAGGTTAGTAACCTTAACTGGATGAGCCATGCTCGACGATTCGAAAACGATGCAGTTATCGCAGTTAACGTCGTCCCGATGAAATGCATCGAGTTGCTCGAAGTACCGCTGTGTTTCAGTGAGGTAGGAGATGGTATCTAATCTGGCCGCAGGCCCAAAACTGCACACCCCAAAAGGCGCTCTCAATCCAAACAATGCTTGTTCTGAAATCAACTCCGCGGAGACTGAGTTCGGTTCAGCAACCCGGGTAGGTCTGATCCACTTGTTCTCAAACAGATCCCGTTCTGCGTTGTCACGAAAAACACGAAGAGCTGGCTCGGCTTGCCAAAATGAAGCACCCGTTTCTCGTTCAACTTGACGATAGAAACGATCAGCCGCTGGATAGAATTCGCTCCACCGCCAACTCGCAGCTGCACGCAAGCCAGTAATGGGAGTGACCAAGCCCGCAGCCACTCTCGATGAACTGTTCGAGTCGAACCGATCGATAATAGCTACAGTCCAGCCTCGCCAATGTGCTTGCCAAGCCACTGCTGAACCCGCTAGGCCTGCGCCAAGAACGATCAAATCGACGCTCTTAATAAGTGACTTCCTCAATCTTGGTACGGGCACGCAAATTCAAGATTTCGACACCCAAAGCAAAAAGCATCGCGAAATAGACGTAGCCTTTGCTAACGTGTGTTCCACAACCATCTGCGACCAACATGGCACCGATCATGACCAGGAATGCGACGGCAAGCATTTTCACCGTCGGATTCTGTTCAACAAAAACGGCCACCTTGGTTGAGAACATCATCATTACGATTACAGAAACGATGACGGCGGTGACCATCACCCACAACTGGTCTGCCATCCCCACCGCAGTAATAACAGAGTCCAACGAGAACACAATATCCAAAATCATCACTTGTACGAGCACCGACGCATAGCTTGGCGCTGATTTCGCTGAGTTCTCTGATTGGTGCCCGTCAACCAAATGATGTATTTCATTGACACTCTTCCAAAGCAAAAACAATCCGCCAAAAATCAAAATCAGATCCTTGATCGAAACGCTATTAATCTCTGGACGCTCGGTCAGCCATGCCGTGGCAGATGCGCCGAGCGGCAAAGTGTCCAATGAGAAAATCGGATCTTTCAGTTTCATGATCAGGAACAACGTGGCGAGCAACGCAATCCGCATTCCCATTGCCAAGCCGAGTCCGATTAGCCTCGCTGATTTCTGCTGTTCTTTTGGCAGTTTGTTTGATAAGACGGAAAGGAAAACCAAGTTGTCGATCCCAAGCACGATTTCCATCGCGCACAACGCGACCAAGGCAATTAGATTGCCGCTCAAGCTGCTGTCGATTGCAACACTTGTGGCAAACAGGTAGAAATCTGGGATCAATTGAAAAATCGTTATCATCATGTGACTAAAGATAGGGAATTCCCGTCCGAAAGAGAAGCCGCGTTTGCATGTCGCAGGAGAATCGGGATATCATAGGACTAACGACATTTCCTGTTTTCCATTGCCCAGGTTCGGTGGCCCTTTGGATCCCTTTCGAATCGCTTGCCCCCATTGCTCAAGCAAAATTATTGTGCGCCACGAGCAATTGCTCGGGCAGACACTTCCGTGCCCCAAATGCAAAGAGCCAGTCGTAGTCCCAGATAAAGCCCCTGCGCCCTTAGCGCCAAGGTCGAACGTTGGTCCCGTTGCCCCAAAGCCTTTGACTTCGCCAGCCCCCCAAGCAGTCTCGCGAGCCGGCGCACCGATCATTGATTCCAACGCGATGACCAAAGTAGGAGACGTCGATTGGAAAGAGTTAATGGCGAACGAGGAACTTGCAACCGGTCTGGAAAACGGAGGCGAAACAGGCTTGCGATTCAGGTCCGCAAACGAACCTGACTTCATTCCCATTCCGTCCACTTTTGCTCCGTTCAATCCCATACCTAACTCGGAATCCGACAAGCCAATCCATAAGCAGGCTTGGCAAAGCAGTAATCTAGCTAAGCGTCGGCAAATTCTGACTCTGGCAACCGTCGCGATCACCGGCTCTCTTTTCGCGATTTTGTGCTTTGTGATGTTCATTCGAATGGTTGGTACCAAGGGTAAGCCAGTTGTCAATGTCCCCAACATCGAACCGGCCATCTCAATCGCCGAAAAACCGGCTGCAGACGCCAAGAATGTGCCAGACCAGATATTAGTGCCAGAACCAAACCCGGCAATGGACGATCCGGCCCTATCCGAAAATTCACAGCGTACCGTTCCAGTTGACTCTTCAATTGAGACTATCAACTCAGCGACTCCCCAACAACCTATTCTTACCGTACCACCCGCCAACCTAGCGAACATTTTGGGTCCCTCGTCGCCCAGCCCCGCTGTTCCAGTTGAGACGAAGAATGAGGCATCCGATACGTTTGGTTCTATTTTCGGCGGTCTAGGTGGCCTAGGGCAGATACTGGGGACCGGTAATACGAGCGATGACCTCTCGGTGTATAAAAGCGATGTGCAAGAATTGAATATCGAAAATGCCGAAGAGTCTCTCGCACAGGTCTTCTATCCGCCGCCAAAGCCGATTCCAAATTGGAACGAGAACGTCGCATTTGTACTGCCAACGTTTCGAGCAAAAGGAATCAGTTTGCTAAGGTGTTTCGATTTGTTCGGTCGAATGAAAGACATCGGAATCACGGTCGATTGGCAATCCTGCCGAGTTGCAGGCATCGATCTTGCGAAAAAAATAGACATTAACGAAAAGGACAAATCAGCGGCTGAAATAGTTGAGCAGATCGTCCTATCCAACGGATTGGAATGGAAACTAGACGATAACGGACTTCCTATTGTCTCGGCATCAGGAACAGCTATGCAGGCAAAGGGCCGAGTAGACTGGTCTATCCAAGGAATTTTTCCGGATGGGGCTGAGCAAGTGGGTTGCACTGCCTTGATTCGACTTTGGGGATACGATAATGTTTGTCGTTTTGGTGAAGGTCAGTTGCGTTGGACCGAGCAAGCCTCTCAAATCGAAAAAGCCAACATGCAAGCTTCACTTTGCGAGTTGGCAAGGTTGCGACATCCGAAAGCGGATCACCCGTGGAACAAATCGGCTTCATCACCTTTGATGTTTTCTTCAAGCGAATGGAACAATAGTTACTCAACACTGCAGCGCCAAATCAGCAATACCGTTTTTGCTCCTGAGAAGCGACCGATACCTGAATTGTTAATGACGGCAGCCAATGAAACGAATCTGAATTTATTGATCGATTGGCAAAACGTATGGAGTCACGGTTTGACCCCGAAAGCATCAGCAGCCATTGTCTTAGGTGGAAGGACTTTTCGCCAGACCGCGAGACGATTCCTAGAGGATTATGCTCTCGAGATCGTTCCGATTTTCGATGATACCGTTTGGCTCACAACCCGCGAAGCTCGTCGCGGACTGATTCGTGTTGTTCCTGTCCGCATGCCTAAGAATTACAAGTTGGACGATTTAAGACAGTCCTTAAGAATATTGGCGCCAATGGGCTCTGGCGACCGCAAGTTTCGGGTGGAAGCCATTCCTGGAACGGAGGATCTTTTCTTTGCAAGAATCTGCAACCCTAGAGTCGATCAATTGAACGATCCAGACGTAATGATCGGTCTAGGTTGGCCTGATCGCCAGTAGGCTCAACTGTAGGCTCGACTTTTCGCACGCCCGAAAAACTGGTGAATCGCTACGTGACTATAAAGATCTTATCCCATGACCTTGAAAAGATGCGTTGTGAAATTCTGATTGAGGACTTGGTTGATTGCCAATTGTTTGCAGAACAGGTGGCCAAGCTCTCAGCCGCACCGATGGCAATCGCGCTCACCGGTACTCTTGGGGCTGGAAAAACACAATGGACTCGTTTCTATGCAATTGCGCTCGGAGCTCAACCGACATTCGTCAGCAGCCCTACGTTTATGCTAGTACACGAGTACGATAGCCAGCCGACTATTTACCATTTGGATGCGTACCGAATCGGAGACGAAGACGAAATGCTCGAGCTTGGCATCGAGGAAATGCTGGATGCAGACGCGATAACCATTGTGGAGTGGGCAGATAGGTTTCCCGGGCTACTACCTCGCAATACGCTGAGCATCCACTTGGAGGTTGGAGAATCACCGGCTTCGCGGCAAGCCCTCATTCAAGCCAAAGGCCAACGAATTGAGGCGATCCTCCGGAAATTGTTTACGCTTTGGTCGTAGAAACGATAGGCGTACTGGTTTATGCTAGATGCAATAACACGACGCGCAAGCTAGTGCCTCCGCTACGTCGATTTTGTGGGTAGTGGATCTTGTTAAAGATCCGTGCGGCATAGGATCTTTGACAAGATCCACTACCAATCTACTCACAAAATCAATGTGGATGCGGTACTAGATTAGACTAGTGATGAGTAGCGATCACTAGTTTGCGTGCATTGTGCTACACTCTACATGTTACTCTTTACTCCTTACGCCGTATAACATGTCGCAATTGGTTCATGAATCATCGAAACGGATCATTGCCAACATCGAAAAGGCAATTGTCGGCAAACGAAAACAGCTAGTCTTATCGTTGGTTTCGTGGTTCTCAGGCGGTCACATATTGCTTGAGGACGTACCGGGCGTTGCAAAGACGATGCTCGCTCGAGCGTTGGCGGCCAGTGTTGGCTGCACCTTCAAACGCGTGCAATGCACTCCAGACTTATTGCCAAGCGACATCACTGGGGCAGCAATTTTTAATCAGAAAACGAGCGAATTTGAGTTTCGACCTGGCCCCTTATTTACCAACATTCTCCTGGCTGACGAGATCAACCGCACAACACCTCGCGCCCAATCGGCATTGTTGGAGGCGATGGCGGAATCTTGCGCTACCATTGATGGCATAACCCACAAATTGCCGAACCCATTCCTCGTCATTGCAACCCAGAACCCGATCGATCATGAAGGGACATTTCCATTGCCCGAGGCACAACTCGATCGCTTCTTTATGAAGTTTTCATTAGGGTATCCGTCCATGGAGGAGGAATTGCGAATGATGCAAATGCTCGAACGAGAGCACCCCATACACTCTCTAACGAGCGTCGTTTCTGGAGAAGAGATTGTTCAAGTACAACAGTTGGTCAAGCAAGTTTACGTCGACCCCAAGGTACGACAATACATGCTGCAGATCGTGCATGAAACGCGATCGCATTCCGATTTGGCGTTAGGTGCAGGGCCGAGAGCCACGATTGCCATTTTTCGCGCTTCTCAGGCCATGGCTGCGATTCGCGGAAGAAACTATGTTCAACCAGACGACGTCAAAAAAACGATCGCTCCGGTTATGGCACATCGGCTGATACTGAGACCTGAAAGTCGTTTGCGGCGCATGAATAGCGAACAAATTCTAGATAGCATCGTGGCAGAAATCGCAGTCCCAACGCTCGAGGAACAAAAGACTTAGGCGAGGAACACTGAAAACTGAAAACTGAAAACTGAAAACTGAAAACTGAAAACTGAAAACTGAAAACTGAACTACGCGTGCGAGATAACTGCTAGATCTGCTGCCCAGGCCTCGATCAGCGACGCTGGGCTAACCATTCGATCTAGATGCTCTCTAGCTTCCATGCAACGTTTGATAGCTGAGACAAACGAATCCGAACCCAATGAGATCAAATGTCCATATTGCGATTCCGCGGTCGCACTATTCGCATTAGCTGACTGGACATTCAGTTGCGATTCCATGCCGGATCTATAAAACTGCAATGCAAAATCTAGTATGACCTTAAGACGCTCGCGTCTCGGTTGCGAATCCGCACCGACCGATTCCATGTTTCCCTGAACAGCTTTCGCGAGTTTCGTAAAATCGAGCGGTCGCTGAACAAGCTGGTGAAAAAGCTCTACTCGAAACGTCTTGAGTTCTTCGTTTGTCCAGTTCGCAACCGTGGACATGGAACCGCCAGCTTGAGCGGCTAGGGTCAACGCCTCCGCTTGACTACCAGCGACCCCATGTCGCATGATTAGTTTTGCCAAATTGCCGACCGATAATGGCTGGAAGCGTACCATTTGACATCGAGAGCGTATCGTAGGCAACTGCCGTTGGACGCTGGTGCTGATCAAAAAAATGAGAGAGCCCGGCGGGGGTTCCTCAAGTGTCTTCAGCAAACTATTTGCACCTTCCTCCGCAATGGTGTCAGCGTCGTCTACGACAGCGATCTTGCGTCGACCGGAATAAGGTTTCATTCGAAGTTCATAGCACAAACCTTCGCGCATTCGCCTTTCACCCTCACCCACCAGTTGCTCCATGATCAAGCCAGTCTTGTCCGGTCTTCTGGCGATTTCAATCAGATCTGGGTGCGTACTGACGTCTATCTGTGCGCACGCTTCACAGCGGCAGCAAGGTGCGAAGGCTGACGATTCACTGCCTGTGCATAGCATGGTTTTTGCAATCAATCGAGCAAACGTCCGCTTGCCAATTCCGTCTGGACCGACCATTAAAAAGGTGCTTGCAAGACGATTTTTCTGAATGGCGTTCTGAAACCATGTTCGTGGTCGGTCGTGACCTAAAAAGCTGTTCCAATCCATGTCTTGTCTATCGGTTGTTTGAACGAGGCTCGTAAATGGGGGGCAACTTAAGCCTCAACCCCTGAACTGTTAGCCAGCCAATGATACCATTTTGAGCCGTCCTTCGCCGATTCTCTGCTTCCAACAATTTCGAAATTCCCGGCAATTCAAAGTCGGCGCTGCTCTGTTGGCTGCCTTCGCGCGATCGCGCGATCTGGTTTTCGATAATGAGGGAGGCGCCCGACTGCCGGTCAAATTGACTAGACACTTTGAACTCGCGTCGCTTGCTTTCCCATTCTTTTTTGATTGTCTCTGCCACATTCGAACCTGCGAAAGTTTCATTAAATCGATCGTATCGCTGACTCAACTCGGCGGACGCATTTGGCCATACAGATCGAACTTCCTCTAGTCTGGCCATGATGGATTGGAATCGCACAGCCATGGAAAACGTGAGAAAGCCAAGAAAAACAAGAACTCCAACGAATGGCACTACAAACAATCGGCCAGAAATGCCGCCGGGGTGTTTGCTTTTCGGAAACGAATCGTCAGGGATCACGTTTGAAGACATACTCGCCGGTTACGCTGTTGACGACTTAGTACCGTGGATTTCGTATTTTTCAAGCCGCGTCTTTTCTTCTGCGACGCTACTACCGTCCGGTGTTTCGTCCGACTTGGTATTGAACCACGCTTCATCGAATTTGACGAAGCCAGCTTCTCCGCGTGCGCCCTTTTTCATCGCGACGTTCGTGGTCAATGCGATGACAGCATCTGCCATGGCCACTTCAGGGTGGCATTTGGGCTTGTTCGCTGGATCCGGATTTCGAATGCAATAAGCCCAGTGTTCGATCTCCTCGGTATAGCCTTTGCTTGGCGGTCCTCCCGATGAGGCTGCTTTAGCGATCGGAGCTGCGGCACCGCCGCTTGATTGAGTGTCGAGCGCATAACCGCCCTTCGTGGATTTCACACCTGCAGCAGTCGAAGTGTCAGACCCAGCATACAACATCACTTCTTTCTCTTGATCGATGATCATCGTTCCCTTGGTACCAAGGACTACTTCACCGTAGCCACCATAACCATTGCCATTGATCGAGGAATATGAAACGACAATCTTTTTGTTCGGATCTTCGCTGTACCCTGGAATCTTCTTGACATCGGGAATCTTGTAACCTGCATCAAATGTGTCACTATAGTCCGGTCCAGGGAATTCGAAAGAACAATAGACATGGTCGTCAGCATCGCGGTCGTGAGGGAAAATATGTCGACCGCCAACGGCATGAACCGTCAGCGGGTGCGCCTTTTTCCCGTCCGATCTCAATGCGCTACAGAAAATGGTAGAAGCATCGAGTTGGTGGCTTCCAAGTTCAGCCATCAGGCCGCCGCCGGTTCGCTCGTAGATTCGCCATCGAACCAGCTCTTCGATCGCAGAACGTTTGCGGCCAGCTATTTCCTTGTCGATATATCCGAATCGAGCGGCATCCACTGTATCTTTCGTCCAGGCCGCCCACTGAGCTATTTTTTTCGCTAGTTGGTCCTTTTCCGCTGGACTAGTCGCTTTTGCCAAATCCTTTTCGAAATTAGCCAAATCCGCTTCGATTTTGCCTGGCTTTCCGTCACCACTTGGCAACGGCGGTAGCCACGAATCTTTTCCCGGCAAATTTCCTCGGTGCCATTGAGCGCGAATATGGTGCAACTGGCCGATCATGCCCCAACGTAGCATATGAACAGCGTTGTCGTAAAGCACACTGTAGTGTCGTTGGTGTCCGGTAGCACAATGAATTGGGTTTCCCTTCTTGTCGCTTGTCATTCCAGCGACTTGTGCCATCACCTTGCATTGAGCTACATTGTGCGCCATGAGTTTTTCGGTCAAAACATGTAGGCCCCTGCTCATGGCTTGCACGGCAATCGGGGCATGCAAATGAAGCGGCAATGCGATAATCACGGCTTCGATCGAGTCGTCGTCCAACAATGCTTCGATGCCGCCATTGCTTGCGTCGTATACTTTTACGTTTGCTCGAGCTTCTGCTTCGCTTTTGTATTTGTATTGCTTGATTAGTCCGGGCCTTGCGGCGTTTGCCGCTGGCGAAGAACAGTCGCCATGAAAAGCGCGATAAATACTGTAAGGTCGAATGTCTGCAATCGCTACAACCTGTACATAGTCTGGCGTGCATCCCCCAATCAAAACGTTCCCTTCATCGCCAGTTCCAATGATACCGACACGAACCGGGTTATTCACTTTTTCATAGCCGAAATACATCGCGCCTAGTCCACCACCGGAAACAGCTCCAGCAGCCACGACACCTTGCATGAACTCACGGCGTGTGAAGCCGACAGCTTCATCAAAATTGTTTTTGCCAGTTGTGCGATCTTCAGGACTTAGTGGGGTCATAATAGTTTCCTATCGTATCTTGTTTTGAACGGAAGTGATTGAGTTGTATTGAGAAGTGTTATTCTTCTACATGTTTGTTTCGGTTCCAAAAGCTCCAGGGCAGGAAGTCTAACCCAGCGTATCGTCCCGCGTCTGAAAACGCCAGGAAGAAACAGCCGAGCATTTCAATTGCTGGATAGTAAGTTGGGACGGACCCGTGGCTGCCGGGGAATTGAGTCAAAACCACGGAGGCCAAAAAAATTCCTGCCGCCAAACCGGCCAATGGAGTCAAGAGGCCAAGCATCAACAGAATCCCTACACTCATGTCGAAGATGGGAAGGTACTTGTCGATAAGCTTTATGTCGATTGGCGAACTCTCTGGAAATTTGAAACGGGCATAGAGTTTCTTTTTATCTACGGTGCTTTGTTGCTCGGTCGCAAGCGCATTGATTCTTTCCTCAAGGTCAGCCGTGATCCTGTCGATGTCGGAAAGAGCAGGTTTCGCAAGTGCCTTCCATTTGGTTTCAATGTCATCCCGTTGCTTCCGCATGGACGCGACATGCAATCGCATTTTTTCTTTTTCTAAAGAGGCAATACGAGACATTCCATTTTTGTACTCTTCGATGTTGTCTTTATGAGTCTTGTAGGTTTCGACCAGCAGTTTTCTTGACTCTTCAATAATCTTCTTGGACTCGGTTTCTTGTTCTTCCGTGAATTTGAACAAACTTGCCGACTCGGTTGCGAAGCCATCGTAAGCGTCCTTAAGGGCACCGCTTTTGTAATCATTCTTTACCTTATCTCCACCGTCCAGCCGAATGTTGCCATCGAAATCAGGTATCAATGACTGGAAGTTCTTTGCAAACGGGCCCTTCGCCGCTGACAAGAATCCAGTCGACGAAAAGCCTCCCTCTCGAACTTTGGCTGTTCCCTCCATATAGAAGTGAAATCCAATTATAAATCGGAGCAAAACCAAGGCAATAATGGCTAAAAAGCCGAGCCGCGCGTTGCGAAGAAGCATAGGGGATCGTGTGTGATGGTCGATTTGGTGGGGATCGCAGCAAATATCCAACTACTTACCGCTAATTTTGAACGCTCTTTCACAAAGTATGTTCCAAAATCTTGGTTCAGCCAAGTCTCGTTCTCTCTTTCGATCTGAGGTTCTAGTCGCGAGGCCGCACTGATTTGACTCAAAACGCAAATCGAGCACAGTTTTGATTCTTTGAACATGCATTTCAAAAACTCCGCTGCTATCCTTAAATGGGTGCGGTTTCATTGCGCCCACTGAAAAAACTTGCCTAATTCACTCATCTCAGGCGTTTTCCAATGCAGCAGTTTGTCCCCTGCAACTTTTGCGGCAACCATATTCCGATTCCGGAATCAATGGAAGGACAACTTATTCCTCAATTCCTACATTGCGAAGCATGCGGAAGCGAAGTCTTTTCGGACATGGGACTAACCAACGACAATGGACCGCTCATTGTCTTCTCAATAGGAGATGCTTTTACGGATGAAATCGCTGGCAACTCGGAAAATGCTTCAGAAAGCAATGACAAGCCACTTTTAGAACTCGAACTAGAATCGGATTCCGATCAAGAATCGGATTCTGATTCTGAAACCGAACTTAATTTGGAATTGGAAACGGCGAATTCGCCTACAAGTTCCATTGAAAACGAATTGGGCAGTCAGTTTGTCGCACATCAAACCGAACAGGGTTCTCTCCCAGACTGGAGTGTCCTTGGGCCGATCGTACCGCGCCAAAGGCCTCGAGAAGTCTCTGCGATTCGAAAAATCATTCCACCCATTCTTGGTGGCTTGGCCGCGTTTCCGATCGCAACTCTTATCATGTGGTACGTGGTCGGCCGGGACATTGGCTCTGCCGGCCCAACTGTAGCCAAGTACGTACCGTGGATTGTGCCTCAAAAACTAAGGGCGTCTTCTTGGGAGTATTCTCGCAACTCTGAGTCATCAGGTTCATCTAAGTCCCGGAGTTCCTTGCCGCTTCCTCGTGCTGGTCTCCCAAAACTCAATCGACAAGAAACAACCGAAGAACTGCCTGAAACCTCCTCCGAACAACGCATTTTTCCACCAACTGAAACCGTTGCCGCCAAAGTTGAATTGTCTTTGCCCGTGGACGAGGATACTGTCAAGTACACTGTCGAGAAGCCCTCGATCTCAGAAACCATTGCGAAATTGCGCGAGCTTCAGAAAGAGTGGAATCCCGGTACTCCCCAAGTTGATAGGAAGAAACTGGTTGGTAAATTGAGTACAACGATAAAGCGATTGTCCGAACAAGCAGCAGAACTGAAAGGACCTTCTTCAACCATTTGGCGCAAAGAGCTAGAAGCGATTGCGAGAGAGATTCTGGCCCACCCCAAAATTCCCGTTGCGATTGAGTATGGTCCGATCGGAAGTTTACATGGTATTCCACCCGCCATACCTGGCGATTTTATTGCGACAGTAATCAAGATTGGAGATACAAACTCGCCCGCTCAGCATGAGCCGTGGATACTAAAGGAAACATGGTCCACGGCGATATCAGAAATTTCAATTGAAGCGATGCCCGGTGCATGGCGAGACAGGTCGGCAACGCTTCCATCGACCTGCTTGATACTAGGAAAATTGGTTGCGAATGAAACTTACACTGGCACCGTCCTAAAAGCCCATGCGATTCTGCCGCAATAAAACGAGCGGCCGTGGGATAGGCTTCCAGCCTGTCAAGCTGAAAATGACAGGCCAGCTAGTGATCGGCGCTTCCAAATGGAAACGAAAACGAAATCCTTGCGTTGAAATTTTTGACAGTGCTCTCTCCGTGCGTTTCGCTTCCAACCCGGTGAATTGAGATTTGTTAACGCCTAATTCACTTCATCGTATGGCGGCGCGACATCAATAATCTGCCCGTCGCGCCATTCAGGATGATGAGTAGCAACCACCACGGCGCCCAGTCGCGGGTCGTAAACGGCGATAGCTCCTGCAGGCGAGCCATGCAGCCTATGAAACGCCAAACCATATCGCCAGATCGGTGCTCGCCCCTCGACAACTACTAACGCCCCCCGAGGAATCTCCGGCAACGGCGGAAGTGGTTCGTCCGGTGTAATCGGATGGTCTACGCCGATGCGGTAGAAAACGGGTTTGTTCATTGCTCGCTCCGGAACTGTATCAACATGGCGTGAGTTACCGTCTAAAGGCAAATCGATCGCGATTTCCCACTGCTCAAGAAGTCCGGTGAGTTGTTCTTCAAACCAGACACGAGCATGCGGCTGCTTATTGAATCCGGCGTGCTGTATGTCGTTTCGCAATTCTGCGACTGGATCGGGATTGTCACCGTTGCGTCGTGCCCATTTGCCATCCCAATTCTTACGTTCTTGATTATCGAATTCATTTGTACCAGGTGAATCACAAGACGGCGGAGCGCCGAGGGTGATCCAACCTTCACGAAGGATCGAAATGGCTTCACTATATCGGCCCATCTTCTGATAGAGCCTGGCAAGAGCGAGAAGCGATCGTTGTCCTTCAGCGGACGACAACCTCGCACCGTCTGTAAGTAGCGGCTTAACCATTTCACGGACTTGATCTAGGACGTATCCTAGCGCCGGAAGTTGGTCAGTAACCTCTGCTTTGGTTTGGTCGATCGCATCGTAAAGCAATTGGGCTGATGGTTTGCTGCCAATGAGCAGCTAACCTGTTCGGATGGCGGTGAAATCATTGCTGAACGATTCTAGCGACTTACCTAAACTTTCAAGCTGCGATGGTACACCTTCCTTGCCAGTAGTCGCCCATTGTTTTCGAAGTTCACGACCCAGAGTTTTAGTCGGCTCGACGACATTGTCAGCCTTTCCAGTCCGAAGAAACATCATCAGGTTCCGCGACCATGAGAGTACTTCCAGAAATGGCGTGAGCTCCCAGATGGGGCTATCCTGTTCAGAACCCCGGTATTCGCCGTATACCACGCGAATCTGCGATGAATTTGGCAAAACGGACTGAATGTATTGAATGCAGGCTGCCGCAAAGAACGGCTGCATCCGAAAGCCGTGAGTGATATCCAGCAGAACGGGATGACCGCTGGTGCGAATCACCTCAACTATGGCTCCGAACATCTGCCAGAGCTGCTGGGGTTCGCCACCCGTTGGGACATGAACTTGTTCGGGCGCGGGGTGCCCCGAAGCTGTCAGCACTTGAGCAAGTTCACTCCCGTGCTGGTTCCAGGCCTCGGTCGTCGCAATCAGGCGGATCTCTTTCGGCTGCGTGAATGAAGCAAGAGCTTGAGCCACGAAGCGTGTTGTGCAGGTCTGCTGCTCAAAAAAATAACTCGTATCGCCGTAGTTTCCCGTGCCTAGAAAGCTTATAAGTCTCATTCAAATCTCTTACTTTTTTACCGTTGGTGGCCATTTGTATTGCATCTGTGAAACGTTCTCAACGTGCACGAGGACGTCAACAATCGCTCCAATATGCGTTTCTGCACCCACTGGCGGCGAGCCAAGAGTTAGAGTACCCGATTTTCGGCCAAGCTCCACGTCCCGAACATCGAACCCTCCCTTAGGCCTAGTGGCGACGATGGTCACTTTGGCTGGAACACCCGGTTTCCGTGGTTTAGGCGGTTCAGGTGGAGGAGGAGTAGGAGGAACATCCAGTCGCCCGTAGCCGCTACTCGTCTTGCCGCCAACGCCCCAGTTCTTCAGTGCATCTGTTAGTAGCGACAACGCCAGTTTTGTCCAATCATTCGCTCTCTCGCTTTCAGGCCCGCACCATGCCACTGCGATATGGAACTTAACCGCGACGGACAAAAACGGTATGGGGATCGGACTATCGAAGTCGGTTGGAGGTTCAGGGTCGTCAATATTGTTCCATCCCGAATGATGCGGCGTCATTACGTCCAGCTTGAGCGGACTGGAATCGGAGTCCGGCACAAACCAGCCGTCGTGGAAAACGATGCAGCCACTCTCGTCGTTGGCTCCAAACAGTATTTTGTGAAACTCTCCGTGAGGTTCAGCCGGACGATTCGTTTTCTGATCTTCTTTGCGTGGTCCGCGAAATTTCAGGGCGTCGTCCAATGAATCGCAATTATCGCGCTGGCCCCAGACTTGGTCGCAGTAGTGAGCGGCGAGTCCTTTTAAGGCCGAGCCGGGCAAAGTTGGCAGGCCATAAGTGTGATGCAGCCGGATGCCCGTTTCGAGCACATTTTCAGTGCCCAAACCAACGATCAGCCGACCTTCTGTCTTAAGGATGATGTTCGTTGTCGGCAAAGTCTGCTGCCATCGCTGATAGGCGACCTTGTAAAGTTCGCGAGCCTCGGCGTTTGCCGCCGACTTAATCGCTGCATCAAGGAGCTGTCGTTTGTGTTCCGGCTTCCCTTGCTCGCCCGCTGCGGATTCATGGAGATAGCATTGCAAGAGCAAACCCGGATGAGAATCGACTTCACCACGCCGAGGCATGAGGGGTTCGAGTTGATGACGCACAGCACTCATGACGCAACCTCCGAATCTTCTGGTGCAACGGCTTCGACATACCGCTTCAACCAGCTCGCGGCGTTGATCGCATCGCGGCTCAGGCGAAGGTAGGCGCTCATTGGTGATGTCCGTGCGAGATGGTCGAGCGACACTTGCTCAGTCAACTCAGCATGATCAGCAGCCTTCAGCACTTCGGTTAAATCAGCAAGATAGTTGGTTTGCTTTTTCGCGAGTGCAAACGCTACAGCCTGAGCCAAGCCGCAGGTGTGGATCAAGGCCGGGAACTTCTTGGCGAACGAGCGGTATTCTTTTTGCGTCTTGTTGAGTTCATTAGTATCGGACGGAATTCGAAGTTGAACTCTTGGAAACGCCACCTGAGCCAATTTCTGACTTCGAGTGTGAACGCTCATTGGCCACCTTCATTCGGGCTTGTGAAGACACAGCGGACCTGCCCGCGCCCGATCGTCGCTTTGCCGCCGAGCTGAAGCATGAGGGGCTTCTCTGCATCGTTGGTGGCAAACTTCGCAATGAGTTCTTCAGGCTGGACAATGCCATTTGAACCATCTCGTTGAAATACTCTTTCACATTGGATAAGTCCCATGAGGATCGTCTCGGCAGGCAGGGATTCTTCTGTCCAAAGCGCACCGCCAATTACCGTCTTGGTGTCGTCGTCGATCCTGACCCGCATGTGTACCTCAGTGCCGGTCTCGCACAGAAAGTCAAAGGCCGAATCCGGCAGGACGACAAATCGCTTCTTGAATTGTTCTTGCCAAGCTAGATCGCCGGCAAAAACGTTCTCGGCAATCCGTTGCGCCAGGCTGTGGCCGTGTCGCATTTCTGAGCTGTAAAGTCGAGGTCTTCGAGGTAGATGCTCTTACCTTCGGCGAGTGCAGTTGTTGCAGTATGATGCGCCATCGTATCATCCAGCTCTTTCGGGGCTGGTTTATCAATCTTAGCGCCAGCAAGCGTAAGCGTTCGTTCCAACATCTGGAGGCATAACGGCGACGTCGCCCATGCGAAAGTTCCGCGAAAGCTACGCACCGGAAGACAGACAATCTTGGCATCGGTGGGGATCAACGCGCCCGAATTGGAATCGTTATTTTCACCGGCGAAGCCGAAAGCGGCCTTTAGAAGCGGGTCTTTTTTGCGAGCATCATCAGTGGCACCATGATGATCGGCCCAGACTCCTTTGAATCCAGATCCGCGAAGGATCGGCCAGCCCGTGACGCCGTCGCGGTCGATCGGCAAGTCAATGTAGCCGACACCTCGACCCGTTCCGGCATGAGTCGGGCTGAGTGTGTGTAGCCAGTAAATTCGTGTATTGGACATATTTAAATTTCTCGCTTTACAGATGAATTACCACGTACCCCAGATCGCCAACCCGAAGCCATCGCGCCGCTCTTGTTCGTCATCGCTGACCGGTTGCAGCCATTGGTTTGCCAACTCCGTAGCAGAACCCTTTTCACATTTAAAAAAGTAGACACTTCCTGCTGGTACCATGCGACGAATCGGCTTGGGGCCGCGTGGTTGACCTTTCGTCGCGGCCAGCGCCCAACCGGAAACAGCCTTCCAGCGGCCATTGCTCACGCCAACCAACTTGAGCTTGACATCGCATGCTGGTGGCGTGCCTTCCAGTTGATCGTTCAGCCAGCCCGGTTTCCAGCCATCCTTGAATACGGCAGGCGTCGCCAGCACCATGCGGATCTGCGTGGCATGCTTGAGTCCATCGTTGATCGAATCCGGGCACTTCCACAAATCGGAGTTGGCTTGCTGCCAGTGAACCAGTCGTCGCTCGCCACCCAGTGGATGCCATATATTCAAATCGCTGGAATGTTCGAATCCTGTATCATGGTTCGTGACACGAGCGGTGAGAGTGACACTTGCGAACCGTTCAACAAACTGGAGTTTCTTGTCATCTGATTTCACTCCAAATCTTGGCAAGTGGGTCGCGTTCAGCCCAGACGTCGCAAAGTTCTGGCCTTCGGCGGCTGCTCCGAGGTTGGCATCCAAGCAAACATGATCGCGGGTTTCCTGTATGGGTTGCTTGAGAAAAGTTGAATCAAAGGCAATGGGTGGATTCAACAACCATTCGGCGAGTTTGCTAACAGGCCACCAGGCAGGAACCTCGGCAGGTTTGAAGTCCGCGACGATGGACAGCATCGCCGGTTTCAAACCGTCGATCGGAAAATCGCAACCGCCCGTCATCTCTCGCGGCGAAACCCGATGGATTTCTTTGATTCCAAGTCCGTTATCCCCAGGTTCCGCGACCGCGTCGTTGGGAGCAGGCAAATACAACTTGCCATCATGAACTGGAAAGACACCCGCGACGGCAATCTGCATCAGGCGCTGGGGCATATCGCCCGAATAATCGAGACTCTTGCTGCCTTTCACTAGAGCCGAACGAAACGACCCTGCTACCACGGACGGCAGCGGCCATGGAAGGCTGCGCATGCGGTTACCTTGTCCTGCGCCGAAGGGCCGTCCATCCCGGGCAATCAAAGAATCGTGCGGTGTTAGTTGCAGGATATAACTCATGACAACACCTCCTCGGTTGTGGTGGATCGCCTGGTTTCCTGCTTCAGTACCGTTGCGAGCTGACGAGCGACGAGCAGCTCCTGCCCAAGCGTCATCAACTTGTTGGAGTCCATTCCCTGTAACTCAGTGGCCAACTCCTGGCGAACCGTCTCGATACCGCGCGAAGATTTCTTGGCGATAAGGCGATAGAGGTCCTGTTGAATCGCTGTATCCGTATTGTCGGTCCAACTCTCGTAAAGCTTCGCCATTGCTCGCAACTCGTAGGGCAACTTCGTCGCAAAGCCGTTGTTGATCAGATTGGCAAATTTGAGCAGTCGCTTTTCGGGAGAGTTTTCCCAGCGGTCCGCGATCCTGATCGGTGAGCCGCCACGTTTGTTCAGATGCACCGCCAGGGCATCTTTGCCTTCAACCTTCTTAGCCGCCTTCTCGGCCGCGCGGCCATAGTCGAGCAAGTCTTCAAGGTTCTCCATGAAGTGACCGATCGCAATGCCGACCGACAGAGTCGGTGTGTTAATGGGAATGCAGGGTTTCAAACACTCGACGAACTTCTCCCGCAACTCGCGAGCACAACTCAAGCACTTGTCCACCGGCAGAAACGCCAGAACATCGTCACCACCAGCATAGACCAGCACGCCGTTATAGTTGTTGACGATTGAGCGTGCCGTCGTTGCGAATCCTGCGAGTGTGCTTGAAAAATCGCGATGGGCCTTGGCATCGCCTAAGTCTGAAATCGCGGCTCCCATCCTATCGCCGTCAGCAACGAGGACGGCGAGGTAGGGACTGGGGACTGGCAGCCTGGTGAGTTCGTCTTGCAAATCCCCCAGCGACACTCGATCCGAATCGTCGATTTCTTCTTCCCATTCGTGGTGACGACTGCGATAGACGGCAGTTCCCTCAAACGGAAAATCCTGGAACTGTGGGAAGATGGTTTCGTTCAGTCGGTGAAGTACGTCACCGGGAAGATCTTTGCACAGTTCGATAATAGTTTTGAACGCAGGCTTGTCTTTGTTTGCCCTAATCCACGGGTCAGCAGCGATTCGCGAAACCGATGGATAAGATTGGTTCCCACCAGCCACGCGTTTAACCAAACCAACAACGTCGAGTTGTTCCCCTTCGCGAACGCGAAGTTGGGAACGTAATCTCTCGGGCCATCGCTCCTTGGTTGGATCCTTCAAGACAGATTCATGTTGTCCATCAAGTGATGATTTGGGCACTCCGGCCCGGCCAAACGCTGCCTGGAAATCGCGGAAATTCTTTCGCCCAGCCAAGAGCCGCATGACCTTGGCTCGATCTTCTTTGTAATTTCCTGAACTGGCAGTCCAGGCCGCGTAGAACTCGATCACGTCATCAACTTGCTCGTCCCAGATCTCTGGGCGGATCACGCCAGACGCTTCCTTTCTCGCTTCGGAAGCGAATTCGAGCCATCGCTTTTGTGCAGCTTGCTTCGCCTTGGCTGCCACATCCTTCGGCTCGCCAACACGTATCTCCGCAAGAATGATGTTGGCGACATTGACTTTGTCATCGCCAGACGTCAGGTTTGTATCGGGATGCGGGAAGATCAACTTGCCGCCATCATCCTTAACAGAATTCGCCACTGCCTTGCTGATCTCGGACAACAGATAGGAACCGAACCACAGGTCGCGCGTTCGCCGCGCTGCTGCGATGAACTCCTGCACAGGACCGACAGAAATTGCAAGTAGGTGACTCATCGTGATACCTCAGAGAAGCCTTTCGAGCGAGCTAAGGCAAGGAACGCCTCAATAGCCGAGCCGCTCGGCGATCCCGCCAAGGGTGAATTTGAAAGCCGAGAATCGCGGATCAGCGTTGCCGTTGGAAGATTTAGTGAAGCGTAGTCATGACGAAGGTCAATGCCACTGATCTCAGGCGTGTTCAACCTCATTATCAACGGCACTACTCTTCCCCCTTGAAACATCAGCGGCTTAATTGCAAGTGGACTAGCCATCCGTTCGCGTTTAAGACCATTCGACGCGGTATTTGGGTAGAGAACTGTTACTTTAGGGTCCGCTTTAGGATTCGTTGGGTTCCTTTTGTCCTCATCTTTGAATTGAAATACAATTGGCAAACCTAATTCCGCTCTCGGAAATGCTACCGTCGGGATTTTGTTCTGCACTTCATGGCCAGGAAGTCGTTGACCAGTTACGACCCGTATAGTTTCTGGCTCAGGCCAATACGATCGCTTTGGAAACTTCGATGAGTCCCCATTGCGTCCAAAACCTACGCCCTGTCTGTAGTGTTTGAACAGAGAAACCGCTTCGTCCCACGCATCTATCGCGTTCTGAGTCGCACTTCCGACAAGAATCTCGGATGCCAGCGTCGGCCACTCTCGCTGCGGAAACAGTTTCGGCATATGCGCCAGCCATGCAGCCTTAAGATCGTCAGCATCCCTCGGGCACAGTTCTTTGTCTATTCGAATTACTTTTCTATCTACACCCAGCCCGACTTCGTGGCCTTTTAACGCCCCGCATCCGCGACGAGTCCGGCTACCCAAACCACCGAAGTTCACCCACGCCCAGATCGCCGGTTCGACTTGCTTCGCGAAGTCGATGCTTTTGTGACAGTTCACGGTGAGCCGAAAGTCGGCCCTGTGGATACAGGCTGCCGGTTCAGTTTCAATCTGCTTTCCTCCTTTAGCCAATTGCCCCTGAAATGGGAACAAAGCGTAAGGCAATGCCGTGTTGTTGAATGGCGAATTCCAGGTGGCCATCGAGCGATAACGACTTTGATCCTTGTGGTCTCGTTCAAACTGCGCACAGGGTTTTGGATTGTCGAACTTGATGGCCTCCACCCTAATCTGAACGCGGCTCGCCTTCGATGTGTCGCCCCAGATCGCTGACTGAGCCGCTCGAAGTTCTTGGCTTGTCTCGTACTGAGCCCCGACCGTCGCCCGCCACCAGAATTGCAACTGGCCCCGAATTGCCGTAGGGCGAATTGGAAGGGTAACATCATTCTCCCGAGTGACAACACCTCCTCCAAACATCGGAGTGACCAGTTCAATGTCGTAACTGCGTTTTCCACTCTCTGAAGACTGAGGCTTGGGTGGGCAGGTTGGAATCTCTCTCGGCATAAACCATTTCCTCAACGATCAGTAGAAACTACTCGATGACTATTCAGCGTGCAAGAGCCGCAATGAAATCGCTCTGGCATGGTCACACACTCTACTGAATCCCAAACTCATGTGGTTACAGCGATTCGAAATTCGAGTGCTAACACATAGAGCAAGCGAATGTTAGGTTGTCAGGGCGGAATTTTCTGTGAGCGTGCCGCTTAAGGCCACCTTTGGCGGTCAAGAAGTTTAGATTCTGTGTCTCAACCCAGATCGCAAAGGTCGCGCATCGCGCAACTTCCAATACTTTTGCGAGACGTACTTCCCATTGACGTTTCATCTCGCTTGGTCGCCAGATCATATCAAGGTCATGAATAAGATTGAGCAAGCGGTTGTGCACGGAGGTTTGTTTGCGTTGGCGATGGCGCGAGGCAGCGGTAAGTCATCAATTGTGAAGTCGCTTGTATTTGGGCGGTGCTCTATGGGCATCGCGAGTTCGTATGTTTGATCGGAAGCGATGAAGGCCACGCCTGTGACATGCTCGACTCGATCAAAACGGAACTCGATAGCAATGAAATGCTGCTTGCCGACTTTCCAGAGGTGTGCTTTCCGATTCAAGCCCTCGATGGGATTTCGAATCGAGCAAACGGGCAACTCTGGCCCGAGCGGTTCAACTACGACGAACTATCCGCGATCCAGCATGCGATGAATTTGAAGCTACAAGACGAAGCGGCCTTCTTCGCCGAATATCAAAACCAACCGCTGCCCGAGGAAACCGTCGCTGATGGGATGCTGAAGGCGAATGAAGTTGCGGCTAATCCCACTGCAGAAATCCGACATTTATTGATCGAACGATCCTAAACGATTGCTACCCGCGAATGCGACTGAGTGCTCTTTTTCGCTAAGTCTAGAATTTTCAACGCTCGGCAAGTATCCTCTAGATCGTTCGCTTTTCGAACGAGAGCCGTTATCGCTCGATGAAACTGGCCCAACATTTGCTGGCCTACAGGAAGCTCGGTATCAAGAGTCTCTTGATGGCGCCCAGCTTCGTCGAACCAAACCAGGGTGCTCGGCAAATCAACGAACGCTACCCCTTTTTCACAACACACTTGAATTGCGGCAGGAGGTCGATAAGCAATAGCTTCGAGCCATACTTCAGGAATGTATGCGCCACAACTTATTTGAGCTAAAATACCGTTGGGGTCTGTTTCGGGTGTACCAAATCCGAGACTCAGTATTTGGTAGTCCGCGCTTTGCGTGGATTGCGGCGTACAATGTCGAATCGCTTGGACCCATTCCGGTGCGTCCGCGACTATGTAATTACACCAATCCACTAATTCCATGAGCTCTCGCTGAGAACGGGCATCAAGCGAGCGAACGTTTCGAACTTCCTTGCTTTCTCGCGCGAGCCTTCGATGGCAAAACAATAACCTTGGCCTGCCTAATCGAGTCGCAATCAGCTCTTTGAGCCTAAGTGTTGCTGGTGCAAAACGCCTTGGGAATTCGGTCATGAAAGCGATTCCCGATGCATGAATCTTATCTCGGATGTGCATCGCAGTACCGAAGTCTAGCTTCAATTCAGCCCCACAGAAAATACCTTTGCCATAGTCGCATGCAGCAAACAATGGCATCAGCCGATACCAATCGTCCTCTAGGACAAGAACCGCATCGAGAGCAGGGCTCTCTGCAATGGCACGAAAACTATCAAATCTCTCGGAATCGAGATCGCGAGCGGCTGCGTCGGCGAGCACAGAAACACTATTATAAACACCGACGACCTGAAATCGATCTCGCATGGATCGGAGCGTAGGTAGATACCGAGACTGCCAATCGCGGCCTTGCCCAATAACTCCGATTCTCAATTTCATTGCAACAAACCGATGGCTGTTGTAGGATCGGATTGTTTATCGCTTGCGTCTTTTGGTCTTTGCGATTCCCTGTCGAACTTTGAATCGAGGATTGCTCTTACAAATAACGTAGATACGACCACGGCGGCGAACCACTTGGCAGTCTGGATGACGATATTTTAGCGCCCCAATGGACGAAACTACTTTCATTTCAGCTAACTCCAGGTATCAAGGCGGATGAACCCCAAAACGGACCGTTGCCAACCAATCGGAAGGTTTCGATCTGTTCAGGCTAAATTCCGACTGTTTTAGCAGCGGAATTGCCTTGCATGATCTTCAACGTGTTTTCGACTATCTTGTAGGTTTCGGGAATAGCGTAGTATATCGGTACCCGTCGCCGTGGCAACGCCAAAAAAGGGCATCGAACACAACATGGGCCGAAAACCGTGGGCTAGCGCCCTTCGGCTAATCAGCCGGAACGCGCTAGCGTCCGGTTAAGCCCGACTTGTGATCGACGCCCAAAAAAACTGTAATATCCGACGGTCGACCAGGGTAAAATTGAACCAAAAGCACGAGCGGCACCATGCAAATTGCGTATTTTGATTGTTTTAGCGGCATCAGCGGCGATATGACCCTGGGCGCATTGATCGATGCAGGCGCAGAATTTTCAATCATACAAACTGCAATCGCCTCCATGGATTTAGGAGATGTACGGATTTCAATCTCGAATACTGCAAGGCGTGGCTTTAGGGGCAGGCTCCTGGAAATCGAGCATTCACGCCAGCATTCGCATCGGTACTTGAGGGACATCCTTTCCCTGCTTAGAAGAGCCAAAGTCTCGTCGCAAGCGAAGGACTTGGCGATGCGGCTCTTTGAGAGAATCGCTCGTGCGGAAGCCAAAGTACATGGCACATCAATCGACCGAGTGCAGTTTCATGAAGTGGGGGCTATCGATTCGATTGTTGACATAGTCGGGGTTTCGGTCGCATGGGATTCGTTGCAAATCGAGCGGGCGTACGCTTCATCTGTCCCAACAGGAGTCGGGCAGGTGCGTATTGCACATGGATTGGTCAGTGTCCCCGCCCCGGCAACTGCGGAGTTACTGCTTGGAGTTCCGATTGCTCCGACACAGATACCAATGGAAATGACGACACCGACGGGGGCCGCCATCGTAACCGAACTGGCTTCCGAGTTTGGGCCGATACCACCAATGCAAGTGGGACGGATCGGCTATGGAGCCGGTCGGAGGGATATGCCTGATCGGCCAAATATACTTAGGATACTGATCGGAAATGCCCTAAAATCCAAGCCAAAGTATGACGATTCGATCTTGATCATGGAGTCCAATCTGGACGATGTAACGGGTGAACAAATCGGTTTTGCAATCGAGAGGCTTTGGCAGGCAGGTGCGCTGGACGTTTTTACTGTCCCGATCCAAATGAAAAAGAATAGACCAGGGACGTTGATGACGGTGATTGCTAGACCTCAAGACCGTAAAGTCATGGAATCCATTCTCTTCCAACATACTGGGACACTTGGAATTCGTTATCGCAATCAAGCCCGTACAGTTCTCCCGAGATCATCTGTCGACGTCCAAACGCCATGGGGAATTGTTACTGGCAAAGTTTCTGAATTACTTTCAGGCGATATCGACTTTTCGCCGGAGTACGACGACTGCTGCAAGATAGCGGCCAGCTTTGGCTTGCGATTGACGGATGTTTTTGGCAAAGTAACCGACTGCTATCGAAATAATTCTAAAGTAAACTCTCTGGATGCGAAAATTGACGCCACCGACAAAACTTTTCTAAATGGGGCCTCTGATTTGATAAGTGGCAATACTGAACTCGACAATGTTAACGCCGTCTTTCGACAAGCCGCTGTTGAGGACGAATTGGATTCCATTGCAATTAGCAGCACTGAATTGGAACCAGACCTCGACTTCGAATCAGTTGCAAAGACAGAAAAAACTGATCTCGCCAAGACGATCGAGTCCGTTGATCCAGCGATTGTGTTGGGAGTCAGCGTGCGAGAGGAACTAGAAGGTAACTACCGTTGGGACAGCTCTCCGTGGACCGATGCTCAGAAATCTCCATTACCGCCAGAGCAGGCGCCACACGAATTTCCAATCCAAGGCGAACGGGATTCCTGATAGAATAGCTATGCGAGGGCGATAATGGGTTATAATCGAGGTGATCGATCTCGTCTTGTTCTGTTGCCATAGCCCGAGGGGCGCCGGCAAACCGATTGCAATTCAGGTTTTCTCATGCCAACGCAATTAGCTTTAACATTACCAAACCAAACGCAGGCCTGTTTGGTAGCAGCATTTACCCTTTTAATTTTTGCGCCAAACACTTTCGCCGACGAACCAGCAAAACGATTCCTCAATCGATTGCGAGAGGAAGGCTATTACGATCAAGGGCTCAAGTATTTGGAAATAAGTGCAGCCAAGAACCGTTTGCCAGCCAGCATGAAAACGGACTTGCCGCTTGAACGTGTCATTCTGCAGCAGGAGTCGCTTCGATTCGTCAAGACACCTCAACAACGCGACGAGCGAATTGTTGCGATCGAAAAGGGCTACAAAGAGTTCTTAGCAGCAGCACCATCGCATTCGCGGCGGAGTGAAACGCAAACCAAATTGGGGGACCTCTTGCTGGACCGAGCTCAATCAGCGCTGGAAGAGAGCAAGAAACCGGAAAACGTCATCTCCTCCGAAAGTTGGATATCCAAGGCACGACAAGCCTACACAGAAGCTCTCGAATTGTACAACCAAGTCACAGAGGAACTTAAACCTCTTTTGTTGTCCATGGACGGAGACAAAATAAAATCGATAAAAATAGAAGGCAAAAATTTGAAGGAATTGACGGAGCTCAGAGAGCAATACCGACTAGAGTATCGCCAATCTCAAATCTTGCAGGCAAAGACGATGGAGCTCATCAGCCAGACCTATAGTCCTAACAGCCCGGATTGGCGAAAGTGGTTAGAAAAGTCAGAGACTAGTTTTAACGCACTGATTGAAAAGACCACTGGTCCACAGGAAGCAGGACGTCGCATGCTGTGTTTGAAATACGTGGCAGATATTCAATACCAACTTGGGAAATTGGATGAGGCGAGAAACAGCTATACGCGTGTAGCGGATAACGACGGCGAGGGTATCTTTCGCACGTATCGAGTTCAGGCAATAGTAGGAATCGTGAGGCTGGACTCGACCGATAAAGCGGCAAAATACGAAGCGGCCATTCAACGAGGCGAAGAAGCCCTCAAAACCGCGACAGCTCGTGAACGCGACGATCCCGACTGGCTCGATTTGCAACTCGCTGTTGCTGAAGCCCGCCTGGCGTGGGCAAAGACGCTCGACGAAAAGAAAGACAGCGCTAAGTTCAAAGAAAATCGCAAAGTTGCTCGCGATTTGCTTCAAGGACTTCTCAAGAGGAAAGGTCCTCATGTGGTGAAGGTTAAAAAAAGTCTTAGTGAACTGGGGATTGAAACGGTTGAAAAGGTGGATGAAAAACTACCTGTCACCAAAGCCTGGTCCGACACGATCAAAGCGGCTCGCGAAAGACTCGACCGCGCGGAATCCGCAGAGTCGCCGCTCTCTGTGCTACTGGACCAACTTTCGAACGCAGACGCAACAACCAAACAGTCCATTCAATCTCAAATCCAAACATTGCAAGACGATGCGTTGCGTGACCGCAAGCAAGCCATCGAACTTTACCAGCGTGCGTTGCGTTTATATAAGGACAGTAACTCGCGCGAAGAGTTCGTCGACGCGAAGTTTCTGATGACTTATTTGCTCCTGAAAACAGACCAGAATTGGGAGGCAGTCGCATTGTCACAGGAGTTGCTAGTTTCAGGCAAAGGGACGGACAAGGCTCTAAAATCTGGTGGCTTCGCCTTGAATGGACTGGGCAAGATCATTTCTACGATTCCTGCTGACCGACAACTCGCATTTGTTCCGACATTTGAGCGGCTCGTCAACCAGCTGAACCTTATTAATCCAGCTTCAGATGAGGCCAAGAATGCTGTCGACAAGCTTGTCAAATTGGACTTGATACACAAACGTTACGAAGATGCGGAAAAACACATTGCACTGGCTCAGGGCAACAGCAGCGGCAGCGGTGCAAGTTTGCTCGGTCAGATCCTGTGGGGCGAATACCATTCAATTGCTGCCGAAAATCGAAAAAACAAGACTGAAGAAACCCGCGAAGAACTAAGTCTCAAGCAGCGTGCAGAAAAACTGTTGAGGTCCACATGGGACGCGTTGGTTGCTGACAAAGCTGACAAAAACTTGGTCAGTGGAGTCAATGCTTTAGCCAGCATCTACCTGATGTCCGACAGGATTGATGAAGCGATCACGATTATTGACGCCCAAGGCAAAGGTGCGATTGCGCTAGTCAATTCGGTCAAGGGTCTTGAGCCACGTATCCAATTGGAAGCCTATCGGCTCAAACTGCAGGCCATGGTCCAAGCTTCAGGAAGTGGCAAACAGGAGTTGTCGAACGAAAACATTTCCCAGGTAGTTCTGAAAATGAAGGCCTTGTCTGGGGCCAATGATTCACTACTTACTATTGCGCTCCACAACCTGAGGCTCAACCTGCAAACGAAACTGGAGTCAAGTAAAGGAATCGTAGAACAAGCCAAGTTAGCTAACGCGTACGGCGTTTTGATTCAGCAGTTGGTCTCAGTTAGCTCCGATGTTGCGATTCTTGATTCTGCAGGAAGTTCGATTTTGGCCCTTGCAAGTAAGATGCTTAAAGAGCCAAATATGGCAGCAAATGGGAAGCCACTTATGTTGGTCGCTGAGGCAGCATTTAGTAAGGTTGCTGCGAAACCAGTCTCCGAACTCATTGACGCGAAACGAAAACCCGAGGAATTTCAGTTTAGATTAGCACAAGCAAAAAGCGGTGCCGGCAAATTCGAAGAAGCGCACGCATTGTTTTTGCAATCACTGACTACGACTCCCAGCAACATCACCATTCAAGTCGAGGCGGCGAGAAATCTGCAGTCATGGGCTAACGAAAAAGACATGGAACTGTTGAAAAAAGCCGTCGAAGGTGCTGAACCGAATGCAAAAAAAACCAATGTCATTTGGGGATGGGGCAAAATCAGTGACGCTACGACGAAAAAGGTTTCGGATTTTAGGGATATCTACTTTGAAGCTCGGCTAAATATTGCAAAATGCGTACGAGCAATGGCTTTGCTTGAGCCTAGTCCGGAAAAAAAGAAGCAGGGCTTGGAGCGGGCCTTAAACAAGATCCGCGAGACCCATTTGTTTTATCCAGAACTTGGCTCGCCTGAGATCAAGGCTACCTTCGAGAAACTGCTTCGCGAAATACAGCGAGATTTAGGTAAACCCATAGCTGGCCTAAAAGAGTTTAGTTAGTAGGTTCTGTAAATTGGATTCGATTCCAGGAACCACCGAAACCTTTCAACTTTAGTTACTTGTCGAACAAAACATCCTCCCCATGAATCAATTACGCATTCCAAACAATCTAGTTTTCTATGTAGAACGGCACGCCTCTAGCTTCCATCGAGACAAGGGGCTTGTTGATTTAATTAGCCGTACCGCGTTAGCGGCGGTTGCCTGTCCGAAAACCGGGGCTAACGCCCGTCGGCTAATTGTTGCGATTGCGGCTTCGACTAAATCAACGAGCCGCAAGCTCGGATGGAGAGCTAAGCTCCACGCCATTCGAGCTTCGCTCGGCGGGAGCCTCACCCCGCCGGTACAGACCATACTGAGGCTCGCCACGATAGTCGCGTTGTTGGCTTGTCCAGTCTGGTCTCAAGACAAAGTCTTTCCGCTTGCTGGAATTGGCGTCACTGGGAAAATCGTCGAGCGAACCAAGGACAAGGTTGTGATCGAAGTTCGCGGTGCTAATCAGAGTTTCGACACCCATCAAATAGCTCGCGTCGTTTTTGATGGTGAGCCGCAGCAACTATCGCGTGCCAAAGATAACATCGGGCTGGGCCAATTGGACGACGCAATCGCGGAATTTCAAAAGATTCCGGTAGCTGGACTCAAGAGCGAAGATATCAAACAGGACTATCAGTTCTACAAAGGATACTTGCTTGCTTTGAACGCCTTGCGAGGTAGAGGAGAAGCGGCGGCAGCAAGCAAATTGCTTCTTGATTGGGTAGTTCTAAACAAGACTTCACACCTGTTCTATAGAGCGTCAGAAACATTAGGGGAACTGGCAATGGCGACCGGGACACCGGCTAAAGCGGCTGGGTACTTCGGTGTTTTGGCCGCCTCGAGTTATCCGGAGCTCAAGGTCAAGGGAAGCTACTTGACGGGCAAGGCGTTGTTAGCCAATAAGCAAATTCCTGAGGCTAGATCGAAATTCGACACGGTCGACAAAGCTCAATTGTCCGATAAAGAATCATTGAAATTCAAAAAGTTGGCCGGCCTTTCCCTTGCTCGATGCGATGCCTCGGACGGAAAGTCTCCGCAGGCCATTGCTGCATTGGAAAAAATGGTCGACGAGGGGGACTCGACCGATGCAGAACTGTATTCCGAATTGTTCAACGCCCTTGGAGGAATTTTTCGAGCGGCTGGCAACAACGACGAAGCGATCTTAGCCTTTCTAAAAACGGACCTATTATACGCTAGCGAGCCTGATGCTCATGCCGAAGCTCTCTATAATCTTTTTCAACTTTGGACCGTGATTGGTGAGAGCCAGCGAGCTAAGGAAACGAAAAGTCGACTGGAGAAACTGTATCCATTTTCCCCTTGGACCAAGAAATAACCGTGCAATCGGTACAACATACAAAAAAATGCTCAGCATTAAGGCACTCCCCCAATCTCTTTGAGTGATTGGTTGAGTACGATAAACATATTCGATGCGTTTGAAGGTCAGACGCAATACCATTGAACTTTTTCCCTCGTCCACCTTAGCCAGACTCATTCACGGAGACGCCATGCAATTTTGTTTTCGACGCACGCGGTCCTTTATGGCAATAGCGTTGCCGGCAGTCGCAATGTTTATCGTTGCGTACGTTCTTTCCAGTGAATCGTTTGCCCAAGATGCTTCCGCTGCTAAAAGTGAGAACTTGCTGGTCAAGACTTGGAACTCGCTTGGAACAATGTATGCGATCATCTTCTTGGTCATGAGTATTGTTCTAGTGGCTCTGGTCGTGCGCTGCTTGCTCGCATTTCAAAAAAACAACTTTGTACCTGATGACTTGATCCAAGGTGTCGATGCAAGTCTTGGTGAAAAGAATGCACAAGCAGCAGTGGAAATGGTCCGAACCGACGAAAGCTTCCTTGGACAGGTCGTTTCTGCTGGCCTAGGTAAGCTGCAAAATGGTAAGGAATCGGCTTTAGAAGCCATGCAAATTGTCGGCGAATCCGAGACGATGAAGACAGAGCATCTCCTGAGCTACCTCGCTTTGATCGGGAACATTTCGCCAATGGTTGGCTTGTTGGGGACTGTCCAAGGAATGGTTACGTCATTCGCCAAGATTGCAAGTAGTACCACGACCATCAAGCCATCCGAGCTTGCAGGTGGCATTGAGCAAGCACTCTATACAACACTGTTCGGCCTGTTCCTGGCGATTCCAGCCATAACAATTTACAATATCCTTCGAAATCGCGTTCAACGTTTCATCTTGACTGCAGGGACCCAAAGCGAAGAAATGTTGGATAAGTTTCAAGCGTTCGTAAAAGCCTAACCCGTACGATATCGCATCATGAAAATTCGCAAACATTTCGATTCGAAAATGGCCGAGGGGGATATGACTGCGATGATCGACATGGTCTTCCAGTTGATCATCTTCTTCATGGTGTTGATCAATTTCTCTCAGGACGACCAGAACGACAAGATAAAACTGCCGGCTAGCGAGTTAGCAAAGCCACCGGATGCCCCGCTAACATTTCCGATTGTATTGCATCTAGATTCAAATGCTACCATCTATATGGGTGCGAATATCGTGACCGTCGAATCGATCGCACCACTCTTAAAAGCGGAAATACAATTGTTGGAATCTCGAAAGCAGACGGCTAAAGATGCGAATATCGTCATTCGAGGACATATGAATACTCCGGGCGGCGTAGTTCAAGACTTAATCAAGAAGTGCCAGGAGCTCGGTTTCGAAAAATTTGCTTTACGCGTGCGTGAAGAACAGACCTAACCCAAAATGGGCGTCGATCATAAGTCGGGCTGAACCGGACGCTAGCGCGTTGCGGCTCATTAGCCGTAGGGCGCTAGCCCACGGTTTGCGGCCCATGTTGTGATCGATGCCCCTAAAATGCAAACACCATCATGAAATTTGAATCCAAACGCGGAACCGAAAAAGCTGAGCTGCAACTCACATCCATGATCGATGTGATTTTCCTGCTCCTTATTTTCTTCGTCATGACCTTTAAGATTGCTGCGCAAGAAGGAGATTTCAGCGTCAAGATGCCGATCGAAGGCACCGGAGGAAACCCAGATACAACCAATATCCCCATCAAACTTCGGTTGCGTGCTAATGCTGATGGGGAGTTGGCTGACATCATTGTCAATGATAGTCAGTCGTTCGGGAATAGTTGGCCCGATCTTAGAGGTTTCATCCTCAAGTTGACGGGTGGCAACGCACCGCCCACTCCAGAGGAAGGTCCAGAGGTTGAAATCGACTTGGACTATAACTTGCGATACGAAAACGTCATACGAGCGATCACTGCCGTAACTGGACAGCGAAAAGGTGACGAAATACAAAGGTTGGTCGAACGCATCAAATTTGCTCCGCCCAGGAAGCCATAATCCAGAATGGTATAGGCATCTACTCCTGTTGAAGCCCATGTTTAACCGATCGAAGCGATTAGCGGAGATCGCGTGCCCATGGAAAAATGCCCCCGAGACAAGTCACCTCATGACAACTAATCCATATGCCTTCCCGACAGGTCCAGGAGAGTTGTTGGCTCAGGCACCACCAGATACTTGCTTATTTCGACTCTCGGCAACGACCTGTGAAGCGGACACGTTCAATATTGCTCAGAGCGCTCGCGCCGAACTGATACAGACTGCCCTGCTTCGCCTAATTGGATTCGGTATAATTGGGAGCTACTTTGCATTCCTTTTCGTTGTGACTGGGTATAGTGATTCCAGCGTTTCCAACTTTATTCTCACAATGGGATTGCTCATCCTCCAATGCTCTGCCGTCGTTCAGATTTTGGGACTTTGGCAACAATATCGACAGAATCTTAAAATCCCTTGCACTCTCTCGCGATACCCAATTGAATTGAACGGGTTCACTAAGGGCTTACATTGGAATGCTGCCGATTTCGAGCAAATCAGTCTTTGGCCAATCGTCAAGCGTTTGACAATAACTCCAGGGCTCGCGATTTTGTTTGCTCCATCGTTCATCCATCGCTACGCAACGGTGTTGGAACCAATAGCCTTCGACGGAGGAATTTCCTTTGACAAATTACCGAAAACGGTCGCAAAGCATGTGTTCATGCAAAGTCGACGAATCATTTCTTCGAAGTTGATGGAGCCCCATCAGTTTGATTCGATACACTTCGATAGTCCAAACGCTGTTTACCTTGGAACGGTGGGAACAAGTTACTTAGCCAACGACGATCGGGTCGAGTGGTTGACAAACGGTTTCATGCTTTTTTGGTTTTGGCTCACGCCAGTTCTGGTCTTCGTGATTAGCGTTGTTGGTTTGATGCAGTCCTTTTCTAACTCTTCGTTTTTACTCAATATGACTCGAATAACTGTAATCATCGTCGTGCTTTGGATTTTCTATAGAATCCGTCATAATCTCATCCGGTTCGTTGCGTTGTATTGCTTTAGAAATACACTCGTTTCTGAGTATGAACTATTGGTTTCGGAGCAAGGATTCGAGACCCGCACGCACTGTTCACATGCGCGTGTGCGGTGGAGCTTTTTTCGCAATCCGCAATTAGAAACTGAGCGGCTCACTGCTGAAAGCTTGGCGACTGGCCCGCGAGTCAGAGTTTTCAGCCGAGAACTAATGGCCAACGACCAGGATTGGAAACAAGTGACTTCGTTGGCCATGAAAGCCATTTCGGTAGCAATTGGAAGGGCTACTATCGCACTTTAGCCACAGTCAATCGCACTCGGCGAGCAAGCAACAAAAAACCAGTCAGGAGAATCGCTGCCACCAAAACCGGTAGCACGTGCAATGGACTGGTCACATAGTGCAGAAGGCTATTTCCGTCTCCAGAATTGCCGTGACCAGGATGCGCGACCCCAATCACAGGTAGCGACGCCAGAGCGATCAATGTCAAGACAATGCGGCTAATGAACATAGTGGTTTCCAATCCGTGTTGAATTCTCGTGCAACGAAAACAACAGTTTAGCTAAATTGACAGTACTGAGAAAGGTGGGCCAGCTCATGACAATCGATCATGATCAGATTTTCAAGACACTTTTCGAGAGCTTCTTTCAAGAGTTCATGAACGACCTGGTCGCCAATTCGCAAAACGCATGTTCAAATACATGTGCCAGCTCTATTTGCGATACGATGCCGTAATTCTACCTGTTGTAGTCTTTTCGGATGATTCGCTTTGGAAGATACCCATTTCAAATAAGTTTAGGCTGGAAATCGCCGACAAAACCATCGTTCGTTTTGAATTCGAGTCGGTGAAACTCAAATCATTGAACTACCGTAATTTTCTTGACTCCAAGAATCCGTTAGCCTTCGCTTTGATGGCAAAAATGAACTACAATAGACAGGAGCAAGTTCGATTGAAGGCGGATTTCCTTAGATTAATACTTGGTAGCCAAGTCGACGAAATGCGGCAAAGTCTTTTGGTCGAATTTGTAGAGACTTACGTGCCATTGATGAACGAAGAACTTGCACAATTTCAAGAGTTAATTCAAACCGAAAATCAATACGTGGAGGTCGAGTATATGGTAACAGTTTACGACAACGAGGAATCGAGAAAAGCAAACAGAACACTCGGCTCAAGCAGCTCGAAAAGAAGTTTGGCGAAGTCCCTGAAGAGATGGAGCACAAAATTCGAACCATCGAATCGCTCGAACGCTTAGACGTATTGCTACTCGCTGTACTCGATGCCGAGTCACTTACCGGTTTTCTGGACATCCCTCTCTGCTAGGATTTCAAAGTGCGTGCCCTCCAAAAAATGCGTTGCAGTGTTTTATTCGTCGCCATGTTGGGAATTGTTCAGGTCGCAACATCTGACGATTTTATCCCTCGAAAGCAAACGACTCCGCCTGGGCCGCCGCTATCACCCGAACAAGCGATGGCAAAGATGACGCTGCCGCCGGGATTTCGAATCGAATTGGTTGCCTCGGAGCCGGCCTTGCAAAATCCAGTCGCAATGGCCTTCGATGACAGAGGACGGATTTATGTTACGGAGAGCTTCGAGTACCCGCGTCGAGAACCAGGCCCAGGCCGAGACAAGATCAAGATCCTCGAGGACAAAGACGGCGACGGTGTCTGCGAGACTGTCAAAGTATTTGCCGAGGGCCTCAACATTCCATCTGGAATCGCAGTTGGCCACGGAGGCGTTTGGGTGGCAAACGCTCCTGATCTATTGTTCATGGAAGACACCGACGGGGATGACGTCGTCGACAAACAAACCGTTGTCGTAACCGGATTTGGACGCGACGATACTCATGAGCTTCCTAACGCTCTGACATGGGGGCCCGATGGATGCTTATATGGTCTCAACGGTGTGTTCAATCGATCTGTCGTTAAACAAGATGGTCGAGTATTCGACTTCACTTGCGCGCTTTTTCGCATCGACCCAATCACCAAGAAATTCGATTTGTTTTGCGAGGGGACAAGTAATCCTTGGGGAGTTACTTTTGATCATGAGGGGAGCGCTTTCGTAAGCGCTTGCGTGATCGACCATCTTTGGCATCTGACTGAATCTGCCTACTATCTCCGACAGGGTGGTCCCTACCCGCCACACACTTGGTTCGCGGATTCGATCGTAAAGCACAAACACCAAATGGCGGCCTATTGCGGCATCGAGTACTTCGACTCTCCTGCCTATCCGAAGCAATACCGCGACAAACTCTACATGGGAAATATCCATGGTGGCTGCCTAAACAGCGATCGAGTCGAACGTTCCGGTGCGACCTACAAGGGGTTCAGCGAACCTGACTTCTTAACTGCCAACGACGTATGGTTTATGCCCGTTGCCCAAAAGGTTGGGCCGGATGGATGCCTATACGTCCTCGATTGGTACGATCGATATCATTGCTATCAAGATGCAAATGCGGACCCGAAGGGCGTTGACCGTGGCCACGGTCGGCTCTATCGCATCGTTCATGAAACTCGTCCTAAGCCGAAGGTAAGAGACTTCAGCAAGCTCAGCAATATCGAGCTCGAAGGACTTCTCTCGGACGAAAACATTTTCAATCGCCAACGCTCTCAATTGAAACTTCAAGAACGCCGAGTCGCAACGAAGGACCCTGAATGTGCCAAACGATTGCAAGCCTTGGTGCTCAAATCCGATTCACCGATCAAGTATCGAATGCACGCTTTGTGGTCGCTAATAGGTTCTGGTACGTTAGCGACCGACTTTTTGAATCAGCTATTGGATGACAAATCGGCTGAGTTACGTGCATGGGGTGCCCGCACGGCAGGCCATCAAAAATCACACGAACCTGCCACGTTAGACCGAATGAAGAAAATGGCGATCGACAAGGACGCCCGGGTTCGACTACAAGCGTCTATTGCTGCACCGAAATTAGCATTCGGGCAGACTGAATCTGCGGATAACGTACGACAACAAATTAGCGTTTTGCAAAGCAGCTCGAATGACCCCATTTTGCCTCGTGTGGTGTGGCAAAACTTGCTTCCGCATTTGCTTGAACAGCAGTCGCTCGTATTGGATAGCCTGTTGCATAACTTGGACGAGAGCGAAAACTTGCTACGAGAAATAGCCCCACGGGTTGCATTGCGTTTGATTTCGGAAGCGAAGCCGACGATCGCCGATGAAATAAGCAAGCGTGCTGTCGATTCGGTACTTCAGTTGGCCGGTGGCTTGAGTGAAAAGCAGCCAAACCTTTCCGCCGCCGTCCTAGAGTCTTTGTTAGCAAAGACTCGTACAGGTGAAATCAAAAATGACGCGCTGAGACCAATGCTGAAACAATGGCTTGATTCGAACGCTACGAAGAAGAGTTTCGGTCCGATTGGCAACACTTTGTTGGGCAAATTAACGACTCTGCAAAAGGCGATCATTTCGGTCCGACTACTTTGCGCAAACTCCGAGGCCATAGAGATCGCAAGAAAAATTGTTCTAAGCACCGAACTTGACAGTGCACTGCGAAAGCAAATGCTGCAGGCGGTTGTTTCGATGCAACCCAAAGTCGCTTCGGAAGCAATGCTCCAACTACTGGATGAGCTTAAAGCCGCACGTCCAGTCGACGTCGGCTACGGAGATGCAGTTTTGGATGCTGGGATTTCGCTCGCAAGCGCTGAGGACACTGTTCAACTGGTTTCCTCGCTGCCCTCTCTGAAATCCAATATGCAAGCGGCCATCGCAGAGCGCATGTGTCGCCGAGCCGATACTGCCCAGGCGCTGCTCACTCAGATTGCAGATGGAAAACTGCGAAAGGAACTGATAAGCCCTAACAGAGTCCGACTTCTGGCTGCCGACTCCAACGAGGGTATTCGTTCCTCAGTTGCCAAAATTTGGGGTAAAATCAACTTAGAAACAACGCGAGAACGAGATGAAGTAGTAACGAAGATGGGGAACTTGCTGCGACGGGACGCGCGCGGAGACGCGGAGCGGGGACTAGTCATATACGATCGGATCTGTGGCCAGTGTCACGTGATGAATGGGCGTGGCTATGAAGTTGGTCCAAATATCACCGCCAACGGCCGCGGGTCTTATGAACAGTTGCTTGTAAGCGTCTTCAATCCCAGTTTGGTCATCGGCGATGCCTACAAGAGCGTGACACTCCGCACGGTCGATGGAACGGTGTTTACTGGCCTGCTAGTGGAAAAAAGTGACAAGAGAACGGTGATCAAGGTCCAAGGTGGTAAAGAGGAAACGATTCCTGCGGAAGATATCGAAGAGTTTAAACAAGATAAAAAGTCTCTAATGCCAGAGGGAGTTGAAAACCAGTTGACGACACAGGAACTCGCGGACCTGTTCGCTCTGCTTACCCTTGAAAACCCACCTTCTGCAAAAGAGAATGCAAAGATCTCTGGAACTCCCGAAAACCTTCACAGCATAAAGCGTCCCTAGGTAGGCTTCCAGCCCGTCAATCAAAAAACAGGCTGGAACCGACTGGTTTCAGGGCTCTGCCTTGGAACCCACTGACTTGCGACTCTACATGGGCTGTGCGACAAATAGCAGCTTACGAAAAATGTGTTGATGCGAGTTTTGTTCCGTTCCGCGATCTGGCCTTTCAGGTTGGTCGGGGGCTCGTCCCCCACCAACCTTGTTTTGGCGTACTAACGGCGGCACTCGCG
>JAYTVL010000417.1:0-15722 GCA_043744075.1 Pirellula sp. | reverse complement strand
TGACATTCACGGCAACGCCACGAATTATTAGTGACGACGAGTGTTTCGAGATTTTTGATTTACATCAAGTTCGTCCGTTTCCGAAACCTAACGACTATGGCAGCGGTACGACCCGATTTGATCTACCCTTCAATCACCATGCGGTAAAGCCTGAGTTCATCTTTCGCGAACATCTGAAATCCGCAAGCATCGCATGCGATACTATCGAGTCGAAGTTTCAGTCTCTTGAAAATTGCGTGCTGCTGTTCACTCGATACCTTCGACGCATCAACTTCATCTCGGCCAAATCAACACTTTCATGGTCACGAATCAACAAGCGTGACAGCACGATAGCGATCAATTCGCCGACTTACGAGTCGAGGTATCGACTCTACGAGCGACCAATCGAGTTTGAGAGCGTGAGCTATCCTTCACTTCAATTAGCAATTGAACTGGACATTAACGGCAATCCAAAAGCTTCCAACATTCCTTTAGTGGTCACCTTTCCAACGGCTATTTCAACGGGTATGGGGCTGGTCCTCAATGGTCCGTTTCGTACAACGCCCGCTCGGGAGATGATCGGGTTAACCGACGAGTTCAACAAAATGTTGCTGGTGGAAGCAGCTGATTTGGTCAAAGAATTATTGCGTCAGGAGAAACGCCAAAAACGACTTGATTGTCAATTACTGGAGTTACTTCCTCTTGACGAAAGTCGATCCGATTGCCCGGAATTGTTTTCGGCGTTGGCGCAGAGCGTCCGCGATTTCGTCGCGACTGAAAAGCTATTGCCAGCCGAAAGTGGTGGCTTTGTTTCTGGAAAGCAAGCACGTATAGCGCGTGGGCAGTTCCTCATGAAGCTATTTAGCGATAAGCAGCTCACAGAGATTGAAGGTTCAAACGAGGTCGTTCGTTGGCTACTAAGCGATATTAGTGAACATGCTACCCCTAATTTGTATAAGGCTTTGGAAGCAATCGTCAAAGGCAATTCGCCGCCCAACAATTATGGACTCACGACTGAAGCAGTGATACGACCAGAGCGATTGTTTGGAAGAATGTCAAAAGAGTTTCTTCAGTCTCAGTCGGCGAAATGGTTTTGCGAACTCTACTGTGTACTCGGAGAGATGGCAAAGAAAAATGCGGCGAGAGAAATTGCAGAAGGGAAGCCAATTCTGCGACTTTCAAGCAATGAGCAAGTACTTTTGAAGTCGCAAAACGGTAGTCCCGCTGCTTTTTTGCCAGGTCAAAGTTCAAGTAGTTTCAAGACGGTTTCACCAACGGCAATCCGAAAAGCTGCTGCCCGCTCGTATCTTGTAGAACTCGGTTTCGATATGCCGGGTCTATCAGCTGACGTATTAGAGCAAATTATTCCGAAATACACGAAACGTTCACCTTCGTTTCAATTCTCCACTCACATCTCACATCTCAAAAAGTGTATCGCTGCCATCGAGACTGGCAGAGATCTTCCACGAATTAACCAGGGACTTTGCGACGCCACGATCATTTACGCGATCAACGCAGAGACAGGCAAGTCCGAGTTTCGCAAGCCGTCCGAGTGTTATTTTCCTGACGACGGCTTAACCAAGTATTTTGAAGGCTATTCGAGTGCTTGGTTCGTTTCCGAGCGGTATTCTGATTACCCGAACCTAGAATCGGAAATTCACGAGTTGTTTTTGCGAATAGGCGTCAACGAGAGTCGTCCTCGCGAAATGAACGCTCATGAGATTGGCGATACGGTTCCGATCGCCGCTTTCAGGGGATGGCATATACGAGGGCTTCGAGGATTTCATCCCGATTGGGATGTTTCTGGACTGCAAAATGCACTTGAAAATCCAAGTATTGATCGGTCTGCGATAGTTTGGAATCTTTTCCTCTCCAGCTGGGAACATCGGATCGAAGGAACGGTGCAGAAATGTTCGAAGCAGCACTTTCCTTCAGCGGAAACGAAAACCGAAGAGAAGATTTCCAATGCTGGAAAACTACTTCGGGATTGCGCCTGGATACCAAATCGAAATGGCGAGTTTCTAGCAGTGACTGACTTCGAGTCAGACTCTCAGTTGCATCCCTGTCTTGTTCCCAATATCAAACTACTCGCCGCCTTGAATAAAGGATCTCAAAGAGTTCGGGAGGCCGCAAAGACTCTGGCTATTGAGAACATCTCCAGTGAAAAACTGGGAGAGTTGCGGGTGCGAGAAGACCAGCGGCATGAGTTTGAGGAGTATCTTGAGTCTTCTGCTGGGGCAACTTCACGACGGCGATCAAAGGTGGGACCGCGATCAACCCAAAGCTCGCGTCGAACTACAGGGTCACGTCATCGAATGGTTCGTCTAAACAAAATATCCTCGGATGAGATCTTTCGCTACCTTGAAGGTTTCTATTTATTTGAATCGCGATGGCGATGCCAAGTCTGTCGCTATCCTATGCCCTTTAAAAAACGTAACAAGGAAGACTACTGCGAGAAACATGAACTCCTGTCAGGATCGTGGGCGGCGAAACATGGATATACGCTATCGATGCCAATGGAAGACGAAGATGAGATCGTCACACTTCCTGAAGTCCCCATGCTTCACATCGTTGTTTGTCCAACATGCAATCGTATTTTTCAAGAATACGTCGCAGCGATCGATGCCGAACAGGAGAGGCTCTTGAACTGGGTTCTTAAGGAAGATTCGACGCAGTTTCAGATTCGCTGCTCAGCGATAAACGATGATGAGCAAGATCGCTGGATTCAGTTTCATCGAAAGCATCTTGACGATATTCGCGAAGTCGTTTCCGCGAACCTTGTGCAAGAGGAAGTCGTTTGTGCGAAAAGTTCGATTGAATCGTCTCGCAATGGAAAAGGCCAAAATGCTTAAAGCCATCGAGCTCGAGAATTTCAAAGCCTTCGGTGAACGGTGTCGCATTGAACTTGCGCCCATCACGTTAATCTTCGGCGAGAACAGTGCGGGCAAGAGCTTAATCTTGCAGGCGTTACATGTATTGAAGCAACTCGGGTCAATCGCGCGTCAGGTGCCGCGTTTTTGCCCACCGTTCAGGATGGTTTTGCGGATATCGGTACCTATTCAGACTTCGTTTTCGATCACAAGTGCAAGCAGTCTCGCCATTAAAAATGCGGTGCCTGCTGCGCGAATCGAGTCAAGACAACAAAGATGGTTTGGAACGCCCCATTAGAAAGTGTCAGGGACTTCATGGTCATTTGCGTTGGGATTACGAGCGAAGTTTTTCTACTAAAAATGTTCCGTCGCGAACCCAATCGGCTTGAATTCGGCTACCGCGAAGTATTCGCGTTCCGATCAAGGCTTCGTCGAGAATCTGAGCTTGAACGGTGTGGGCCTCATCGTGCCAAAGGACCGTTATCTCAACTGTGTCAAAGTAGCTTTCGCGACCATCTGCCGTGATGCCAGCCTGGACGTCAAGCAACTTCAAGCCGAGTTTATTTACCACACTCTGAGGGACTGCGATGAAGCCGTTGAATCCTGTGTCGACCAGAAAACGCTGCCTGTGAATCGCCCCGTCATGTTGAATATCCAACTCAATTATCGCCTCCAGAGTCGAGTCGATCCGTCCTTCGATCATTCGCGGTTCCGTTTCGCTTTCCATCTAACGCGCGAAGAAAGCTGCTCGATAACCAACTCGAGCAATGAAAATTTGGGCGCTTGGCAAACGCTTTCGCAAGCGATCACCCGCGAGATGCGCCTCGTCCGCAACTTCGTACTCTGCCGTCTCAACATCAATCGCAACAAACTGATCGAGGGAAGTTGCCTCAAGTGTTGAGCGCAGTTGACATTCGTAGATTTCCGAACCACGCATGCCGATTTCGTCTCGTAATAGTCGTCTGGTCGACATTCTTTGCTCCCTAAAATCCTCAATCATTCACAGCCTCATCATACCGTCTGAGCGTCACGCCGTGGAGGTCGTCCAACTTTCGGATCATTCAAATCAAAGGATTTCACTTCGGGTGGCACGCCCTGAGGCACGAAGGGCGTGGGGAGTTGCTAAAATCGTTTGCCAAGCTGCTCACGCCCATCGCTAAGGCTCTGAGCGTGCCACCCAGCACTAGTCTTTGCTAGCGAAATACAAAGCTGGACGACCTCCTTGTGCTGCGGATCGTTCAGGTTTTCGGGCTATGTGATCTGCGGCCTGAGCTTGCTAAGGCGAGGGGCAGAAAACAATTTACCTGATTCTGTCCCAACCGCCAGAATCGAACCATCTCCTAGAGAACGCAGGTATCTTCGCAGATTGGGTATGAATAGTGCCCCTTGCTCCAATCGTCAATCGCTTTTTTTGACAGCGGCATCGAAATCATCTACCAAGGTGGAATGCGAGCGGTCTTTAAGGCTAGGCAACGGTGGCACAATCGTTTTGATGCAGTAAAAAGACCATCGACACATTCATTCGAGAAATGACTACAATCGATCTCTCCGGATCGCAAAACTTGCTTTCACTCGAACCAATGCTTAATATTCGAAACGCTTATGCACCACTCTGAAAACCGAGTCGATGAAGAGTCGGACAACACGATTGCCAGCCGAGAGCGAATGGGAATGGTCCTCCTCGCGATTTTCTCGTCGGTCTATTTTGGTTTCATTTTTCTCTGTGCATTTGCGAACGCCTGGTTCGCCTCGATGACGTTTTGGGGGGTGCCGGCCACGGTTTGGTATGGCGTAGGACTCATTGCCTTAGCACTTGTCATCGCCGGTGTTTACGGTCGACTTAGCCGAACCATTTCGAAGTCGTAGGAAAGCAACTGAATGAATTCGTCGATACAAACCGTTCTTAAACGGCTAGAGTCCAATATGGAATCAGTCGTCTTAGGAAAAGTAGAAGTCGTTCGCAAAACAATGGTTGCCTTGTTAGCAGGCGAGCATATCCTGCTGGAAGATGTGCCTGGTGTCGGAAAGACCTTGGTTGCCAAAGCTCTCGCAAAAAGTATTGATGGCATATTCACACGCGTTCAATTCACACCAGACTTGCTGCCAACTGATATTATCGGTAGCAGTATCTATCACGATGGCGAGTTTAAATTCAGTCCCGGGCCAATTTTTGCCAATGTTGTCCTTGGCGATGAAATCAATCGAGCACCGCCGCGAACCCAAAGTGCAATGCTTGAGGCGATGAGCGAACGCCAAGCGAGCGTTGATGGCAAGACGCACTCAATGCCAGATCCGTTTCTCGTCATCGCTACACAAAATCCATTTGAATTCGAGGGGACCTATGTACTTCCTGAAAGTCAACTGGATCGATTCATCATGCGAATCGACGTCGGCTATCCCGGCCGCGAAGCTGAACGCAACGTACTCCGAAGTCATCGTAGTGGCGAGCCAGTCGATCAGTTGAAACCGGTCGTCTCTCTAGCTGAAATCCGTGAAGCCCAAGCGATCACTCGCACTATTCAAGTAGAAGATTCAATTCTCGACTACTTGCAAGACATCGTCGAACAGACACGCAAAAGCCATGAATTGCAAATAGGAGTAAGTACCCGCGGAGCACTTGCTTTTTATCGCGCTTCACAGGCTTTCGCATTGCTCGAGGGCCGTTCCTTCGTCGTTCCCGATGACGTAAAGAAAATGGCCGCGCCCGTTTTAGCTCACCGCGTGATGCCTCGCGGATTTGCAGCGGGAAGCGAACGCTCCGCGGCTGAAGCCATCATTGAAAAATGTTTGGAATCGGTTCGAGTTCCTTCGTAAACGAGTTCCATCATGTCTGCCAAAAATGCGACTGCACCTGTTTCAACTCGATTCACTCGAGAAGGCATGCAGGTATTGTTCATGGCTATCTTCGTATTGCTGGCGGCCATTATGCGAGAGGTCAATTTGCTGATCATTTTAGCAGGGACGCTTCTGGCAACACTCTTGATACAATGGCGAGTCTGTGCGAAAACGCTGATAGGTTTAACCACGTATCGCCGACTTCCAAGATCGATGCATTCGCGAAAAGGATTTGAAATCGAATTGGTCATCATGAACCCGAAAAAATGGCTCGGTGCGTGGTTGGTTCTCGCTCAAGATCGCATGAAGTACGTTTCAGCCGGTGTTTCATCGGAGCAGATTTCGCAAGGAATTGGATTGCTTTATTCGTCTATTACTCCAAAATCGACTCGTGTTCAAAAGTATCGCTGTTTAGTGCAGCGCCACGGCAAATATCAGTTCCTTGGAACGGAACTTACAACACGCTTTCCTTTTGGGCTCTTGCGGGGAATAATGCCGCACAATGGTGGCGACACCTTTATCGTCCAACCCGCGATCGGTCAACTAACTCCGTCATGGCTTGAACCGTTTGGCGTTCGAACAGCGAACGCAAGATTGCGTCAAACTCGCTCCCTGTCTGACGAAGGAGATTTTTTCGGTCTGCGAGCGTATCGTCCAGGAGATAGCCCAAGATATATCCATTGGAGATCATCGGCTCGCCGGGACGAATTAGTCGTTAAGCAATTTCAACAAGCCGACAGCCGAGAGCTAGTTGTGCTCCTAGACCTGTTTCGAAATTCCAGTCTCGACCAACAAAGTCGTGACTCTCATCAAAAGCACGAAGAATTGGCCATCGAATTTGTTGCAACACTTGCTAGCCACATTGCGTCATCCAATTTCGGAGTCATCACGGTTGCGATTGCTGATTCCGAGCCAATGATTGCTAGCCGAATTCAATCTAGATCTCAAAATTCTGGGCTGCTTGATCGATTGGCACTGTCACATAGTGGCGAAGAGGACAAAATCGATGTTGCCATAAGCCTGCTTGAACGCGAGTTCCGCCGCGTTGAAAACCTGATGGTTGTCAGTACGCGACCGAAAATTGCATTTCAATCGCAGGGTAATGAAAACTCGGCCATCGTCTTATGGCGAGCCATGACATGGCTTGACGTCAGCGCTGGCGAATTGACAAAATACTTTGTACCCGCCGCGTAGCACGCAAGCCTCCGCGCGAAATCGATAGGATTAAATATGTTATCACTCGTCATTAGGACGCTGTTGCATTTCCGAGGACTGCTTGTCCCGGTCGCTATGGGCGTAAGCGTAGCCACCGCTGTCATCGTTGGCGCGTTGATCGTGGGTGATAGCATGCGAGGTTCCTTGCGATTCATCGCTATGGATCGGATCGGCTCGATCGAGACCGTTTTGGTTGCCCCCAGATGGTTCGATGAAGGCCTGGCGAAGAACCTGACTGCGGGCGATTTGCCAATCGGCCCAATACAAAGCGTGGTTTTCGTTCAACAAGCCATCGCTGAAAAGGACACGTATCGGGCAAGCGAAATGGCGTTGCTGGGTGTCGAGCCGGATTTCTGGTCTCTCGGAACGATTCGACCGGAACGTTTGCCTGAGGACGATGAAGTGATTCTCAATCAATCGCTCGCCGAAAAACTGCACTCGCAAGTCGGAGATCTGATAACACTTCGAGTTAAACGTCAAGACGTTGTGCCTGGAGACAGCCCACTCGGAAAACGCGAATCAGACAATATAAACTTGCCACGTTGGAAAGTAATTGAAATACTTCCCGACCGAAGCCTCTCGCGATTTTCGCTTCGCTCCGACCAGAGGCCGATAATGAACGCTTTCGTTAGCAAGCATTGGTTGCAAAGGGCATTGGAAATCGATGGCAAAGTGAACGCGATTTTCGTAGCCCGCTCCAAAGACGATTCACCTAACGACACATCGACCGGCAAAGTTAATTTGCTCGAAAAACTGTCACCTGCACTATCGGATCTTGGACTTCGTTGGCAACATGTCCAGCGATCCTTTCCGGATGCTGCGCTACATGAATTGGCATTGCAGGCCGATGGCAATCAAACTGAGGCGAAGGTATTGGACTACCATCAGCTCACTTCCGACCAAATGCTCATCACCGATAGCCTGTCGGATGAAATTCTGAAGAGAACCGAAACGCATCATCCCGCTAGTGTTTTGACTTACCTAGCCAACGGAGTACAACAAAAGAAGGACGGTCAATTGATCGGACGAAGCGTGCCTTATTCAACGATTGCTGCGGTTGATTGGCCTGTACTGACATCCATGTTGGGGCCGGAAATCCGGTCTGGTCAAACGAAAACGGAGACGATAGGTGATTGGGTTGTTGTTACCAGTTGGCTTGCGCAAGAGCTATCGATCAACTTGGGAGACGTTATTCAGATCGACTACTTTCTACCTGAAACGGTTGATGGTTTAGAGGTCGAAAAGAGTTTTGACGCGATCGTTATTGCTATTGCTCCGCTTACCCAACCTAAGACAGCATACCAAAGGAAACGAGCGGCCTCTTTTTCCATCGCTCCGACTCCGTTTAATGATCCAGCCTGGACCCCAGACGTTCCAGGAATCACGGATCAGGATTCGATTGACGATTGGGATACTCCATTTAAGTTAACTCGAAAAAGAAAACCTCAAGACGACAAATATTTCGACGAACATCGCTTGACACCCAAGCTATACATTTCGAAGGAGCTAGGACGCCAGCATTTCGGCTCACGATTCGGACGGGTCAGTAATATTCGGTTTGACAACTTGAAACCTGATGAAGCAGGCCAAATTCAAAAACAGATTTCCGAAGTTGCGGTAACGAAATTGTCCAATCTAGGCTGGCGTGAGATTCCGCTTAGACGACAGCAACTAATGGCTTCTAGCGGTACTACGCCATTCGACGTGTTGTTTCTTTCACTCAGTTTTTTTGTCATCGTTGCGGCCTTGCTGTTAGTAGCACTCCTTTTCCGACTCGCAATTGAACAGCGTGCCGACCATTGGGGACTCTTGCTAGCATCGGGTTGGACACGTTCAGCTGTACGACGTCTGCTGCTTCTCGAGGGATCAGTGGTTTGCACACTTGGCGCAACTTTCGGTATTTTGTTAGGACTTGGTTACGCTTACGCTATGATCTCCGGTCTTCACTCGTGGTGGGTTGGTGCAATCACTGTTTCGTTTTTGGAATACCATGTTCGACCTCTAAGTCTGGTATTAGGTTGGTGCCTAAGTTGGTTCGCTGCACTTGGGACCATTTTACTTTCGACGAGACAGTTAAAATCCATACCGATTGCCAAGCTGTTGAAGCGACAGATGGAGCCAAACCTTGGTGTTTCGAAATCAGGCCATAGTCGACCGTATTTGTCCATCGGCTGCGGGCTTTCCGCGGTAGCGATACTCATTGTCGGCCAGTTTCTGCAGGGGCAGGCACAGGCTGGTGCGTTCGTGGGAGCTGGCATGCTGTTCCTGGTCAGTGGATTGTCTTGGACTTTGGGCAGACTTAAAAGAGTGACGTTGGACGTTACTTCAACAGCCTCAGAATCGGCTTCGATGCTGAGCGCGTCGTCGCTTGCCAGTAGCAATGCAAAGCGGGCACCGATGCGGAGCATCTTGGCAATCGGGTTGGTTGCAATCGCTTCTTTCCTGATCCTGTCAATGAGTCTATTCCAAGCGTCGCCGAATGAAGCAGGAACTGGGCGGTTTGCGTTCATTGGCAAGAGTTCGCAGGCCATCCACTATGACTTGGCGAATCGCGAACGACAAAGAGAAATCTTGGGCGCAAAGGCGGATTTGTTGAATGATCTCGAGTTTGTTCCGATGCGAGTTCGAAGCGGAGACGATGCTAGTTGCAATAATCTTTATCAAGCCAGCGAGCCACAGGTTTTGGGTGTTTCCAGTCGCATGGAGCTAATAGATCAAAAGCCTGATGGAAGATCCGCATTCGCCTGGTTTGCAACTGAGAATTCCAAAGACTCTACACCCTGGCAGCGACTTGATCGGAAAGCAGATGGCTCCGCAGAGTCTCCTGTACCTGTCTTAATTGACCAAAACACCGCACTTTGGGCTCTGCACTTGGGTGGCTACGTGGGCGAGAAATTTGCATACACATTCGACGATCACAAGATCTACTTTCAAACGGTTGGAGTTTTGCAGAATACAATACTGCAGGGTAGTCTCATTGTGGGCGAATCGAACTTTGAAGATCTGTTTCCGAGTATCACTGGCTACCGAATGTTTCTGGTCAAATCCAGCGAAGGCGAAACGTCGACTCAGCGGCCCGAGACCTTGGAACAAGCCAGAACAATAATTGAGAACGGGTGGTCGGATTCCGGCCTGAGTCTTGCTTCGAGCGATTCAGTTTTGAGGCAACTTTTGGCGGTTCAAAACACATACTTGGGCGCGTTTCAAGTTTTGGGGGCGTTGGGCCTATTGCTCGGAACCATCGGCCTAGGTGTTTCGCAACTGCGAAGCGCCATGGAACGCCGCGCCGAGCTCGCGGCCATGCGAGCCATTGGGTTTACTAAATCGCGACTAGTCTGGCTGTTGACCTTGGAGAATGGCTGGCAACTATTGCGAGGCATTGGGATCGGAGTCGCTTCGGCCGCATTGGCAACTCTGCCGTCACTACTCAACGGGCAGCCCTTTAGCGGTTTGACTTGGCCAAGTTTGATGATGGCGATCGTGATCTTGTCTGGATTGCTTTGCAGCATTCTCGCTGCGTGGGGTGCGATGCAATGGCCACTGCTTAAGGCTCTAAGATCTGATCGGTAACCTCTTGGTACGGCATCGTGATTGATCGATTCGGAATTTCTTGGAAAATCACTGTCGACGAAAATGGCGGATAACAAGGAACTGGCAAATGTTTGAACCGTTTACGGACCGTGCGAGGAAGATAATGCAGCTGGCCAACAAGCAGGCACAGCGATTCAATCACGAGTATATCGGCACCCAGCACATCCTGCTCGGGCTCGCGCAGGAAGGCAATGGAGTCGCTGTAAACGTCTTGAAGAATCTGCATGTCGACTTGAGTGACATTCGCCAAGCAGTCGAGGAATTGGCTATTGCTAGTACTGGTGACACCAAGGGCAAGTTGCGGTTGACTCCCGAAGCCAATAGGGTCATCCAGTACGCCATGGCTGCTGCTCGGGAACTGAACCACAATCACATTGGTTCGGAGCACCTGCTGCTTGGTTTGCTGCGAGAACAGGACGGAGTCGCGGCACAGGCTTTGGCGAATCTCGAAGTCACCTTGGACCAGACGACTGCAGAGATCCTTAACCTCTGGGGTCGGGGATTGAGCCCCGCGTCTCATGAAAACACTATCCAGGAGCCTCTCCGCCGTCGCGGTCCGCTGTGGATGGTGCTGGCCGTTTTCGCCGTCTTCGTCGTGGCCTCGGTAGCAGGCGTCATATTCCTGTTGCGATTCTTCGCTGAACGCGCGTAGGGTAAATACGACTTAAGGTGGTCGCCCAAAGATCGGCCCGATGATGTAAGTAATGGGATAAGCGGACTTAGCCCTCCGCCGAAAAGCTGTGCCTGTCCATTTGTCTTCTTTTAACGACCGATGCGGGTGGGCATTGGGAATCCGAGGAACTGGCGTTGATTACCTTTCTATCAAGATCCGATTCTGTTTTGGCGATTCAAAAACTTCGCGAGGCATACGATTCAAGGAATTCTCAGATCAGAACATCGATTATTCTGTCGCTCCTTAACAAATCGGTGGAGACGGGATCGGATTTACAACTTTCGGCTAAAATTGAAGAGCTTCTCGTACACGTTCTTTCGGACACAGTGCAACGACTCGGATTTACACTCCCGACGGACGAAGGTATCTTCAAGAATCCTCGTAATTGCGAGTTGGCAGGCTATGTACTGCGCAGTATTTTGCCTTCAGAATACAAGTTCGAGTTTCCTTTGCATGTGGAAAAGCTCGATGAACAACGAATGTTTGCGATCAAATACTGGCGTGGCAAAAATCAGTTGACCGAAAAGCCGATCGGCCAAAAGCCTTAGATGTACTAACCATTGCATGTACTCTTCGAGCGAGTCGCGTATCAGATCGATTATTGGCGACAGTCTCGATAGTCTCAGGAGTTAGGATCGATATCCGAGTTCTCCGAGATCGTTAACCCAACACCTTGTCCATCGTTAGGGCGACCGTAAAGGCTATTTCGAACTATCCCTAGTAGCGAGCGGACCAGTGTTCGCAGTAGTATAGACGGCGACGGAAGCTGCTCAACTCAACGCATCCATTCTATTGATCCGCTTCGCTACTGTTGGGACATGTTATTCGTTTTATTTCAGATTCACCATGATTATTTCCACACGCACGCCTGAAGGAGAACCGCTTAAGTGCGGCGTGTGTGGCCACGATCATTTAGTCCTCTTATCTTCGCCGCCAGGCGACACTGTTTGTCCAACTTGTGGATCACACGCTTGGCTCTCTTCTCGCAAGAATAGAGAACAGTTTCCAACCCCGGAAGCTCTCCAAACTATTCCCGATTTCGTCGACAAAATACGCCTAAGTCGATCCAGAATTGAAGTAGCAACCCATTTGATAGATGGGCTCTATCTATGTCTCGCTGCACGCGGAGTGACGCTTTGGATGACAATCCCTGGCGCCGGAACGGAGCCAACGCAGTTTGATCGAGTTGCGTCAAAAGGAGAGACGCACTCAAGTGGCTTTTCTAACGCAGTGGCCGAAGAGCAACTACCAATTATGCGAGTTGCCAAAACCAATATCGGCGAACGGCTGTTGATTGGAGTGCCCTTAATGACTAAAAATGGTTTTAATGTCATTGGGGTAATTGAAGTGGCACAGAGAACGGAGACACCCGTCGATGCACGAGACGGGTTCATGCGATTCGCACGGACGATGGTCGCTGTAACGGCCGGAAGCCGGGCGTTTTCCCAAATCCAAATCGAAAAATGAACCGCGCGCGAGTTGCGGATCGCGAGTTTTCCCCTGTTGAGGACACCGGCCGAAGCGGCGTGTTTTCAGAAACTGTTTTTTCCACCCCCGCGTTTGACTGAGATCGAAATACATTATTCATAACCAACTATATGCAGTCATTATTAGTTCAACGCAACTCGGGACTTAAGGCAACGGCCGAGTCAGATGACTGGAAGAAATACCTCGAGTGTGCATAACAGGTTAAGGATTGGATACTGCCTCGTTGTTTTACAATTCGTCATCCCGCTTCACCCAGCCAGCTCCCTATTCACACAGCAATATTCTTATCGGCATGATCCGGGCGGTTTTGACGACCGTCAATGAAATGATTGACAATGCGTGGTTGAGCTGCCAGATTATGGAGAACGATTTAGAAGTTTTTGTCGACCTCGACATACTTCTTGTTTTGCAGATGAGTGAATGAAACCAGAAGTCCGGACCAAGGCAGAATGACCATTGATCGCGATCGCCGCTTCTCACTTTTCCGAATAGGAATACTTGTACTTCTTGTAGCGACGATCAGCTTCATTTTGCTTCAATTCTGGGCATGGACTGCACAATTCCCTTGGTCGAGTGATACCTGGCTCGTCTTCATTCCTATCGTTATCATATTGTCGGGGGTAATGGCAATCATTGCTCTCTTTGCAAGAGCTATGTTCAAACAGTAAAAAACTTACGCCTCAGCTCCAAGTCAAGACTTTGATGCGGGTTTAGCAGACTGGATCGTCGCCGAACAACTTGGAGTTGATCGAAGTGCCGTGGTGCGTCATGCGAGATTCGTTCAAGACCTAGGCGCGGATTAACGAAGCACGTAACAACTGACCGCCCAATCGTCGAACGCCTAACAAGCAAAATCGGGAAAGGGGCCTGGATTGCTCCGGGGCTCTCTCAAAACTGAACTTCGCATAAAACCTTCGTTTGTAGTTTATCCAACCAGAATATCGGATTCAATTTGATTTCAGACGTTCGTCCATTCGATCGCGACTCTCGGGCGAGGTATTCCATATTGCTAAATCGAGTCCTCCGCTCCTGGCTCACGCGCTCGGAACTCTCACCAGTGCTTTTGTCGCGGCCAAATTCGCGGCCAGCCACCACATGATTCGTATTCTATTCTGGGATCGCGTCACTGCGTCGAACTTTCTTGCCTTCCCAGGTCGCTTCGTCAGTTGTCTTGTCGTAGGTGAGAATACGACTCGCGCTCCCTTTAGCCGGTATGACGTCGATTTTAGGTAACCATTTGCGATGCTCAGCAATAATCAACGCATATTTCGGATCGCCGGCCAAATTGTTCCACTCCTTGGGGTCCTGTTGCATATCGTAAAGCTCATCGCTTTCGTCGGCATAGCGAATGTATCGCCAGTTCTCGCTTCGGATAGCGTGATTTCCTTGGTTGTGGCTCGTGATCGCTGGTCTCGCTCGTTTCGTGGACGCGTTCTGCAATTGTGGCCCCAGCGTAATTCCTTCCAAATCAGTGCGAGGCGTCAGACCACATAGTTCTACAAGAGACGGGTAAATGTCCAGCAATTCAGCCGGTTGATTACAGCGTTGATTCTTTGTGATGCCTGGGCCAGCAAAAATAAGCGGTACGCGAGTACCATTGTCCCAAAGAGTGTTCTTTCCTGTGATCGACTTCTCGCCCAAGTGCCAACCGTGGTCGCCCCATACAACTACGATGGTGTTTTCGGCCAAGCCCGAGTTTTCGACGGATGCGAGTATAAGGCTAGTGCGAGATGGATTGCATAACGGAGCTTGGCAATGTGCGTTTAAAAATGTGGTGCCGCGTTCTGCCAACTGATCTAAGTGCGGAGTCTTTGCAAGCGGATGACCACCCATGTGCCCAATCCAATCATTCTGATCATCGATCGCGATGAAGAGAACATTTGGCTTCGAGCGGCTGCCTTGACCTAACAGTGATTCGGAAAAGTAAAGCAAAAATGCACAACCAAGCACCAAGTTAGAAATCAGATGAAAAGTTTTCACGTTTAACTATCTTTCAGATCGTTCAGGCAAGATCGTTTCGAATCTACTTTTTCAACGGTTTGTCTGGGGCTTTATTGTCTTTGCGATAGTCCCAAGGTGCGATCGGTGAATCCTTTGCCCAGAGGCCTTTCTTTGCTTGCCTGGCAGTGGCCTCGGCTTTGGACAATTCCTCATCTTTGTTGTATCGTTTGAAATGCCAGGCCATTCCACTCTTAAGCATTTCAATGTTGATGTGCTTGTCGCCATCGTAAACTTGAGCCAATAGGCGTTCGAAGTTGTCTTTTTCCTTCCAAGTGATTCGAACGGTTTTATCCTTGATCAATTTGGAGAGCCCGTCGGTTGCTTCCTTGCCAAAGTCCTGTTTACTCTCCGGTGCATCGATTCCTTCCAGCTGGACTTCGTACTCCACGGATTTCGAATCGGTTACCAGGATAGAGTCGCCGTCGATAATCCGAGTCACTTTTCCTTCGACGGATTCGTCGCCGATCAGAGTTTGACCGGCAGAGCAGCAAGCGACAAGAAGAACGAAGTAGAGGCATTTCATTTTTGGCTCGTTACCGTAAGAGGACCAGCAGAAAAAAATACTAAAGCTGAATTTTGCCCAGTGTACTCATCACGCTCCGCGTGATGTCGGGAACTCTAATTTTTGACTCTGACGAAGCGCTAGTGCGGATTATTCATTGGCTATCGAGTTTCCGTTGTAAGGTAATGCTGCGAAAGACATTGCGAAAAGCAGTTTAGATGCAGACTGTTTTTCGTAACCCGATGCGTAAGCGAGGGATTTTGTTGCTGGTCCCTCGCTAACGCGTCGGGTTGTGAATAGTCCGCGCTAGCATGAGGGCCGGATTCGAAGGTGGTTCCTTGACTCCAGGCCCGCACGCTAATGCGTTGCGGCTCAAATTGAGTGCCGTTGGGCGCTAGCCGCGGTTTTTTTGGGCCTCGATCATAAGTCGGGCTGAACAACCTGACGCTAGCGCATTGCGGCTGATTAGCCGAAGGGCGCTAGCCCACGGTTTGCGGCTCATGCTATGATCGACGCCTTTTTTTGGGTTCATTGTGTGCTAACTTTGGCAAAAGTGGGTCCTCTCGAA
>JAYTVL010000416.1:0-1376 GCA_043744075.1 Pirellula sp. | reverse complement strand
GACTCAACGAGCGAATAATCGCTGCTTCGCTCAAAATTCCACCACAATTCCGAAAAGACCAAATTCCGTGACTAGCTATGAATAATCCGCGCTAGTGTTTTTGCCGTTTTCGACACTCGGGCTGATGATTCCGAAAAATCTTGCATCCCACTCGCGGAAATCTTGAACGAGATCCGTCAGGCCAAATGTAGCCAGTTTCTACTTTTTATGGATGTTTGCCATGGCGCGATTGCAAATGTCTCCGGCAGTACACCAAGATCGCCTTTGTTAGAGAGCGATTTTCCTGTCGATGAGCTTCATGCTTTTTGCAAAGAGTCTTCGTCCCGTTTTGCGTTCGTCTCGTGCAAGCCGAACGAAATCTCACATCCGAGCAGATCCCTCAATCATGGCATTTGGACCCACTGTCTGATTCAAGCCATAAAAGGCGCTGCCAAGGAAGCGATCAATAAAGACCAATGCGTAACAACAACTTCGTTACAAAGTTACTTGCTCGCGGAAGTCCCCCGCGTCTTGCGAGTTACGGTCGCGGGTGCTGTCAAACAAACTCCCGTTATGATCGGGAGCAAGACGAAGGAAATGGTCGTTGTCGATTTTGCAGCACTATCGCAAAAAAATCAACTTGCCGTTGTGCCTTCGAACCCGATCAAAGATTCCTGTTTGACGGGTGAGATTCGGGGACGCGTTCGTGAACTTAAGGGCTATTCAAAACCTAAGACGGCACTTGCTGCGCACAATGACTGGGAGCGTGACTTTGTTGAAAAGGCTGGAGCGAGTGAAGTGACCTCGCTCGCAAAGGAGATCTTCGAACAGCTTCGCGAGTCCTTTCGATACAAACGCAAGGACCTGAGTTTTACGAACGTAGCATCGACGGCGTCCATCAAAGGTCCCGATTTCGATGTGAACATTGCTTTATCGCAGGACCCCGACGATGCCGAGAAATACCTGCTGACGACCGAGGTTCGATCGTTCCGCAATGCGGCAGTCATCGAGGACCCCAATTTTCTAACGATTTTTTCCAAGTACTGTAAACAGATCGTTTTCGAGCTGGATGCCAATCTTGATCTGGAATCCAAGATCGATGACATTGAAGAAATTGATTCGCTTGCGCCACATCTTGATTACGACCCCGAATGTACTGAATTCACGCTTCGTTTGCCAGACGCTGGCATTGTAATTTTTGCGACCGGCGATCGGATGGTCTTTTCTTTGCATTCTACAGGTGATTTGAAATTATTGCTTGGAAATACTCAAAAGGCGTTTGCACAGCTAGCTGGCAACAGCATCAACCTGGGACTTCAGAGCTCTTAACCCTACTAGTAGTCTGGGACAGCTAAAGATTAGGGTAGTGGACGAGGCTACGAGTCCCGTATGCTACG
>JAYTVL010000415.1:0-15868 GCA_043744075.1 Pirellula sp. | reverse complement strand
GGGAGTTGGAACCCCATGTATGTATTATAGTACGCCAAAACGCATCCGTCGGGGGCAAGCCCCGAACGGATGGGCTAGCGATATTTATAACTCTATTGACGTTCGGAACAAAAAAAGACTAGATATAAATCAGAAAGAAATATCGAAACAGCTATTTGTCGCACAGCCCAGGCGACGCCTGTCGGGCGGGTACTTGCTAACTGGCAATTTTGACACAAACCCAGATCAAGTACGCAGACCAAGCGACCAAGACGATAGAAGTGACACAAAACAACTTGAAGTTCAAATCAGCCCGCATCAGTTGACAGCTCGAATCGAGGTTCAAAAGCTACGTCAAAGTCGTATTGGTCATCGAAATCTTCTCGATGATCTGTTTTGCTCTTGCGCATTTCGCGAACTCGAATCAGGTTATACACGATTTCGCCGAAGTCACCTGTCGTGTGGATTCCCCAACTGTTTAAAACCGTTTTAGCCATGAATCCATATTGTTCCAAAGCAAATTCGCGAATCGCTTGGCACAATTGCTGGCCCGTCAAATGATGATCTTGCTTTGCTTCGCTTCCATCCTCCTTGGTGGCTGGCATCTTTAGTACTTTTTGTGCGTAGGCCAAAGCCTCTCGTACGAATTGGTAAGCCTCCAAGTGATACCGCTGATCTTGTTGCAGCAACTCAACGATGGCTAGTAAGTGTTCGTTCATCATTATGTCCTGTCTTTTTTCACGTAGGTCAGCCTGTCCTCAGGCTGACTTGAATAGTCATTGAGTGCATATGGGATTAGTGCTCGACTCCACGTTTTAATACCGTTAAGCAATCGCTAGCCGGTATCAAAATTCTTCGGTTGTCTTCTGTGATTAGCAAAAGCTGTTGGGCCAGCAGTTCGACACCTATTACTCTACCACGTCCCTGTGAGGTCACAATCTCACTTCCGACTGTCGGCATTTCGGCCGCGAGTTCTTCGTAGGTATCATTCTCGTAACGAAGACAACACTTTAGGCGTCCGCAACGACCTGAGATTTTGTTGGGGTCAAGCGTCGCCTTTTGAAGTTTTGCCATCCGCATTGAGACAGGTGGCATCTCGGAAAGGTGGGTGTTGCAGCAAACAGGCTTTCCGCAATCACCATAATCCGCAAGCAACTTCGCTTCGTCGCGTGCACCTATTTGACGCATCTCAATTCGAGTCTTGTATTCCGTCGACAGCCGCTTTACTAACTCGCGGAAATCGACTCGGTCATCCGCCGAATAGTAAACAACGATTTGTTCGCCACCAAGAATGATTTCCAAATCCACTAACGACATGGGCAGATTCATTTCTTGAATCATTTGTTTGCATCTGCCAAACTCGCGTTTCTGAGTTTCTAAAATATGTCGGTACTCATTTTCGTCCTCCTCCGATGCATTCCGTTGAATGCTTCCATTCGGAGGTTCATTCATTTGACTCAAAACAGGATCTGTCGCTTCGCACAGTACTTCGCCGCGTTCAAGACCGCGGTTTGTTCGAGCAACCACAATATCGCCACGACGCTGTTCCGTTCGAGAATTCATCGCGAACAGCGTTCGCATCAAACCGCAACGAACAACGTACCGAGGCATGCTTTTTCACGACAAGAAGAGGAGTTGCAAGTGGGAGGTACCTACTTTGTTTACCAAAGAATTATAGCTTAAAGCGCCCTATAGGGGTTATCATTTGGGACAAGTATCTTGGGATACCGACAACATGTCGATTTTCTGGTATTCTATCGGTAACGCGTTCCTGGAATGCGAAGTTTAATATCACGATATTTCCCCCGATGCTCAATATCCTTTCGGAATTGCACGATGCCTTTTCCTTCTTCACCCGATGATCGACCAGACCCGCTCGAAAATATGCCCGCCATGCGAGCCAGAATTCCAGAGCATGTAGCTCGCGGCGAGGTAAGCACGGGAGTTATCGTTGTGACGGGCGGTACCGAATATGTACTTGACTTCGTTCGGAACTTACCTCGTCCGAACATGATAGTAGCTCGAGTGGTGCTTCCTCACATGGTTATGCCACAGTTCATTGACGCTCTGGCCGCCAACGTGGAACTATTTCGTCAACGCTACGGTGAACTGCCAGGTTTGCCGCAGCCAGCAACCGTTTCTCATCCCTTTCAGACAGGACCAGGAAGTAACCCAACCGGACCTTCAAATCAAGCGATCGGGGCGCAGAATTCAGGACCGGAATCCTCTTCAATGGATGTTTGGCCTGGTTCCAGCCCCAATCCTGCGCAGTCGAATAGCCCGGCTCAGCCAAATAATCCTGGACGGTACGATCCCACTTCCTCAGGTGCAGCAAACACTGGTGAATCGAATCCAACTCCTGACTCGATGGCGAGCCAAGCAGGAAGTCAACAACCGACCGCACCGAATCAAACCAATCACCTACGTCGTCAGAATCCGCAGGAAGTGTACGATGACCTCAAATTGCGAGACGAGATCCTGAGCGGGGCCTATGCCAATGCCGTTATGATAGGTCATGGCCCTTACGAATTCAGTTTTGATTTTATCACTAATTTCTATCCGCAGTCAGCAGTAAGTTGCCGCGTTTATCTAGCTTCAGGACATATCCATCGATTGCTTGAGTCCCTTCGAGCTTCATGGGAACAGTTGCGACCACGGCTATCGGGGAATCCGCCTCCAAACCCACCACCTCCTCAACCGCCTCGGTGAATTGGGCAATGTCGCTCCATCCGGCTCCAAGTTTTCAACCAGACCCACGCGAAATCATTCTGGCTAGCTCGTCTCCAAGACGACGCGAACTGCTTGATCGATTTGGTTATAAGTTTCGAGTCCTAGAACCTGATTCCAACGCTGAGTGTGGAATTTGTTCGCGTGAAACACCGCCGGAATTGGTAGCACGCTTGGCTTATCAAAAAGCCGCAAATGTGATCGCAAAGATCGACACTGGCTTGGTATTGTCTTGTGATACAGTGGCCGAGTGCGTTGCTATCATCTTAGGCAAACCGGAAAACAGAGAACATGCAAAAAAAATGTTAAGGCGGCTGCGAGGTCGCAAGCACTCTGTCTACAGTGGGATTTGTCTTTGGGATAAAACAACATCCAACCGATCGATTCGGGTGGACGTGTCACATCTTTGGATGGAGCCGATCACGGACGACCAGTTGGAGACTTACTTGGATACCGAGCAGTGGGTCGGCAAGGCAGGTGCATTTGGATTTCAAGATGGCCCAAACTGGATCCGGCTCGAGGCAGGATCTGAATCCAACGTAGTCGGACTACCGATGGAGCTTCTAGAAAAAATGCTTACGGAATTCGCATAGCCTACCAGCCCGCACGCTAGCGCGTTGCGGCTCAAAGTGAGTGCCATTGGGCTTTACGCCAGCGGGACGGCAACTGACGGCTACATAAATCGCCAAAACGAATCCAACGCGGCTCATCCAATCGCAGGTCGAGCCAATACAACGATGCAAAAGATGGCAGCCACGCTGCTCAAACATGAGCCGCGATTTGATTGCACGCATGTCGGAGACGGATGAGACGAGTTCACACTCTTTTCGGTCAATCAATCAATCGCGTGAAGCAGTTTATTCAAGTCGGCTGCTTCGACGGGCCTTTGGGTGGCTGCCTTGAGGAGCGCTTCCATTATAGCTCGGTCGATGCAGAAATACTTCAGTTCCTTCGTTTCCTGTTGTTGCTCATTCCACAATTCGCGGCCATCCGGTGAGAATAGCAAGTTGATAGGCTTTTTGCTTAACGTTAAGGACTCTTTCTCTAAAACATCGAAAACGCCTTCGTCTCGAATTAGATCGAAGGAAAGCATTACAAATGACTTCTCTAAAATCTCGCGATGCACCTCTTGCCATCGCTTCAATGCGATTGCCGTCCCATCATTGGGATCGAGAACGCTCAGCCAAACGTCTCGCTTGCTGCTGGTCGCTTGCTGCAGTGCAGATTTGAACTTCTTCGCCGCGTTCCAGTCGTCCGCCTCAAGATCCAACTGACTCGGTCGCATCAATTCGGAGAGAGTTGCTACATTGTCATTGGAAGTAAGAAGTCGTTTCATTAGCACTTGGCCGCTTCGTCCTAGAATGGCGACAAAGACTTCGTCTTGGTTTGGTATGGGCCAGCCTTGTTTCGACACCCATTCGGCCTTGGCAGGATCGATAGCGAGCGCATCGTTGGAAATTACCATGGGCAAACAATGACGCATCAAGGTTTCGTTTCCGCGTTGGACCAATATCTTTGCGGTGTCTTTCGCCGATGGGGCGGATCCATGCAGAACGAATAGTATGTTGGTATTCATTAGTTTTGCGCTACTAACTCGGCGTTCCAGGCGAGTGCCTATGGAAACAGCGAACATCGAGGCGTCGATATCATGAACAAGTGTTGGAAGGGTCCGTGTTTCGCCGGGCTCAATGGAGTGATTGTAGAGTAAAGTCGCCGCTCCATTTCCTCGGCCTTGGAATGACATGAAACCAGCGATTGGGGCTCCACTGACAATAGATTCCACAGAGAACCGCCCACTGGAGTCGGTGTTCGAATAAATGGTCCTCAAATCAAAAAAGCTTGGTTTGCCATCTACTTTCCTCCATGCTATCGGCGCGCGAGGATCGATTTGCACCTCCAATCCTTCAAGCGGAAATCCATCGGCGTCCAACGTTTTTCCTTGGACTGCAACCGTTGGCTTCAAAGTAATCTCCAGAGGACTATCTTCTTCACTTCCAATTATGTCGATGACGAATCCTTTGGATTGTTTGTCCGGCGACGTTGCGACCAAAGCGACCTTGTCGTATGGGGACTCACCGCGGAAGTTACCGTCTTTGTCCACGGAGATTTTGTTATTAATCCGATAGTCATCGGCCGAAAGAAGAACCAATTCGCACGTCTCCCAATTGGTTTGGGCTTTGTTGGCTGCGTTGATTTTGAGCTTGCCTCGAAATGCGAAAGTTTTCTCCAGCTGGCGATGGAACATGATGACCTTGGGTTCGCCCTCCACCACCTTCGTGTTGAGGTCCTCCCGCCAGGGTGCCATGTTGACATAAACATGGTAGTCGCCGGGCAAAGCTCGCGTCGAAACGACCCCATCTTCGTTCGTTACTCCATACCAACGTCGTCCGCCTTGCGAGTCAAATCGCACAAATACGTTGAGGGCTGGGGTCAATTCAGGCCCCTCCATCAGAAGCACTTCGACCGACTCCCCATGGGTGAATTCCAGTTTCGGTTTGTCGCTCGGAGCACTGTCCGATCTGGCGAGAACGCCTTCCCAATTCTTAGATAACCATTCTGCGTCGTCTACGAAAATGGAATAAGTGTAGTCGGGATGAACGGGCAACCGAAACGAGCCATCCTCATTGACACGACAACGGGTCATGCTGACTGAATTGGGCCTCTCGCTTTGCTCACTTTGCCCCTCGATCAATAGGCCGGAAGCCACTCCCTCTGGAAGATCGATTCTACCCTCCACAACAACGTCTGGAGTCATTTTTGCTAACACCAGTCGGTTGTGTGACTTCGCGTCATTGGAAACAATTCGATAGCCCGGAGTTAGCACTTTCAAACGCCATCGCTCGTCGGAAATCCAAAGCGGGGTTGTTTCGCCCAACTGGTCGCTGAGACCTGAAAACTCAGGCAAAGCATATGGGTTCTTTTGATCGAGATCGCTGATTGGCCCTGCGGAAACACGGATGTTGGGAAGTGGTTTTCCCGTCGTATCTTCGACCCTAATGCTGCGGACATCCCAACGATCCAATTTCAGCTCAGGGAATGGGGTGTACTCGCTTGGTCCCAAAAAATCCCTCTTCACTTTCGCGAGTTGCTTTTCTTGGTGATAGGCAACCGCGACCAATGGGCGGTCCCCTGCTGGCAGTTTTGCAGTCGCAAATCCTTCTTCGTTTGACGTCGCAATCGCCGTGCAAAATCCATCGACTATCAGCATCGCGCCTTGCACAGGTTTCCCCTCGTGCACCAATCGAAATCGGAAATCTGCTGCTGGGGCTAACGTCAATTCAATCTTTTCTTGAGATTTTGTCCGAAGGTCAGTGTCGCTGCAGGTCCAATATGCTTGCAGTCGATTGTCTTTCGTTCTGGCATGAATGACAACACTAGTTTGCAATCCCTGCACCTTGGTCTCGAACTGCTCTGATTGGTTCAAAGCAATTGATTGGCGAAGGAAACCAAGGCCGGAGTTGTATTGCTCTATTGCTTCGCAGATAAGATCGTCGTGACTCACGTCGTTGGGTGCGATGATCTTGCCATGCAACGTAAACCATGGACTGTTGGGGACAGGAAGTGTGTCGTCGCCTATGGCTTTAAATGATGCGCAGAATTGCAGGGCTAGGCACAGAGCATAAAGGAAGATTGTTGGCTGACTAAGTTTTGTGTGGCTGGGCATGTTATTGAACCTTTTTCCAATCTGATAAATGGCACGTTGGATGTGGGGAGCGTTGTGCATCGGTTTTCCATGTTACTGCGCAAGGGTGATTCATGTGTCGCCACTCATTCGAATCGGATAGGAATTCTCTTAAATTCTCTATCCACTTCGTCTAAAATGTCCATGGGGTTTTAACGAATACGACTGGTTCCAAAGCGATGTCGTATACTTCGTCGACTTCAAAGAATCAAAATCCGCTGAGCATCTATGTCAGAGCTTTTTTTAGAACCACGCCTGACTCAATGATTTTCATTGTTCGGCTCGATTGCATAGTCGTAGTCTCGTCGGGTGCTATGCCTAGCAAATGCAGAAGCGTTGCACACAAATCGCCGGGCGTGCATGCATCTGAAACAGGTCGTTGTCCTTGCTCGTCGGTTTCTCCGAAGGCGATTTGGCTTGCAAAACCTCCGCCTGCAACGAATGCACATTGCGTCCAAGCTGCGATCCACCTCCATATTTTACCTTCAAAACATCCGTCTCTTCGAAAAGATCCAACGCGCCGCGAATCGAATCGGAACGTAACACAGAGTTCGCTTCCGCTTGAAATTGCGTTAAACTGTTGGCTGTCGGATCGGCATCGAATCGATCGAAACTCCTATCACCTATACCACGAAGAACACGCGCAAATGCTTCAATGGCGTGGAAAACACGATCCAACTCAATTCGATTGTGAAAAAACGACGAAACGAATGCGACGTGGATTGCCAAATTGTCGGAAGTTTAAGCAGCAAGGGTACGACGAGAGTTGACAGACACAGAACATTTTTTTGACTCTCTGACGAAATGCCGAACCTCCACCCTCGCATTCCCTGTCTGTTTCGGCAGATTTCTAAATGGAGGTCTACCATGTGCTTCATCGATCGGGCTTTCTTGCGTTCGATATTTGACGCTAGAATGTTTGGATCGATCGACTCAGGAAATATACCGATGGGCGCTACGCAAGGAGATTTTACAAAATACCCACGAACCCCCCATCTATTTGGCTCTAAGGGGACCGATGACGATAAGCATTTAGGCGAAACCGAATCGAGGGAATTCATCGCCGATCCATCGCTAATCATCGAAGAAAAAATCGATGGCACCAATGTCGGAATTCACTTCTCGGAATCCGGCGAGATGGTTCTACAGTGCCGTGGGCATTTGATCACTGAAGGAATGCATCCGCAATACGATTTGTTCAAGCAGTGGGCAACCGTTAAGCGACATGTGCTAGAAGATCGACTAAAGGATCGTTTCATTCTCTTCGGTGAGTGGGCCTACGCTCGTCACTCGATCCACTACAGATTGCTCAACCACTACTTTTTCGAGTTCGATATTTTCGATAAAACTGAACTCCTTTTTCTTGACCTAAAGAAGCGAACTGAACTCCTTCGAGATACGGGCGTCCAAACAGTTCCTGTACTTCACCAAGGGGAACTTGATCGAAAAGAACTTGAGAATCTGATTGGTCCGTCAAAATTCGGCAGCACATTCGACAATCCGTTTACGAAACGAGTCGACAATCTCATGGAAGGCTTGTATTTGCGAACGGAAAAAAACGAATCCGTCTCTGTACGAGCCAAATTCGTTCGTCCAGAATTCCTCGAGAAGATCAAGCAAAGCAAGCATTGGCAATACCAACAGATGGTTGCCAATCAATTAGCGGACGGTGTGAATATTTGGTCATGAACTGGGACGAACTAAAAACGGCATCAATCCATGGATTGATCGATTGGGCCGAATCGCAACCTTGGTGCAGAGCCATGTCATCGTGCATTCAGGATGCAAAATGGCACGCCGAAGGTGATGTCTGGACTCACACCAAGTTGGTTCTTCACGAACTAGCGGAGCTGGACGAATGGAAATCGTTGGCTCCTGAAGATCGTGAGATCCTTGCTTTCACCGGACTATTTCATGACGCAGCCAAACCGATAACTACCGAACTCGATAAGGAAACTGGCCATGAGTCGTTCAGAAGAAACCCTAAATTACTGGCGACTCCAATCAGAGGAATTGAATTGCTTTGAAAAGCCGTATAAATTTGGCACCGATCACGCTCGGTTTTTATTCTTTCGTCAGGGAGAGCCAAATCTGCATTATGTTCCGCATGAAGAGTTTTCATGCAACGTCATGCTTCTTTCGGGGCTTCTTGGAAGAGCGTTGTCGGGAACATTTGCGCAATCGAGTCCCATTTGCGTTTAACGCAACCAACACCATGAAATTGACCCGAACTCGATGGATTGATTTGTTTGCCGATTACAGCGCCAGAATTGAGATCGTCTATGTCGAGCCGCCAATGAAAACAATTCTTAGTCAAAACAAAAATCGATCAAGCGTTGTTCCCGAAAATGTCATTCGTAACCTTGCTGACAAATGCGAGCCGCCGACTTGGCTGGAATGTCATCAGCTCGTGATAAATAATGGTGAGGACTTGGTTTGAGTATCCAATGATGCGCAGTTCGAAGGATCGGTTTTGCTACAGGGCTGTATAGTTCGGTTTTGATGTATTTGACGCCACGTAGTTTAGGAAAGAATTTAACTGATACCGTTGTGACTCGTGCCAATGCAACCCTTGTCACCGATGGTCCCTACATGGCTCGCACTGGGCGGTTCATTCCAAGGATACCAAAGCAATGAAGAAGCAATCACACACAGAAAAATCAGTGCCGATACAGATCATTTTGGTTGCTCCTCCACCCGGAGTAGACTTCGGCATTCAAGAAGGCAAGGGCAACGACTACAATACAATTCAGGTCCGACGATCAAAGGCTCCTGACCTTCAATTTGAATTTAGGATCACGATCAAGAACAACCGAGCCGATGGCCCGCCAAACTTTGTCGGCAGCATCGTCCAGGGACCGCCAACTGGACGCTTCATTTACATTGACATTGGAAAATCCGCTGGTCAAATGGACAGTTGTTGGCAACGTCGAATCAAGATTCCTTTGCAAGGCATTACATGGGAAATGATAGACTCGGTTGTTGACGCTCCAAAGCGAATACTACAAGCCACAATTCCAGGGACCGGCAAGGATGGTGGACCAAGCTGCGCTACAGTAAAGCCAATTGATGGATGGAAGGTACAATCCTTTGCTCTTGATCTCAAGCAAAGTGTCGGTCAATGGCAATGACACGTTATCGACACCTGAGTAACGGTATGTGGCGCCAGTGTCTCCATAGGATGCAATCAATCGTGGTTGTATGTGACCAAAAATTCCGGGCTTTTGCTCCCAAGCACAATTGTCTTGCAAATCGACGAAATAGCGATCAGCAAGGTCAGCAGGCAGGAAGGCGTCATCGTAAATCAAGATGCCACAGTCTTGTAGTTCAATCGTTTTTACCACTTATACAACCTTTTTGCCTTTCCACTTCGGAGGCCGTTTAATAACGGCCCGCAACCAATTCGTTTCGCCACAACTGCATGATCTCAGGCGAATGATTCAGACGCCCTACGCTAGCGACGCACTTCGTATCGCATTCAATAAACTCAGTCGCATCCAACATGTTACTTCAAGTTGAGAGTTGTTTCGCCGATACTGAAGTCGTGGTACAATTGGATTCGTCCATCCTTTGAGATTACAGTGGGAGACCTGTGGTTGTTCGCCAACGCAATTCCATTGGAGTTTCAAGTTGGACTCTTACAAATACCAATTTCTAAGTTCGAGTTAGTTAGCAATTTACTCGGCCCAACTTGTGATCGACGCCAGTGATTGAAAATGTCCCAGCCCAAACCAATCTTAACTTTTTTATTCACCGGACTTTGTTGTTTGGCAACGATTAAAGCTCTAGGTGCTGGAGATGGGGATTCCTTTTTTGAATCGCAAATTCGACCTCTCTTGGTCGACAAATGCCTTGAATGCCACGGCGAGAAGAAGCAGGAAGGTGGACTTCGGCTTGATTCTCGCGCCGTGTGGCAGGTGGGTGGAGAGCATGGATCTGTGATCCAAATTGGTTCGCCTGATGCGAGCCGCCTGATCCAGGCCGTGCGTTATTCAAACGCGGATCTGCAGATGCCACCGACCAAGAAACTCGCTGATCGCGAAATCTCGGACTTAGAGGCCTGGGTCAAGATGGGAGCGCCCGATCCACGCATTGCCATTGAGCCCAAGACAATTACCGAACATAAAATACTTTGGTCGTTGCAGCCTGTCGCAAGCGTGCTGCCACCGTTTCTTAGCGAGAACACTTGGGGCCAGCAACAAATAGATTGCTTCATTTTGGAAAAACAGCTTAAAGTAGGCCTGCAACCAAGCCCGATCGCAGATCGCCGTACGCTGGTTCGCCGAGCCACGGTAGATCTGACTGGCTTGCCACCCTCTCCGACTGAGGTCGATTCTTTTGTACTAGACCCGTCCCCGGATGCGTATTCAAAATTGATCGAGCGCCTGCTGGCTTCCCCGCAATACGGAGAACAATGGGCGAGGCATTGGCTCGATGTAGCTCGCTACTCCGATACAAAAGGATACGTCTACGCGCGAGAAGAAAACCGCTGGGTGCACGCTTCTGCGTATCGTGATTGGGTAGTTCGATCGTTCAATCAAGATCTGCCGTACGATCAATTTGTGCGATTGCAGCTAGCTGCCGACAAGATCTTTTCTGCAGATTCACCTGAACTAGTAGCCATGGGTTTTCTCACACTAGGACGGCGTTTCCTCGGCGTAACGCATGACGTCATTGATGATCGAATCGATGTCGTTACTCGCGGGATGTTGGGATTGTCGGTTGCATGCGCTCGGTGCCATGATCACAAGTACGATCCGATTCCTACACGCGACTACTACTCGCTTTATGGAGTCTTTCAAAGTAGCGCAGAAGAGTTAGTCAGCTGTGGTCAGTCGCTGGACACGGCGTTTATTGAAGAATTTGAGAAGCGGGAATCGAAACGTCGTGAAACCATTGCCAATCGTCGTGAAGAACAGTCCGCCCGTGTCCGCTCGAAAGTCGAGCAATATCTTCTTGCTCAACTTGAACTTGAGAAATATCCAGAAGAGGTGTTTAACCAAGTTGTTGAACCAGAAGACTTGAACCCATTCGTCGTTCGCAGATGGCAAACTTTCTTGGCAGAGGACAAGCATTCAGCAAACCCAGTCTTCGCCAAATGGCACAGGGTAGTGATTGAGAAAGTCACTGTAAGTGAGATAAAAAATCGCGAACTTCTGAAGCAAGTTGCGTTTGAGTATGGCGATTCTTTTGTGGATATCGAAAAGCGTTGGCGTGAACTTCTGGCTGCTAAACCCGACACAAAGAGCTTTCCTGATGCACACGACGATCAGCTCCGGCGAGTGCTGTATGGGATCGAGTCGCCATGTCACGTGCCAGACGAACACATCACCAACATTGAAGCGTATTTCCCCACCAACGTCATAGTCGAGTTGTGGAAACTGCAGGGCGAAGTCGATAAATGGCTGATTGATAGTGCGAGCGCGCCCACCTATGCGACTATTTTGGTCGACCGCCCGATCCCTTCGAACCCAAGAGTATTTCTTCGCGGCAATCCCATGACCAAAGGCTCAGAAGTGTCGCGTCGCTTTTTAACGGCACTTGGCGGTGAAGACGCTAAACCATTCGAACAAGGAAGTGGGCGATTGGAACTTGCTAATGCCATCGCGAGTCCGCTGAATCCGTTGACGGCAAGGGTAATCGTGAATCGGATATGGATGCACCACTTCGGGCGTGGATTGGTGGGCACACCAAGCGATTTCGGCAATAGGGCTGAACAGCCAAGTCACCCTGAGCTGTTGGATTGGCTCGCAATGCGATTTATCGTTTCTGGTTGGAGCATTAAGTCGCTGCATCGAACGATCATGTTGTCTAACACGTACAAGCAAGGAAACGAAACCACATCTCGACAGCGAGATCCAGCTAATCGGTTGGTCGCTCGAATGGAAGCCCGCCGTCTCAGCTTCGAACAAGCTCGTGACGCATGGCTTGCGTCGTCTGGGGCATTGGATCTTCAAGTAGGTGGGAAGTCGAAACCGTTGTTCGACAAGAATAACGTCCGCCGCACGCTCTACGCAATAATTGATCGAGAAAGGGTGTCGTCGGTTTTGCGAATGTTTGATTTCGCGAGTCCCGATCTTTCGATTCCTCAGAGATCTGAAACCTCTGTGCCGCAACAAGCATTGTTCGCTATGAATCATCCCTTCATTGCAGACCGAGCAAAACAACTGACAGAAATATTGGTCGAAGGTGACCAGGTTGATCGTGATCGCGTTGATCAGTTGTATGTCAGGCTTTACCAACGTCATCCGACCGGCGATGAATTGAATCTCGCTCTGGATTTTATTCAATCAGGCAATGAATCTAAAGAGCTGGTACGACCAACTGGATCAGCAGGGTCTGGTGGCGATACGGTAAACTCAGTTTCTGATGCGGAGAAAGATTTTGCAGGAGAAAGCATGGGGTTATTGGAACGCTGGCAGCAGCTAGCGCAAGTTTTGATGTTGGCAAATGAATTTATGTTTGTAGATTGATCGAGACTATGTTAGAGCAATTTGGTTTTTCCCGCCGTGATTTCCTTCGCCGTTCAGGAGTCGGATTCGGTATGCTCGGCCTTGCGGGTTTGCTTGCAGAAAATCGGAGCGTTCAAGCAGCAAACGAGAACAGGCCTCATTTTTTGCCAAAAGCGAAACGGGTCATTCACTTTTTTATGAATGGCGGTCCCTCACATGTCGATACATTTGATCCGAAGCCTGCGTTGGTCAAGTATGCGGGCCAGTCGGTCCCAAATACACTCCTTACGGAACGCAAGACGGGGCATGCATTTCCAACTCCGTTCAAGTTCAAGGCCTACGGGCAGAGCGGTATAGAAGTCAGTGAATTGTTTGCCAAAACGGCCGAACACATCGACGACATCGCAGTTGTCCGATCGATGTTCGCTCAAGTGCCGAATCATGAACCATCGCTAATGCTCATGAACTGCGGCGATTCCATTCAAGCAAGGCCTAGTCTTGGCTCTTGGCTAACGTATGGTCTCGGCAACGACAACGAAAACTTGCCTGGTTTTGTCTCGATGTGTCCCGGCGGCCTGCCAATCAAAGGCGCCGAGAATTGGCAATCGGCATTTCTGCCCGGTTCGCTCCAGGGTACCTACGTAGACTCCAAGCAATCATCGGTGGAACGGCTCATCGAGAATATTCGCAGTCCACACGCGAGCCTTCAAACCCAACGCCAGCAGCTAGATTTATTGCAGCGCCTCAATGAGACACATCGACGCGAACGGCTTGATCCGCGACTCGACTCGAGGATTGAGTCTTTCGAGTTAGCATTCCGTATGCAAACCGCTGCCACGGATGCTTTTGACATTAATAACGAACCGCAGTACATTCGCGATTCTTACGGAGACGGAGTTCATGGAAGACAAACGTTGATTGCACGTCGATTACTTGAACGTGGAGTTCGCATGGTCCAGTTGTGGCATGGTGCAGGCCAACCGTGGGACAATCACGACAAAATCGAAGAGAATCATCGCAAGCTGGCTGCTGAAATTGATCAGCCGATCTCCGCATTGCTTAGCGATCTCAAGCAGCGGGGAATGCTTGAGGATACACTGGTTGTATGGGGTGGCGAATTTGGGCGCACGCCAACCGTCGAGATGAGCGGCAATCAATCCAAATTTGGGCGAGACCACAATCACTACGGTTTTACTGTCTGCCTGGCGGGTGGCGGGATCAAGGGCGGGACGGTCTATGGCAGCACGGACGAATTTGGATTCGCCGCACAGGATAATCCAGCGAGCGTGCACGATCTGCATGCAACGATCCTGCACTTGATGGGATTAAATCACGAGCAGCTAACATACCGTTACGCCGGTCGCGATTTCCGGCTGACGGATGTGCACGGCAGTGTACTAACTCCTATCATTTCGAACACCATTTCCTGATGCGAACTCCGCTTGCCTGGCTTAACACAACCTCTAGTTTGCCGAAGCTGTTGCTAGCTTCATCAGGGATCGGTTTTGCCGTCGTCCTGATGTTCATGCAGATAGGCTTTTTGAACGGACTGTTCGATAGCACGGTGCAGATTTTGCGTCTCCTGGACGCGGACCTCGTAATCATGAGCCCGGCTCGCTATACGGTCCCGAGCGAGCAACGATTCAATTATGGATTGCTCCAGCGAGCTCGAGCGGCTTCTAATGTGCTCAGCGTCCAACCGCTTTACATAGACCGCTCGATGTCCGAGATAAGAGTCATCGGGCATGTGTCTCGGTCAATACGAGCCATTGGAGTGCCCATAGACGGCAATGTATTCATCGACCCCGTCATGAATGAAAAGTGCCGATTGCTCACCGATTCGAACTTTGTCTTAGTCGACCGCAAAAGCAAGGCAAAATATGGCTTCGAGCGAAAGGATCTTCAGAAACTTCGTGAACAAGAGGCTGAACTCTCGGGTCGAAGGGTAGAGTTGAGAGAATGGGTCGAGATCGGCACGGACTTTGTTTACGATGGCTCTGTCATTGTTTCCGATCGCGGAGTCGAGCACTTTTTCCCATTTCGAAACGGTATGAATCCCGCTTTGGCAGCAGTCGACTTAGGACTGGTGAAACTGACCAAGGGTGCCCACAAAACGGCTGTTCAAGAAGAGCTGCAGTTGATTCTCGGTGACGCCATCCACGTTTACGAACGGGAAGCGCTCATTCAGCGTGAAATTGGTTTCTGGGCCACCAACACACCTATTGGAATCATCTTTACCATTGGGACTGTCATGGGATTGTTTGTCGGAGTGATTATCTGCTATCAAATCTTGTTCACGGATATTCACGATCACCTCGCGGAATTTGCGACGCTGAAAGCGATGGGCTATGGCCCTTATTATTTCTTGCGGTTTGTAATGTTGCAGTCCTTCTATCTGAGCGTTTTTGGCTTTCTGCCAGGTTGGCTGACAAGCTGGGTGCTTTACTTATGGCTCGCCGAACTTACAGGACTCGTCATGATGCTGACAGCACAACGCGTCCTATTAGTTTTTTGCTTGACGTTCTTAATGTGTACGATCAGCGGAGCATTGGCCGTTCGAAAGCTATGGGCAGCGGACCCAGCAACGCTTTTCAAGTAGATGGTGAGATCAATTAATTAATGGCTCCACCGGCCTCGTGCCTCATCTTTTGGGCTTGCTCCCCTCGCAAGCTCTCCCACAAGCTCCCATTCGAGGCCTAGGGGGTAAATACGATCTGCGTTGCCGAGCCGCTGCAGGCGACTCGACAACATCAACGTCCTGAACATCTGATATAGCCCAAAAACGTCAACTACAGTAGATACTAGGGGTAAATGACCTTAGTAACCTACTTCTAGTAGGGTGATGGTAACGATCCACCGAAATAAATTCGGCGGCTTTCGCCTTTTGGCGTCGATTTTTAAAGTGAACAAATCGAAAACAAGCCTTTTGCTATGTCGCTCTGGAAAATTGCCCCGGGTTTGCTTAGAAAAATTGAGCCACTACTTGGAAGAGAAATTGTCACTGTTCACATGGAAGTGGATGAGGATG